>JANYBM010000054.1 GCA_025361125.1 Holophagaceae bacterium | reverse complement strand
TGTCGGGACTGCGAGCCCCTGCCACCGCCTGATCAACCGAGCTCCAGGGGTCCTGAGCTGACGCAGAAATGCACACCACAGCGAGGGGAATCAGATGCAGTCGAAGTGATGTCATTTTGTCGCGCCGCGAATGGTCTTCCTGCAATTGTCTGCGTTTTCCCAGCTATCCGGAAATAATGGGGAATGACCGACCTCCAATTCCGCGCCCGCCGAATCAAGCTGCTGTGCACCGATGTCGATGGTGTGCTCACGGACGGATCCCTTCATTTCGGCCCTGAACCCGGCCATACCAAGGCTTTCAACGTGCGGGACGGGGCGGGCATCAAGTGGCTGCAAAAGGCGGGCATACCGGTAGCGTTCATTTCGGGGCTGGATTCGCCTTCCACATGGAATCGCGCAAAGCACCTGGAGGTGGTGGACTGCTTCGCGGGGCATCTGGAAAAACTCCCCATCCTGGAGCAGCTCTGCGCCAAGTATGGGTTGCAGATGGATGAGGTCGCCTTCATCGGTGATGACTTGCACGATCTGCCCTTGCTCACGCGCGTGGGCTTGGCGGCCTGCCCCGAAGATGCCGTGGCTGAAGTACGTGCCGCAGCCCATTGGATCGTGCCCCTGTACGGCGGTCGCGGCATCCTGCGGGCAGTGGTGGAAGAAATTTTGAAGGCCAAGGGGCAGTGGGATGAGGTAGTGGGTCGGTACTCCGTATGAGTCCCAAGTCTCAAGTAATAGCAAGCCTGTAGGCACCTTTCCGGCCTACTTTGGATTTGCCAAGGCGATGGAAGGGAATGCTTGAATGACAGGTTATTCCGGACGCACTTGCAGGAACTGCGGCTGGGTGTACTTCTCGCAGAAGTAGGGGCAGTAACTGGTGTCGCAGGCGCGGGGAGAGTCAAGCAGGCGCAAGGTTTTGTCCAGTAGGTTTCCGAGCCGCTCGACCGTACCGCAGCGGAATACAGCCCCATCGGGCTCAATGCGCACGAACCTTGAGCCGGACGCGCAGAGTTGCCCACGGTAATCTTTCCGACCATCTACAAGGCTGGCTTCGGTGAACAGGTCAATGGTGGCAGCTTCGCCCAGGGGCCGGGACACTGCGGCATCAAAAGCTGCCGCCCGGGCGATGTACTGGCGCAGCAGTACCCGGTCTCCGTGAGAATAGGAATCCGGGAAAGAACGGCCCGCATGCTGCCCGCGCAGCACTTTTGGATGGAGCGCGAGCCCATGGGAAGCGAAACTCTCCTCGAAGTCTGGGAAATCCTGGATTCGTTCCGGTGTCATCACAAGGGAGGCCATGATGGAGAAACCAGCCTGCCGCAACCGCTTCACCCGGGCCACGAAGAGGTCTAGCCCGCCTCGCTTCAGGCGCTCATCCACGTGCAGGGCGGCATTGATGAAGTGGATCCGGCCTGGATCCACCAAATCGATCAAACCCTCGATTGCGGGTTGGGAAAGGTTGGTGTTGATGGAGAGGAAGTGCCGCTCTGAAAGCCGCGCGCAGAGTTCTGTAAACCGCGGATAAATAGTGGGTTCTCCGCCGGTGATGTGGAGCAGCCAGGTGTGCTGAGTGGATTCGAAGGCCGATGCCCAGCCCTCGGGGTCTGCGTAAATATGAAGTTTTGAGCCGAGGATCTGGGGTGGAAAGAAACAATAGTTGCAGCGAAAATTGCAGGTGTAGAGCAAGTTCCAGTCGGCCTCGAGGTGATACTGCAGGTTCGAAGCCTTAGCGGACGAGCCAGCGCTGAGTTCAGGGTTGCTGTTATCGCTTGGATTCATTTGCACTCCAAGCATCCACGCGCCGCGCCAGCAAGTCCAAGGGCAGGGCGCCACCGCCCAGAACGCAGTCGTGGAAACCTTTGAGATCGAAGCGGTCACCCAACTTCGTTTTTGCCTTTTCCCGCAGTTCGAGAATTTTCATCTGGCCGATCTTGTAGGCCAGGGCCTGGCCGGGCCAGGCGATGTAGCGGTCGGTTTCACTTTGTAATTCCACTTCGTCGTTGGTGCCGTGGGCGCGGAAGAAATCCACCATCTGGGCACGGGTCCAGTGCATGGCATGGACGCCCGTATCCAGCACGAGCCGGATAGCCCGCAGCATCTCGTCACTCAAGCGACCAAAATCGGAATAGGGATCTTGGTAGAAGCCCAACTCCTTCGGGAGGCGCTCGGAGTAGAGCGCCCAACCCTCTTCAAAAGCCGTGAAGGGCATGTGTTTTTGGAATTCTGGAACGGAGTCCAGTTCCTGTGCGATGGAAATCTGCATGTGATGGCCGGGGATGGCCTCGTGGTAGGCGGTACTCTCACACGTAAGCATGGACCGGGTTTCAGCCTTGAACGTATTGACGGCGAAGCGTCCGGGCCGCTTCCCATCCGGTGTCCCGGCGTTGTAATCCGCAGCAGCGGCGCCCTCAGCCCGGAAGGATTCCATGGGGATCACCACAAGCGGTGCCTTCGGTAACCTCCCGAACAGCTTTGGCAATTCGGCCTGCATGCCGTCCACATAGCTCTTGTAGCGGGCCACCAGCTCCGCGCCACCCTTCGGGTGAAGGTCCTGTTTCTTCGCAACAGACTCGCGGAAGGTCGCCAGATCCTTGAATCCAAGGCTCGTGCCAATGGCGGTCATCTCAGTTTCGATGCGCGCTACTTCCGTGAGCCCGATCTCGTGGATGGTCTTCGCATCAAGATTCGTAGTGGTGTGGTGACGGATGGCGTAGCGATACCGGGCCTCCCCATTTTTCAAGGCCCAGATCCCTGGTTCAACGCGGCCACCTGGGAGGTATTCATTCTCTAGGAATTTCAACAGGTGACGGTAGGCGGGCGTCACGGCTTGTTTGAGCGCAGCGTCCACGGCCTTTCGCAGCAGGGTTTGTTCCTGCGCGGAGATGCAATCGGGAAATTGCTTCAAGGGTTCCAGGAAAGGTGCGGCAGCCGTGTTTCCACTACTTAAAGGCTGCACCTGGCCAATGACTTCCTGGATCACAAGCACCGGTGGGACATCGTGATGCTTCAGCCCAGATCGCATGTTGGCGATCGCATCGTCCACGGCCTTCGGGAAGGCTTTCAGCCGCGAAAGATAGTCGTGATAGTCCTTGATCGTCTTGAAGGGATGGCTGCTGAAGAGCTGTGGAAAATCAATATGTAATCCATCCATCTGGGTGAGAGGCGTCTCCCAGGGCTTGAATTGGGCGCCATCCAATTGCTCCTGGATCAGGGTATTGAGCACATCACAGCTGAGCAGCTCGTCTGATCTCAGGCCCTGCCTAGGAACAGCTTTTAGCTTCGCGAGCAAGGCACGCTTCCAGGCGAGGTCCCTTTGGATAGCGCCAAGAGACACATCGCTGAGCCGGTGATTGTAGCGACCATCACCTACAAAGGTGGCGAGTTCCGGGCTGGTCCGCAGGGTATGTTCCCAGTAAGTCTTGAATAGCTGATCCAAGGCCTTGGAAGGCGAAGGCGGCACGCTCCCACAAAGGATGGTCGTGCCCAGCAGGATAGGAAGGATGAGTTTCATGTACGGGGAGTCTCCATGGAATGGAACAGGTGTTCAGCTACGCGGGCAGCGGCGCCGGGCTGGCCGAGATGTTGACGCACGGTACCCAGATCTGCACGTGTTTTTATCGCCTTGACGGGGTCGAGCAGGCGAGTCAGCACCTTTGATAGTTCATCAGGATTCACTTGGCTCTGCACCAGCTCTTCCACCACGCCGCGCCCGGCAACGACATTAGCCAATCCAAAATAGGGAAGCTTCACGAAGGATTTCGCCATGGCATAGGTCAATGGATTGAGCTTGTAAACGATGGCGAAAGGCGTTCCCAGCAAGGCCGTTTCCAGTGTCGCCGTGCCCGAAGCCACCAAAGCTGCATCAGCGTAAGCGCGGGCTGCATAGCTGCAGGAATGCACGGGAAGAATGGGTGTGCCGTTAAGAAAGGGTCGGATGAATTCATCCGAAAGCGTCCTGGCCACCGGGAGCACCCATTGCACCTCGCGATGGTTGGCATCACTGCGCCACCTCCGCGCCAGTTCCGCCATGGGGGGCAGCAGGCGCTGGATCTCACCTTGTCGGCTACCGGGAAGCAGAGCCACCAAGGGTTGCAAGGGATCAAGACCGGTGCTCGAAAAAAAGGTTTCACGGTCCATTTCTGGTTTGACCGTTTCCACCAGCGGATTACCCACCCAGATGGCTGCCACGGAAAGCCCATTAAAAAGTGCGGGTTCAAAATCAAAAAGGCAGTAGAGGGTGTCGAGGACTCGGCCCAGTTCTGGGATGCGGCCTTTCTTCCAGGCCCAAACCTGAGGGCAGACGTACTGGTGCAGCTTCACGGTGGGCATGGAGCTGCGCAGGGATTTGGCGAGTCGCATATTGAACCCTGGGTAATCAATGAACAACGCGGCATCAATTTTTTCTTCCCTTGCCACCTTTAGAATCCGCTTGAAGAGGCGGTTCAAAGAGGGTAGGTGCTTGATGACCTCAATGAAGCCCACAACGCCAAGATCCTTCACGTGGGCCAATTGGCGATCGAGATAGGGCGCCATGCCGTCGCCACCAATACCGATGATGCGCAAGGTCGGATTCCGTGCCTTTATTTCGCGCAACAGTTCTGCGCCGTGCATGTCGCCAGAGGCCTCCCCCGCGATGACGAGAAGGGCGCCGCTCACTCGCTGCTCCGATCTGGTCGCGCGTTCCAATGGGCGCCAAAGATCAGGCTTTCATCGGGCACGATTGGGCGACCCAGGGCCGTGGTGGGCATGACTGCCGGGAAAAACACCGTGGGATAGTTCGTTTCAAGGGCCGCGATGCTTGCTGGAAGCTCCGCGGGATTGCCTTCCAGCGCCAGGTTCCAGCGATAGCCTGTGCGTTGGAGCGCGGTGTAATCAGCTTCCACCTCACCCACGGCTGTGTAGAGACGATCCGAAATGAGATCAAGATCAGCACCGACACTTGCATCCCAGCAAAACCCCACGGCCTCGCCCCGGGCTTCTTTCAAGAGTGATAGAAGCGCCGGCAAGGCGCCTTTTGCAGGCCGAAGGGCAAGCTTTACGCCCCGTCCTGATGTGTGCTCCAGTAGGGCCTCCAGGGCCTGAAGAAAGGCTGCAGCGGCTTGACGGCCTGCAGGCGCATCGGTTGGGATCACCAGGAAATCCGGGCCAAGCAGCGGGTGCAGAGACTCCAGCGCTGCCAGCAGTAGCTCTTTACCCCACGCCATGGAGGGCAGATGCAGGGCATGGACGGCCACCCCCTCTCGAACCGAGTTTTCCCAATGCCTGTGAAGCGGGCTTTCCCACTTAAGCTCCACATCCCTGAAATCCACCCAAGCTTCGGGATCGGAACTGGACGGGATCAGGGGAACAAAGCGCATGGGATTATCATGAAGCAGCGGAGGAATGCATGGCCCGAGTTTTCACGTTGGAGGAGGCAAAAGCGTTGATGCCCGCGGTGCGGTCCATGACCGGCCCCGTGTTTCAATTGGCGGCGAGCCTCGCGGAAGAATTAAGCGAGGTCGAGGAGCAGGATGAGGCCCGGGCGGAAGCGCTGCGGGACCGGCTGCAAGTCCTGGTGGAGAGCTGGGCCGATGCTATCCGTGATCTGGACGCGGATGTAAAAGGCCTCTGGCTTGTGGATTTTGATAGCGGAGATGGCTACTGGTGCTGGGCCTATCCTGAAGAAAATCTGGAAAACTGGCATAGCTACGAAGGCGGCTTTGGTAGCCGCGTGCCCATCACCATGAAGCCCGTTCATCAAGTATGAGCAGAATTTCCGAAGACGAAAATCCTGGTCCGGCTTTCCGTGATCTGGTGCTATCCATCGTTGCGAAGATCCCCAAGGGGCGTCTGGCGAGCTATGGCCAAATCGCGATGCTGGCGGGGTTTCCGCGGCGTCCACGGCAGGTGGGCATGGTGTTGCGAGGTCTGCCGGAAGGCACCAAGCTGCCCTGGCATCGCGTGGTGAACAATCAGGGCTACGTGCCTTCCAAAGGCCGCTGGTGGGGCGCCATGGTGCAGATCGAGCGCATCCGCGAGGAGGGTATTGAAGTCTCCAACGATGGGACGCTGGATCTTGAATGCCATCGCTGGAAACCACGGGGATCTTGAAGGGGAGCCCCCTTTCCGCGCTAAAATTTTCACCATGGGGGCATTGATGAAGGTACGCGTACTGGTATCGCTGAAGGCTGGAATTCTGGACCCCCAGGGGAAAGCGGTGGAGCAAGGGCTGCATGGCTTCGACTTCAAGGTGGATCACCTGCGCATTGGGCGTTTGATCGAGATGGACCTTCCTACCCACAACCCCGACGAGGCGCGCGCCCAGGCCCAGGCCATGTGCGACAAGTTATTGGTGAATCCGGTGATGGAAAAAGCCACCATCGAGGTGCTCTAGTGCGTGTCGCAGTCCCCGTTTTCCCTGGTTCCAACTGCGATCACGACGCCCTGCACGCTTGCGGGGTTGTGATGGGTTGGGACACTTACCCAGTTTGGCACCAGGAAACCCAGTTGCCGGAAAATACGGATCTGGTTTTCATTCCCGGTGGTTTCAGCTACGGCGATTACCTGCGTTGCGGCGCCATCGCCGCGCTCTCGCCCATCATGGGAGACATCAAGCGTCACACTGATAATGGTGGGCTGGTCTTCGGAGTCTGCAACGGGTTTCAGATTCTCTGCGAAGCCAACCTGCTGCCAGGCGCCCTGCTACGCAACGAAAGCCTGCGCTTCATTCATCAACAAGTGCATATTCGCGTGGAACGAGCGGATCTGCCCTTCACATTGGCCATGAAACCAGGCCAGATCATGAAAGTCCCCATTGCCCATGCGGAAGGCAACTTCACCCTTGATGCAGGTGAATTGATAGATTTGGAAGCCCGCGGCGGCGTTGCCTTCCGCTATTGCGATGCGGTGGGGCAGACCGGGGTCGTGCAAACACCCAATGGCGCGGCCAATGGCATCGCCGGAATCGTGAATCTCCGGGGCAATGTGCTGGGCATGATGCCCCACCCTGAGCGGGCCGTAGAATCTGAGATGGGTGGCACCGATGGGCTGGGGATCTTTCAAAGTTTAGCCAGTACTCTGGCAAAAGCCTGACCCAATAGAATCGGGACTGGAAAAAAAGCCTACTGTTGGAGGCGAATTCTGCCATCCTGCCAAGGATGTTTCACTTTTTTGAACGGTTTTTGCCATGGACTCCTTCACCACTGATCCCCTAGACTGCCAGGTTTTTTCGAGCGGGTCTTTGCGCCTGGTCGTCCTGAAGAGGGACCCCATCCCCTCCAAAGCCATGCCCAGCAAAGATGCCTGGACCTTGATCCTGCCCACTTCCTCGGTGCGGGTTTGCACCAGTGACGGGGATCGTGAAGAAGGCATCATCCGCCACGGTGACTTGGCATTGTTGCTGCCCGGGTTCGGTCATACCCTGAAGCGCCACCAACCGCAGCAGGGGTTCGGATTCACGGCTTTGGAGCTGGAAGGCCCGTTCCCGGAACCGTTACTTTCGACCTTGCAGAGCCCGCCCAAGAAATGGCAAGAACATACTTTTGCTGTGTTGCGCAGCCAGAGCTTGAAGCAGCTCTTCCATATCTTCACCAGCGAGATGATGAATCCTGATGGGATTCAGCTCATGACCCGGGAACTCTTCCAGATCCTGATGGGAGCTGAGCTTGGACGCCTATCCGAGAAAGAAGACCGGAGCCGGTTTCCCTACCGTTTAAACCGCTCCACGCTTCAGATCGTGCTTGATCACATGGAGGCCCAGATCGGCCAGCAGAACAGCGTGCCTGAGCTGGCCAGCATGGCCAAGTGCACACCGGATCATTTCATCCGGTTGTTCCGTGAAGCCACAGGAACCACGCCGCACCAATACTTGATCGAGCGCCGATTGCAACGTGCCGTAACTTTGTTGGCCGATGGCGAGCGGCCCTCGGATGTCGCGAAAATGCTCGGCTTTTATGATGCATCTGCTTTTACCCGCGCCTTCAAGCACCGATTTGAAGTGCCACCTTCTGTCTACGCCAAAGAATCCTACGATCGGCAGTTCCCGAAAAAAGACTGAGGTTGAAAGGGTTAAATGAAACGTGGCCCCGAAGGGCCACGCTCAGGTGCGTTTTCAAGTTTCCAGCTAAAAAGGCTTGCAGGACTTGCAGGCCTTGTAACCGGCTTTCTGGGCATCGGCGGCGCTGGCGAAGCTGACCTTATTGGCCTCCTTCATTTTCGCCACGGACTTGCAGTCTGCTTTGTGGCAGAGCTTGGAACCCTTGTTGCCCACGAAGCCGGTGGCAGCTGGAGCAGGCGCCGCTGCAGCAGGTGCAGCAGCTGCTGCTTTGGCGGGCTTGGCTGGTTTAGGGGTGCCCTGGCCGAAACTAGGCGTGATGGCCGCGGCCAACAGAAGGGTGAGTAGCATTGCCTTCATGGTTGCTCCTGTGAAAGGTTGAATCCAGCCTGAACCATGAGGCTCCATGCCGTCAATCGCTCAATCTCTCAATCGCTGCGTTTAAGAACCAGCCAGACACCCGCCATGGGCAGTGCCACCACGGTCATCCAAAATGCTGGTTGCCATCGTAGGTGGTAATTCCACGGATCTCCCTTGTAGATCTGGTGATCTCGCCAGGCACCTATGCCAAGCGCCAGGCAGGCGCCGATCCAGATGACCAGCAGACCACCGCGAAAGCCTGCTGAACGGTTCAGTTTTGCCACAGCCATGGCCATCATGCCCAGCGCCAACATGGCGATGAACAGATAACCCGGATGAGGCGCGTCCAACACCCAGTAACGATGGGCTGGGGCGACTTCTTTGGCCTCTGGCGCATGGGGATGTGCAATGTCCTCGTTGCTGATGGCGAGCTGATAGCCCCGCAGAGTGCTTTCATTTTCGCCGGGCTTTCTTGCATTGGGTCCAGGACAACTGATGGTCATCCAGGGCAGGCAGAAGAGTACCGCCAGCAGCAAGCCGTGGAGGGAAGTGAACCAACGGATCATTGAGAATCCTTTATCAGCGTCTCTTTTACTCCAGGTTTTCCATTGGGCCGTCATGAAAAGGACCCTTTAGCCTGTGACCTGGTTCCTTATCCTATTTTCACGGTGGGATAGAACAGCGGTGGACGCCGCGCCAGGGTGATCTGTTCGAATCCGAAGCCCAGGTTCAGCAGCATCCTCTCGCTCCAGGGGCGACCCCAAAAGGAGAGCCCCATGGGTAGCCCGAAGGCGAAGCCCATGGGTACCGTGAGGTGCGGATAGCCCGCAACCGCGGCGGGGGAAGAGCAACTACCGCCGCCCCCACCGCCGTTCACCAGATCCGTCACATCCGCCGGATTCCCCGTGGGCGCCAACAGCGCATCCAGCTTGTGCTTGTTCATGACCGCATCAATGCCCTCAGCCTGGGAGAGGCGGCGGCAGATATCCAGGGCCTTGAGGTAGGCTGGCTCTGTGAGCGGCCCCTTGCCATTGGCTTGCTGAAGGGTCTGCTGACCGAAATAAACCAGCTCTGGGTCAGCGTGGAGCTTGTTGAAGGCGATCAGCGCGTCGAGATCCTTCACAGCACCTCCCCGTGCCATCAAATAAGCATTGAGATCTGTCTTGAATTCATAAAGCAATACTTCGAATTCCGCATCGTCGTAGGCGCTGGTGGACATTTCGATCGGATCAATGAGTTCCGCCCCCGCCGCCTTGATCGCCTCAAGCGCGGCGGTGAAAGCCTTTGCCAGGTGCGGATTGGGACCCATGAAGCTGCGTACTACGCCGAGCCGCGCACCTTTCAGCCCGGCGCGATCCAGAAAGCGTGTGTAATCCTCCACCGCTTTTCCCCGGGAGGATTCCGTAGCGGAATCCTTGGGGTCCGGCCCCACCATCGCGCCCAGCAGCATCGCCACATCGCGCACCGTGCGTCCCATGGGGCCCGCCGTATCCTGATTGTGAGCGATGGGAATGATGCCGCTGCGACTCACCAGACCCAGTGTTGGCTTCAGGCCCACGATGCCGCAGGCATTGGAGGGGCTCACGATGGAGCCGTCCGTCTCGGTACCCACGGCCGCCGCGCAAAGGCTCGCCGCCACCGCCACCGCGGAACCGGAACTGGAGCCTGAGGGATTGCGGTCCAGGGCATAGGGGTTGCGGGTGAGCCCGCCTCGACCGCTCCATCCGCTGGTGGAACCCTTCCCCCGGAAATTCGCCCATTCGCTGAGATTCGCTTTGCCCAGGATCACTGCGCCTGCTTCTCGGAGCCTCTGCACGACGAAAGCATCCGCCCTGGGTGTGGGAGCCTCCATGAGTGCCAGGGAACCGGCGGTGGTGTGCATCTTGTCGGCGGTGTCGATGTTGTCCTTGATGAGGACCGGAATGCCGTGCAGCGGCCCTCGGGGACCTTTTTCTTTGCGTTCCCGGTCCAGCGCCGCAGCGATGGCCATGGCGTCGGGATTGAGTTCAATCACCGCCCGCAACCGGGGTCCGGACTGATCCAGGGACCGGATCCGTGCGAGGTAGCCCAGCACTAGCGCCCTTGCTGTCCAGCGCCCCGAGGCCAACCCCGTCTGCAACTCCGCAAGGCTCAGTTCTTCCAGCTTGAGAGTGCCTTTCACTGCCGTGCCGCCTCCCAAGGGCGCAGCCACAGCGAAGGCACCAACCGCCAACCCGAGGTTAAGGAAATCACGGCGGTCGAGACCCAGTTTTGAAGAGTTGGTCATGAAAGGCTCCGGGATGTCCTTGGAGCATACCTCCGACCTTGAAACCATTCACCGGTGCGTGATGTTCTTTCGCCGATTATTTCTCGACACAGCTTCCTGGGGATTGCAGCCTGGATTTCGAAGACTATCCCGGAGGCGCCCATGACCAAGTTCCTGCTCTGGTGCATCCTGCTGGTGCTGTGCTGGCCTCTGGCGCTGCTGGCGCTGGTGCTTTACCCAATCATCTGGCTAATGCTCCTGCCCTTCCGCATCGTGGGCATCACCGTGAACGGCCTGCTGACTTTTATGCGGGCGCTGTTTCTACTGCCGGCGCGGCTGCTGGGAGCTGGGGCCTGATCAGCCCAGCGCAAGCTCCAGCGCGTTCGCGTGGATGTCCCGCAATTCCGCTGCATCCGCGTCCAGGATAGGCTGGCCATCCACGGCCACGGTGACGCGCGCGCCGCCGGTGGTGCCCAGTTTCGTGAAAGGCACGCGGTGGGTTTCGCAGAGCGCCTTGAGCGCGCTTTCGCCTTCGCCGTTTACGCTGACGACGATGCGCCCGGCGGTCTCGCCGAAGAGCAGGCTGTCGAGCCGCAGGTCGTGCTTCGCGAGCATCAGTTGGCAACCCATCGTCCCGCCAAACGCCGATTCGAGAATGGCCGTGAGCAGGCCTCCTTCGGCGGTGTCGTGGGCGCTGCGGATGAGGCCGAGGCGGATGCCTTCCCGCACGCAGGCCTGGAGCCTGAATTCATCATCCAGGCGCAATTCCGGGCAAGGCCCGAACACTTTCCCCGTGCACAGTTTCAGGTACTCGCTGCCGCCCAGTTCGTCGCGGTTTTCGCCCAGCAAGAAAATGCCATCGAAGGGCGCGCGGAAAGCCGAACCGCAGAACCGGTTTCCCACCTGGGAAAGCGCGGTGGCGTCCGCGGCGTTCACGTCCACGGGCAGTGCCACGTCTTCGATGAGGCCCACCGCGGCAATCATGGGCGTGGGGAAGATACCCACCCCTTCGGTGTCGTTGTAGAGGCTGACATTGCCACTGACGATGGGCGCGTTCAACGCGAGGCAGGCTTGGCGGATGCCCAGGCAGCCTTGTTCGAAGGCCCACATGTTTTCGGCCTTTTCTGGATTGCCGTAGTTCAGGCAATCGCTGAGGCCGATGGGTTCCGCGCCCACACAGGAAAGATTGCGGCAGGCTTCCGTCACCGCATGGGCGGCGCCCCAGAAAGGATCGAGAAAGGCGTAGCGCGAGTTGCAATCGCTCTTCATCGCCACGGCTTTGTCGGTGCCTTTGATCCGGATCAGGCCCGCGTCGCCTGCGCCTTGCAACAGCAACGTATTCCCGCGCACGGTGCCGTCGTACTGCTCGAAGATCCAGTGTTTGGAGGCGATCGTTGGCTGCGCCAGTAGCATCCGTAGCGTGCGTTCCACGTCATCGGGCTTGAGATCATCCGGCATCGGCGCTCCGTTCACTTCATCCAGATAGCCGGGCCGGGTGCGGGGACGATCATATTTGGGAGCAGCGTCGGAGAGCGGCTGGATGGGCAGATCAATGACCTTCTCGCCATGCCAGGTGCCGATGAAGCGGTCGCTGTCGGTGACTTCGCCCACCACCACCGCGTCCAGGCCCCATTTGTGGAGCACCGCGATGATCTTTTCTTCGCAATCGGGTCGCGCCACCAGCAACATGCGCTCTTGGGATTCGGAGAGCATCAGTTCGAACGGCGTCATGCCTTCTTCGCGCATGGGAACCTGGTCCAGGCGCAATTCCAGGCCCGTTCCGGCTCGGGAGGCCATTTCGAAAGAACTGGAGGTGAGGCCCGCGGCGCCCATGTCCTGGATGCCGATGACCCAGTCGGTCTCGAAGATTTCCAGGCAAGCTTCCAATAGTAGTTTTTCAGTGAAGGGATCGCCCACTTGCACGGTGGGGCGCTTTTCTTCGCTGCCTTCGCCGAATTCGGCCGAGGCCATGGACGCGCCGTGGATGCCGTCTCTGCCGGTCTTGGAGCCGATGTACATCATCTTGTTGCCCACGCCGGAGGCGTAACCCTTGAAGATTTTATCGGTCTTCAAGACGCCCAGCGTGAAGGCGTTCACCAGGATGTTGCCGTTGTAGCAGGCATCGAAGCCCACATCGCCGCCCAGCATCGCGATGCCCATGCAATTGCCGTAGCCGGAGATGCCCGCCGCCACGCCCTTCACGAGGCTCTTCATGCGTGGTGCGTCCAGTTCGCCAAAGCGCAGGGAATTCAAGTTCGCCAGGGGCCGCGCGCCCATGGTGAAGACATCGCGCAGGATGCCGCCCACGCCTGTGGCCGCGCCTTGGTAGGGCTCAATGAAACTCGGATGATTGTGGCTTTCCATCTTGAACGCCACCGCCCAGCCATCGCCGATGTCCACCACGCCAGCGTTTTCGCCGGGGCCTTGAAGCACACGCGACCCTTCCGTGGGCAGGTTCTTGAGATGGATCCGGCTGCTTTTATAGGAGCAGTGCTCGCTCCACATGGCGCTGAAAATCCCGAGTTCCGGGTAGGTAGGCGTGCGGCCATCCAACAGGCGCAGCGCGACCTGCCACTCCTCCTTGCTCAAGCCCAGTTGAAGGGCGAGAGATTCGTTCACCACAGGTTCGGTCAGAGTGGACACGGAGACCTCAAAAGGAAAAGCGACTAAGCAGAGCTGGGATTAGTTTACCTTCGATGAAGGCCCGAAGATCCCTGTAATTCCAAGGCTTTTGGCCCTAAACTATAGGGCTGGACGCCCATGACTCCATCGCTTCCCACAACGCTGCTGGTCTATTCCGCGCCCCGTTCGGGGTTCGGTGACGAGTGGATGACTTTCCTGCCCATCGGCTTGGGGTTCCTGCAGGCGATGCTGAAGTCGAACGGATATCCCTGCCGCCTTGCGAATCTCAGCGGGAAGAACCGGAAGGAGATCCTCGCCTATTTGAAGGCCCAGAACGCCGACGTGGTGGGCGTTTCCATGTTCACCTTCAACCGCAAGCGCAGCTATGAATTGCTGCAATGGGCGAAGGAGGCGAATCCCGGCTGCATCGCGCTGGCGGGCGGCCCGCATCCCACGCACCTGGCCGCCGAAGTCTTCGAGGATTGCCCGGCGCTGGATGCCATCGTGAAGGGCGAAGGCGAACCCATCCTGCTCGGCATTCTGGAGCGGATGAAATCAGCCCCGGAGTCCGATCTGTGGAAACGCACACCAGGGCTCATCCTGCGGGAAGGCGAAACGGCGCCGCAGGCGGTGATGGAAGATCTGGATGTGATGGGCGCGCCGGTCCAGCATTTCGAGGCGGATTTTCTGGATGACATCGGGCAGTTGGCCTACATCTCCACCTCGCGCGGCTGTCCCGCCACCTGTAATTTCTGCAACACCCCGGATTTCTGGGGCACGTCCATCCGCTTCCGCGGGCCCGAAGCAGTGATGAAAGAAATGCGGCTGCTCCGCGAGAAGCACGGCATCACTTACTATTCGTTCCGCGATGACACCTTCACAGCCAATCGGGGCCGCATTCTGACAATGATGGAGCTCATCCAGCAAAGCGGTTTACATCCGCTTTGGAACTGCCAGAGCCGCGTGAACCTGGTGGATGAGGAACGAGCGGTGGCTATGAAGAGGGCGGGCTGCGAATTCATGCAATTCGGCGTGGAAAGCGGTTCCGAGAAAGTTCTGCTGCTGCTCGACAAGGGCACGAGCATGAAACATGTGCGGCAGGCCCTGACGATGGTGCGCAAAGTCGGAATGAACCTCGGCATCTACCTGATCACCGGCATTCCAGGGGAAACCTGGGAAGACATCGAA
>JANYBM010000018.1 GCA_025361125.1 Holophagaceae bacterium | reverse complement strand
CGACAAGCCCGGCGCCAACCCCGACAAGGTCCAACAGGGCTTGTTGCAACATAATGTGCAAACTGAGGCCTACGGCGGCGATGTGCCCGCAGTGGCGGTAAGTGCCAAGACCAAACAAGGCCTGGATGAATTGCTTGAAACGCTATTGTTGGTGGCTGACATGAAGGAGCTGACCGCGGTTTACGATTGCCCAGCCGCAGGCTCCATCGTCGAGGCAAGGCTGGACAAGGGACGGGGTGCCGTAGCGACCGTGCTGGTGCAACAAGGCACGCTCCATCAGGGTGATATTTTTGTCGCTGGCGCCACCATGGGCCGCGTCCGGGCGATGTTCAACGACCTGGGCGAGCGTGTCACCGAAGCCGGTCCCTCCAATGCAGTGCAGATTCTCGGGTTCGAGGATGTCCCCTCTTCCGGTGACAACTTCCAAATCGTGGAAAACGAGAGCAAGGCCCGAACCATCGTGGGCTTCCGTCAGGAAAAGGCCAAGGCCGCCGCGCTCCAAAAGCAGCGGGTCACGCTGGAAAACATCTTCAGCACCTTGAAGGATGGGCTGGTCAAAGAGTTGCCCCTCATCATCAAGGCCGATGCCCAAGGTTCAGTGGAATCCCTGGTAGGGCAATTGGAGAAACTCAGCACCGACAAGGTGCGGGTGCGCATCATCCACGCCGCCGCGGGCACCGTGAACGAGAACGATGTGCTGCTTGCTGAAGCCTCGAAAGCCATCGTCATCGCCTTCAATACCAAGGCCGAAAAGAAGGCTGAAGAATTGGCTCACGAGGAAGGCGTTGATATCCGTTTCCACGATGTCATCTACAAGATCACCGAAGAAATTGAAGCCGCCATGGTGGGCTTACTTGACGCTACGGAAAAAGAAACGATCCAAGGTCTGGCGGAAGTTCGCCAGATTTTCAAGGTCAACAAAACCGTTATCGCAGGCTCCTTCGTCACTGAAGGCAAAGTCCAGAAGTCTTACAAGGCCCGCGTGAAACGGGGCGAGGATATTATTTTTGAGGGCGGTCTCAAAAGCCTCAAGCGCTTCAAGGATGACGTGCATGAAGTGAAGAACGGCCTTGATTGCGGCATTTCCCTGGAAGGCTTCGATGGCCTGAGGGAAGGTGATGTCATCGAGTTCTACACCAATGAGAAAGTGGTGGCCACAAGCCTGTCGTAAAGGGCTATTGGCCATGTGCCATCAGCTTTGAGCGATTGGATGCGCCTCCGGTGTGATCTCACTTGGCTCATGGCTGATAGTTCATCACTCCTCTGTGATCCACGTCACAAGTTCCATCTGAGATGCTGACTCATTATCTCCTGAGGAGGTTTCATGTCCGCTCCGACTTTTGCAGTCACAGCCGTCGAAGCCAGGGAAGCCACGAATCCCTTGGGCCTGATCCGCCTCGACCACATCCAGATGACCGGCTCCATCGAAAAACTGGAGCCCCTCTATCGTCGAATGGGATTCGCCCGCGTGGCTTCGAAGCAGAGCGACTGGGGCCGCGTGGTCCACTTGCGGCAGAACAAGATGGACATCGCCATCGCTGAGAGCGATGCAACCACACAGTTCGGAGCCTATTTCGCGCAACACGGCGAAGGCGCCAATGCCCTGGCCTTCCAGGTGGAGGATTGCGAGGCCGCCTTGCACGAAGCCGCGAAACGCGGCGCCACAATCCGCCTGGAGCCCACAACCCAAAACTTCCAGGAAGGCCACCTGAAGGTGGCTGCCATCCAAGGTTTTGGGGATGTGTGGAACTACCTGGTGGAGCGCCGCGGCCAGCAGGACTGTTTCATCATGCAGACCACCAAAGATGAACTGCCGGCCCTTTCCTATCCGGGCCTGTTGCGGGTAGACCACCTGACCAATAACGTTGGCGTGGGCGAGATGGACCGCTGGGTGGAATTCTACGAAACCATTTACGGCTTTGTGGTCACACGCGAGTTCAAGATTCGCGGAAGCCTCGGGACGGGCCTCAATTCCAAGGTGGTCCAGAGTTCCAACAACCGCATCATCATCCCTATCAATGAACCCACCGACGATAAAAGTCAGATTCAGGAATACGTGAATCGTCACCGAGGTCCTGGTGTACAGCACATCGCCATGGGCACCGCCGACATCATGGCAACCCTGCCCAGCCTGCAAAGCCACGGCTTCAATTTCCTGCGCACCCCGGACACTTATTATGAATTACTGCCAGGCCGTATCGCCAAGGGCGGTTACGCGGTGACGGAAAGCCTGGATCGCGCAAAGCAGATCGGCATACAGATTGACGGCGACCCAACTGGTTACCTGCTGCAGATTTTCACAGAGGATCAAATCGGGCCGCTCTTTTTTGAAGTCATCCAGCGCCGCGGCAACCGCGGTTTTGGTGAAGGCAACTTCCAGGCGCTGTTCGATTCAATCGAGTTGGATCAGAAGCGGCGCGGCGTGCTTTAGGGGCCAGCGCCGAAGCAAGGTGAACATGTTCTAAGGCTGGTAGCCTTGAGGAGATTCCCTGGAGTTTCCATGCAACTGCAGCCAGCCCTTCACATCCTGAAATCTCGCGCACCTTTCATCCCTGATCTGGCCATCGTGCTGGGTTCAGGGCTTGGAGGACTGGCCGAAAGCGCCGAAGCCAAGGCCGGCACTTCCATTTCCTTCACGGAGTTACCGGGCTTCCCGGAACAAAGCGTAGCTGGTCACAGCGGCAAACTGATGTTCTGCGAATTGGGAGGCAAGCAGGTCGTCTTGCAGGCCGGGCGGTTCCACTATTACGAAGGTCATCCCATGGATGTGGTCACGGCGCCCATGCGGCTTTATGGTCGTCTGGGCGTAAAGGCAGTGATGCACACCAACGCCGCAGGGGCCATCAATCCCAACTTTCATGTGGGTGAGTTGATGGCCATTGCTGATCACATCAATTTCATGGGCACGAACCCCTTGATCGGCCCCAACGTGCCGCCGGGGCCGCGTTTCCATGACATGACCGAAGCCTATGACAAGCAGCTCCGCCAGCAGCTCCACGCCGCCGCAAGCTCCATCAATATGAAACTCCAGGAAGGCACCTACCTTGCTGTCACCGGTCCCAACTATGAAAGCCCTGCGGAAATTCGAGCTTTCCGCACCATGGGCGCCGACGCCGTGGGCATGAGTACCGTGCCCGAAGTCCTGGTGGCCCGCCATGAAGGCCTGCGTGTGGTGGGAATCAGCGGGCTGTGCAACATGGGCGCGGGCATCCTGCCGGTGACCCTCACCCACGAAGACGTACTGGCCGCCGGGGCCGCCGCCGCCAAGGGTTTCGAAGCACTGGTTCGGAAATTCGTGAAGGATCTCACCCTCTGATGGAGTGGGCTCCGTGGGTTGCCTGGCCCCTCTGCGTCCTTCTTTTGTTGGTGGGCTTCCTCGGTGCCTTCCTGCCAATCATTCCAGGCCTGCCGCTCATGGCGCTCGGCGTGGTCATCCATAAATTGCTGTTGCCGGAGGTACTGAGTTGGTGGACTGTGGTCCTCTTCATCCTCACGGCGATCCTTGCCTATGCTTTGGATATCGCCGCCACCGCATTTACCGCGAAATTGGCTGGAGCGACCAAAGCCGGTATCTACGGTGCTCTGCTCGGTGAAATTATCGGTCTCTTTTTCGCCCTTCCCGGCCTGATCCTGGGCCCCTTCATCGGTGCCTTGCTAGGCGAGTGGATCGTCTCCAGACGGGCCTTCAAGCATGCTCTTAAATCTGGTGCTGGAGCAGCTTTGGGGCTGATCGCCGGTGGCCTTGGCAAGGGGATTCTGGGTATCTTTTTAATCGCCGTCTTTCTGCTGGATGCCTTCATTTTTTGAAAATACAAAGGCACAAAGCCGCGATTGATAAAATCCCTTCTTTGTTGCCATTTGTGGCTTTGCAGCTTTGTGGTTCGGTTTTTAAGTTTTTGTCTTTGTGGTTTGTTGAACCTTCGTGGTTAAACGGCGCTCGGCGATGAGCAGATCCACCATGCGTCCGTAGCTGCGGGCTCCATCCGCCTGGCCCTGAGACTTCAGGTATCCGTCATAGACTCTGCCCTGCACCTGGCTGAATTTTCCTTGATGCTGATGCAGCCACGCGGTTTCCACAGCTTCATCCGCAAGGGCGCCAGGCCCCATTGAATTACGAATGACTTTCCATGCATCCGGACGTACGGCCCCTAACTGGGCCATGGCCTCGCCCAGGGCAGCGCGGGCGCCGGAGTAACGGAACAAGGGATCGGGGTGCATGCGACAGGCAAGATAGCCGATGAAATTCGCTTCGTCCTCACGCGCGATGCCCTGCTGGTGGGCCATCTCGTGGCAAACACTAAAAGGTAGGGCCGCTGCTGGCGTGCTTCCATTCAAGAGAGCTTCTCCCGTCCACGGAATGTACATGCCATAGGTAAGAGATCGCGACATTAGCGAGCCAAAGAGCGCGATCTTCGGACGACTTGGCTCATGTATGACAGCAGGCAGCACCGGGAAGAGTGCCCAGTGAATCCGCTCGTAACCATCATTTCGGCGATCCAGAACCATGCGAGGATCCACACGCAAGGCACCGCCTTCAGCTGAGGTCAGCTCCTTGCGCAGCACATTCGCCTCCAACGCAAGTCCCTCACAAAGACCCTGTAACTCAACAACAGTAGGCCTACCAGAAGGCCATGAAAGTGTTTTTACGATGGGCGGACGCAGATAATTCAAACCCCAAAACACCACGAAGCTTGCATATAACATCCCAGCCATGGCAAACCATTCGCCCATTCGCCGCAGGAAGAACATCAGGAACCCCGGCGTTCCCCGCATCAGTGCACGCACAACCCCCGCCAATGACAGAACCAGGCCCGCAAGCATGAGGATCAACAACAGCTCACTTAAAGACCATGGCAACAAACGTGCTGGCCAGGAGATGAACCTAGAAAGGGATGGAAATATCCTTTCAGCGTACAGCCGCTCCACCAGCCCAGGATTCTGCCCTCCTAGCCAGAACAGGCCATATCCAAATGGGATGAGCAACGCGTTGAACCAGTGGTGATTCAGAATTTTCTTTACGGGGGGTGTGGTTTCCATGCGGTGCTTGACCCTATTGTCATTGCAAAACAACGAGTGGATTCACAGGTGGGCTTGTCGTCTGAGTACCTTCTCTTAAACTGGCGAGTCGGGGCCTAAGGTGACACCCATTCAGCGAATATTCCGGGGCTCCGGTCAACGGGGAAAGTCCTATACTCGCCATACAAGTCCAACCAATAACCAGTGTTCACCTAAAGGAGCTTTCAGTGAAACGTATCCTCTTTTCAACTTTACTCATGGGAGCCGTGGTCCTACAGGCCGACGGCACTGTGAAAATCGCCTTGACCGGTCCTTTCACAGGTGGATCAGCGCCTATGGGTGCTTCCATGCGAGATGGCGCCACCCTGGCTATTGCTGAGATCAATGCCACGGGTGGCATCCAGGTAGGAAACCAGAAAATGAAGATTCAGACCATTGAGCGTGACGACGAAGCCAAGAACGAACGAGGCGCCCTCATCGCGCAGGAGTTGGCTGCTATGGGGGATCTCTCAGGAGTCATTGGTACTGTGAACACTGGGGTATGTCTTTCCGGAGATAAGCATTTCCAGGCCAAGGGCATTACCAAAATCATCTGTCCCGCCGCGGGATCCGCATCCATGACCCAATGGAGCAAAGCGGGGGTGAAGGATGTCTCCATTTTCCGTTTTGCAGCCCACGATGGCATTCAGTCGGCCATGGTGATCGAGGCAGCCATCAATCGCAATTTCACCAAGGTTGCGGTGGTTTTTGACTCCACAAACTATGGCGTATCAGGCCGGGATGACATGCTGGACCAGATACGGAAGCAGGGAAACAAGCTACAGGTGGTCGCTCAGGAGAAATTCAATATCGGCGACAAGGACATGACCGCTCAGCTTCTGCGAGCAAAATCCGCGGGCGCTCAGGCCATTCTGATCTGGGGTATCGGGCCCGAGTTGGCGGCCGTGGCGAACGGTATGGCCAAGCTCGGTATGAATGCCCCCTTGATAGGTGGGTGGACCCTCTCCATGTCCAACTTCATAGACAATGCGGGGAAAAATGGCAATGGAACCCTCATGCCGCAAACCTTCATCGAGGAGCCCTTCACAGCGAAGGCGAAGAGCTTCATCGAGGGTTACCACAAGACTTTCAAAGTGGAGCGGATCCCCTCACCCGTTTCAGCTGCCCAGGGTTATGATGCCGTCTACCTTTTCGCTGCTGCGGTGAGGCAGGCTCAAAGTACCGATACCCACAAAATCAAGGAAGCCCTGGAGAACCTGAAAGAGCCTGTGAAGGGTGTCATTGCGACCTGGGTCCATCCCTTCAGCAGTTGGGACCCCGCTGACGAACAGACCCATGAAGCCTTTCGTCGCGAACAGACGGTCATGGGGATGGTCAAGGACGGGCGGGTAATCTTCGCCAATGCCGCTGACAAGGATCGTCTAATCAAAGCCGCCCTGGGTGCGACCGCCAAGGCCCCAACCAAAGCACCTGCCAAATCTAAAAAGTCCTGACTTCGTAGATAGAGGGGGCTTCGGCCCCCTGGCTTTTTAGTCCATTCTCCACAGGCGAGCCATGACTCTACCGATCTTCGCCCAGATGGCAGTAAGTGGGGCCTTCATGGGCCTAGTTTATGCCTTGATCGCCTATGGGTTTCAACTAACTTACGCCACCAGCAAAAGCATCAACTTCGGCCAAGGCGAACTTGTGATGGTATCGGCGTTCTTCAGCCTGACTCTCCTCAACTTGGGTGTTCCCTATTGGGCAATGATTCCGTGTGGGTTGGTCTTTGGGGCCGCTATGGGGTTGGTAATCGAACGCACCGCGGTGCGACTGGCCTTGGAACAAAAGAGCGAGGGCTGGATTCTCCTCTCCATCATCGGTGGCCTTTTCTTGTTTTCGACAGCGGAGAATATTTGGGGCCGGGACGATCATCCCTTTCCAACCCCCATGTCCACGGATCCCATCCATGTGCTGGGCGTCGATGTCACGAGAAATGAGATCGCAGTGGCGGTGGGTGTGTTTGCCATCATGGGGCTCATTGAGCTGTTCAAGCGGCGGACCCTTCTGGGCAAGGCTTTCGAGGCGGTATCGGCGGATCGGGATGCTGCGGAACTGATGGGTATTTCAGCCACCCGGACGGTGATGCTCTCTTATGGATTATCTGGAGCCGTTGCCGCGGTGGCGGGCATTCTCGTCTCCCCTATCACCACGGTTGGCCCGACGATGGCCTCAGCACTGATCCTTAAAGCCTTTTCCGTGGCCGTGGTCGCCGGCTTGGACTCGGGTTTTGGAGTGGTGGTGATCGGAATGATGCTTGGAATCTTGGAAAGCCTCAGCAGCTTTCAACTTGGCAGTGGGTGGCGGGAAGCCCCCGGCTTGGTGCTGTTGATCCTAGCTCTGGCCCTGCGCCCCACGGGGGTTTTCGGCAAGACGGCGATTCGAAAGGTTTGATATGAAACGCCTGTTGCTCATTCATGGCGCGGAACTGATCGCGATGGCACTACTTGGGTCCATTCCACTGTTCATATCCAACCCTTATGTCCTGGCACTTCTGACCCTGTTGGCCATCTATGGCATCCTGCTGATCGGCCTGGATGTCACTGTGGGCTTCCTTGGCCAGGTCAATCTTGGTCACGTGGCTTTCCTGGGCCTCGGGGCCTATGCGGCAGGCTTGATGGTGACCCGTTTTGGCTTCGGGATGATCCCCGCACTCCTGGCGGCTATGGCTGTGGGATTCATCCTAGGGGCATTGCTTGCGCTGCCTTCTTTGCGTCTTGAGGGTCCCCAGTTTGCGCTGGCCACGCTCAGCTTTGCGGCCCTTAGCACCACAGCCTTAAATGAACTTGAAGGTCTTACGGGCGGAGCCCAGGGCCTAAGCCTCACCCGCCCCCCCTGGTTTGGCCGTGAACTTACGCCGCCCGGCTTCTATTGGCTTTGCTTGGCAATGCTGGTTCTCGTGTGGGTTCTCATGCGGAATGTTCTGGCCTCCCATTGGGGGCGGGCCTTCGAAGCCCTACGAGATAGCCCCATTGCAACGGATGCCATGGGCGTAGGCACTTACCGTCATAAGGTTGCGGCCTTTGCTTTGGGCTCAGGTTTGGGGGGGCTTGCAGGTGGCTTGTACGCCTTTAACTTCCAATACCTTCAGCCACAGAGTTTCACCTATGACTTGATGGTGATTTTACTGCTGGGCGTAGTTCTTGGAGGCCGCAAGAGCCTGTGGGGAGCACTGGTAGGAGCGACCCTCGTTGTGCTACTCCCCAATCTCCTTTCAAACCACACCCTTTTCCGAATATTCGCTGGCGTCGGATTCCTTGTGATGGTCGTGACGGGTGTTCAGGGATTAATCAGGAAAAGGCTTCGCCCCTTCCAGGCTCTGGCTCCAATCGTAGCCATGGGTATGTTGGTCCTCGGAGGATTCGTTGTCGAAAACACCGAGAATTGGCGGAAAGCCATCTTCTCCCTGATGCTTTTTTCCGTGGTGGTGGGGTTGCCCGAAGGACTCATGGGGTTCCTATCCGAATTCCTGACCCAGGCTTTCAAGGTGCCTCCGGTGCCGCTTCCAGAACCTGCAACCTTGGATTCCGTTCTACCTGTGCGGATTCCCGAGGATTCACCAATCTTGGTGCTTGAAGACCTGAAGCGCTATTTTGGTGGTGTGAAGGCAGTGGACGGCCTTTCCATAACGATCCGTGCGGGATCCATCCATGGGCTCATCGGTCCCAACGGATCCGGGAAAAGTACAGTGGTTAATGTCATCTCGGGTCTTTACCTTCCCACTGCTGGTCGAGTCCTCCTTAGAGGCAAGCCCCTACCCTTAGGCAGCCTGGTTAAAGTTGCCAAGGCAGGAGTTGCCAGGACCTTTCAGAACCTCCAACTTTTTGGTGAACTGACCGCTCTCGAGAATGTGATGGTAGCCCTCAGGGGGGTCTACCACAGTCCGCTTCCGCTTGTGCTTTTAGGCTTGGCTTATAAAGAGGAGCAGAAAGCGAGGGCGGAAGCACTGACCCTCCTGGAACTTGTCGGCCTCCGGGAAGAGGCCCGCACCAAGGCTAAGGACCTTACCTATGGCGCCCAACGCTTTCTCGAAATAGGCAGAGCTTTGGCTCGCAAACCCGAAATCCTAATCTTGGATGAACCCGCCGCTGGGCTCGCACATCCGGATGTGTTGAAGCAAATCGAGGTCATCCAGCGCATTCAACAGCGAGGCATGACCATCATCCTCATTGAACATCACATGGACGTGGTCAGCGAACTCTGTGATGTGGTTTCCGTACTAGATGGAGGGCGTTTGATTGCGGAGGGGTCTCCCGAAACGATCAAGAGGGATCCTAAAGTCGTGGAAGCCTATCTAGGCCAGCCGCAACCTCCCACGGGCGGGATATCACCCCTTGAACCCCTAACTGCCTGATGGAGTCCTAGATGCTTGCGGTCGAAGGTATTAACGCGGGATACGGCACAAGCGAAGTTCTTTCGGGAGTGTCGCTGATCGTAAAATCTGGAACTGTGGTGGCGCTGATTGGCGCGAACGGAGCGGGTAAGACCACTACCATGCGGGCTATTTCTGGCTCCCTCCGGCCCAGCAAAGGTAAAGTCATCCTAGATGGTCGGGAGATCCAGGGCCTCATTGCTTCCCGCATCGCGCACCTGGGACTGGCCCATTCTCCCGAAGGCCGAAAAGTCTTTGGCCCGCTTTCCGTGGAGGACAATCTTCTTCTCGGGGCTTACACTCACCTGCCCAGATTCTTTGGATTCCTAGCCAAAGCACAGCCGGATCTTGACCGCGTCTATACGCTCTTCCCCCGACTCAAGGAAAGGGCTCGGCAATTGGCTGGAACCCTTTCTGGGGGAGAACAGCAAATGCTCGCCATAGGGCGAGCCCTAATGGCTCGACCCAAGGTGATCCTTCTGGATGAACCCTCCATGGGTCTTGCCCCTGTGATCGTCCAGGAGGTATTCCACACCATTCGGCGTCTGAAGGCCGAGGGTATCACCCTTCTGCTGGTCGAGCAGTTTGCCAAGAGCGCCCTGGAGGTCGCTGACTATGCCTATGTGATGGAGCGTGGTCGCATCGCCGTGGAAGGTACTCCCGAAGCACTGAGTCGGAATGAGCGAGTACTGGCTGCCTATCTGGGTTGATAGGCCTGGAAGAACAGACGATTTCTTCCCCGGCTTCCTGGTAACCACAACACCGCATCGGTTCTACGGCTTTATAACGACAGCAATGGGTGGTGCGCCAGAAAATCAAAAGGTCTTCACAGATTCGTTACGCGGGACTGGGAACCTGATTCCCATGACCGAATGAATCGGTGATTGGAGATGAGATGAAGCATTCGACACTATTGGGTTTTGCCACCTTGCTGATTGCGGGTGGGTCCACCCCAGTTCTGGCCCAGGCTCCCAAGATCAGCGGTCTTGTGCAGGTCTGGTATTCACAGATGCTCGACAACAACTTGCGGTTGAACACACCCTATGGCGGGAAATATTTCAACCTCCGTGGCGAGTTTACCGAAAACACGTTCTCCATCCGCCGTTCGGAGATCAAGGTCTCTGGCTCCATCACCGATGACGTGGAATACGAGGCGATGCTGGACCCCTCTATCAACACCAGCACGGGCAATCCCTCCATCCTCCAAGATGCGGCGATCGTATACAAATTCGGCGGCGGCTTTGAAGCCAAGCTCGGCCAGTTCAAAAACTTACAGACCTACGAAGGTCTGACATCCTCTGGCGAGATCTTCTTCGCCGAGCGTGCCCAACTCGCACGTCAGTTCGGAGATAAGAGGGATCGTGGTCTAGCTCTCGGCTACGGTTTCGGTGATCCCAAAGAATTCGGCGGCAAGTTCACGGTAGCCCTCTTCAATGGCCTGAATGATTCCGTGTCCGGCAAAGGTAATGACACCAATGCCCAAAAGGACTTTGTGGCCCGTTTCGATTTGAACTATGGCAAGGCCATGAAATTCGGCCTCTACACATTGCAGGGGGCCACGGACCAAACCGACAAAGCTACCCTTGTGGCCAAGACTTTCGCCGGAGACGCCGCAGCGCTGCCCACAGCCGCTCAAGTCCTTGACAACAAGGACAAAACCACCAACATGGGCGCCTTCTACGTCTACCAGGACTCCACTTGGCTGCTGTCTGCAGAAGTGATGACCGGGCTACTGGGTCGCCGCTTCGCATCAGTGGGAACTAGCGGGGCTGCGGTTCGCCAGCACCTTGATCAGAAATACCTGGGGTATTGGTTAACAGCTGGCTACACGATGGGCAACCACACTTTCCTGGTGCGCTACGACACCGCCAATTACAACTCTGGCAATAACTGGTACACCGGCTTCAACCCCTACAAAGAAAGCGCAACCGGTCCGTTGGGCGCCGACTATTCACCCAAGTACACGGAGATCAGCGCAGGCTATCTTTACGCATTCAAGCCCGAGAAGCTCAAGGCCGCTAATATCAAGATCAATTACATCAACCGCTCCAAGAATTTCCTTCAACCCCGGACCGGGCAGACCGGTGAGCAGGGGGGAGATACGCTGGTGGCAGCCTTCCAAGTTGCCTTCTGAACCCTTACACGCCAGGGGTTTCCATAAAGAGCGGCCCTTCCGAGCCGCTTTTTATGGTTGCTAAGGTCGGTCGCAAAAAGTTAGAGGCTAAAGCGGTGATATCAAATAGAGCACCTGAGAGAACTGGTGCTTCCCCACAAAAAGTAGGATTTAGAAAATGAAGTACTGCAGCTGCACGTTCAGCTGATTATAGGAATGCTGTTTCGTCAAGGCGGTTCCAACCACTACGTTTTCTGGCTTGATCTGGTTGTAGAAGATCTTCACGTTCGCATTGTTGCCTTTGAGCCAAAAGGCAAGGCCGCCACCAATGCGGGTCTCGTCCAGGTTGGTAGCAGTATGGACGTCGAAAGTCTTCTTCTCCCAGCGGACGATGGGGCTGAACTTCAACGCGCTGAAACGGTAGCCAGCCTCGGCGGAGGTTCCACTCTGCTTCGGCAGCGAGATCCAGGTTCCACCGTCGTATTGGACATGGTTCACCTGGCAAGTCACCACATCTTTGTTGGCAAGAGGCCAATCGAAGAAGACGTCGTAGGCGGTGCCTGTGTAATCATCCTGCTTGTCGTAGCCTACGCCGAAGGACAGGATTTTTTTGGAACCAGCGTAACTCCCCGCGTAGAACATTCCTGTCTCGGCATCGAAAACATTGTACTGAAGGCGTCCGGCGATTCGCATGGCATTGCGAGACTGGACGAGGCCATTGGGAGGTGTGGCCGTGGCTGTCTGTTCAGCGGCACGCTTGCCCTGGAAGGCACCCAGGCGATATTCAAATTGCTTAGCAATCAGTCCCCTGAACTGCACACCAAGATCCCTTCCCACATTGGTCGCAAAAGCGGCGTTCTGGGAAAAAGAGTAAGAAAAGTAATCCCAGGAGAGAAGGGAGGCAGCGCTCTGGTTGCTGTTATGGGCGAAGGGAATCAGGATCAGGCCGGTGTCCACCTTGAATGCATCGTTAGCCTTCCAGGTGATGACGGCGTCCTGGACCACCATGGTCGCAGCGGTTTTCGATCCATCGGCGGCTGACTTGCCCATGTTGGCGCTTTCCGTCTCGAAGAAGTATTCAAAGTCCGAACCAAGGGTTCCCCCAATAAGGAAACGGGTGCGACGTAGGAAAAAGTTCTGGCTGTCCCCGTCCTTGGTGGGGCTGCCCACAGACTCGTACTGGGGCTGGAAAAGGAAGCCAAACTTGATCGAGGAATTGTCAGTCTTGATCTGGGTGGAGCCCTGAGCCATCACTGGCAGAGCCAACCCTGCCAGGAGGACCCCTCGCAGCAATCTGGGCGAAGAGGAATGAGTGCAAAAAGTCATTTAAGCCTCCGTGGCGCGGATTGCGCCGGTTAGTGGAATGGGATCGGTTGATCCGATTAGTGGGAAGAAGTTGCGCAAATATACCTTAAGTCAGGCTTGCAAGCTAGATTCCTGATGGAAATGAAACATATGTTCTCCACAAGCGACTCAGATGGCTGCGCTGGGGGTCGAGGTCTCCACTGAATAAACGGAAGTATTGTTAACAGTAGTCTTGAATTTTCATAAAACTGCTTTCACCCCTGTGCGGCACGGTGCTCCTCAATCAGGGAATTGACCACATCGGGCTCGGCCAGGGTGGAGACATCGCCCAGTCCTTCGTATTCGCTGGCGGCGATCTTGCGCAGGATGCGGCGCATGATCTTGCCGCTGCGGGTCTTGGGCAAACCGGCAGCAATATGGATGACATCGGGCGCAGCGAAGGCCCCAATAGCCTGGCGCACCTGTTCTTTCAACATCCCGATGAGTTGTTCTGGATCTTCTTTGCCGAAGCCTTTATTGAGCAGCACATAACAATAGATGCCCTGCCCCTTGAGTGCGTGGGGATAGCCCACAACTGCCGCTTCGGCCACGGATTCGTGGGCGACGAGCGCGCTTTCCACTTCTGCGGTGCCCAGCCGATGGCCAGAAACATTGATGACATCATCAATACGACCCGTAATCCAGTAATAGCCATCTTCGTCGCGCCTGGCCCCATCGCCGGTGAAATAGTAGCCGGGATATTGCGTGAAATAGGTCTCGCGGAAACGCTTGTGGTCCCCAAAAACAGTGCGCGCCTGGCCTGGCCAAGGTGTGCCCAGGCATAGGGCCCCGGAGACACCATTGCCTTCCATGACGACGCCCGTGGCCGGGTCCACGATGACGGGCTTGACGCCAAAGAATGGAAGCGTGGCGGAACCCGGTTTTGTGGGCGTGACACCTGGTAATGGCGTAATCAGAATGCCACCGGTCTCTGTCTGCCACCAGGTATCCACAACCGTGCATCGGCCATCGCCGATGACATCGTGATACCAGCGCCAGACTTCGGGATTGATGGGCTCGCCAACGGTTCCAAGGATGCGCAAGGATTTGCGGCTGTAGCGCTTGATCCATTCATCGCCCGCCTGGGCGAGTGCCCGGAGCGCGGTCGGCGCGGTGTAAAGGATGTTCACGCCGAGATCATCCACAATCCGCCAGTAGCGGCCAGCGTCGGGGTAGAGCGGTGTGGATTCGAAGATAACGCTGGTGGCACCATTCGCCAGCGGCCCATACACGATGTAGCTGTGCCCCGTCACCCAACCGATATCGGCCGCGCAGAAAAAGATGTCGCCAGGGTGGTAGTCGAAGACCAGTTTGTGGGTGTATGCGGCATAGGTAAGGAAGCCACCGGTGGTATGCATCAAGCCCTTGGGTTTGCCGGTGCTTCCCGAGGTGTAGAGAACGAAGAGCGGATCTTCCGAGCCCATCCATTCATGCGTGCAGGTGCTGCGCTGCTTTGAGCATTCGTCATCCAGCCAATAGTCCCGGCCTGGCTCCATGTCCACTTCAGTGTCCGTGCGGCGAGCCACCAGAACGGTTTCCACGAAGGACATGCCTTCCACGGCGCGATCCACCGTCTTTTTCAGCGGCACCTTGCGGCCACCACGCAGGCCTTCGTTGGCGGTGACCACCACCTTGCAGTGGGCGTCCACGATGCGGTCCCGCAGGGATTCCGACGAGAACCCGCCAAAGACCACGGAATGCACTGCGCCGATGCGGGCGCAGGCGAGCATGGTGTAGATCAGCTCGGGGATCATCGTCATGTACAGGCAGACGCGATCGCCTTTCTTGACGCCATGGTGCAGCAACACGTTGGCCACGCGGCAAACATTATGTTTCAGTTCCCGATAGCTGATGTGGGTGTAGACGCCGGGCTCATCCTGCGCCCAGATGATGGCGGTCCGATCCGCCAGGGTCGGAAGGTGCCGGTCCACGCAATTGAAGCAGGCGTTGAGGCGCCCGCCCGAGAACCAGGCGAAATCGGCTTCTTCGTAGTCCGCATCCAGCACTGAAGTCCATGGGTGGAACCACGTGAGCGTCTTCGCCTGTTCGCCCCAGAACCACTCAGGGTTGTCCATGGAAAGGCGGTACAGGCGCTGGTATTCCTCCATGGTCTGGATGTAGGCGCGACTTCGGATGTCATCCTTTACGGGATACATGGCCTCGGACATGGCTCAACTCCTTATGGATCGGGATGGACACTCGCAGGTAGCAGGCACAATGAATGGAATTGGCCAGATCGGCGAAATGTTTGTCAGGGAATTCGAGAAGAAGCATACATCTTCCACGGAATCTGCAAACACTTTCCTATCAGCCCACCGTCCAGGAATCTTCGGATCGCTCATTCGGGCCCTCGCCGTACTCGGTCCTTTGATAACGCCTGGTGCGCACCACGGTTACGGTGCACGGCGCATGGGTGGCAACTTCGCCTGAGACGCTCCCGAGCAGGGTGCGCCTGGCTGAACTGGCCCGCGCGCCCATGACGATATGGTCCACAAAATTGGCGCGTGCATAACGCAGGATGGCGGTCGCCGCATGCGGAGCCTCCAGAACGTGGAAGCTGACCCGACCCTCTTCCAGGTTGAGCGGTTCAGCCCAATGCTTCAGTTCCACGAGCCGCTGGACATGTTTATTGCGGCCTTCATCATCCAGGGTGGTGTCGATGGTGATGACCCCCTGCTTCAACACGTTCAAGCAGGCCACCCGAGCTCCGGGCAAGGAGGCGAGGATCTGCGCAACCGTCACCCGGAGTGCTACAGCCAAGGGTCCTGATATTTCGGTAAGGTCTATTGCTACAGCTATTATTGGGGCATTGGTTCCAAAACTGGCAACCGTCCCGATCCGTGATGGCGCAGTCGGGTCCTCGCTGAACCTGCGTTTCAGCACCGTGGTAAATGAATCACGGTTCAATCGCTTGGAGCGCCCCGTGAGCTTGACTTGATCGGGATTCATCAATTCGAAGGCCAGTTGCGCCCCCGTCGGGTAGCGCCAGGCAGGATTCACCTCGAGGCAACGCAGGATGATCTCCTGGAACCAGTGTGGAAAGTCAGGCCTCAGCGCCCTAGGAGGAGGAGGATCCCACCAGAGCCGTCGTTTTAGACCCGAAAGTCGTTGGGGATCGCCAAAGGGGCGCGTGCCGGTGGCGAAGAAATACATCAAAACCCCAAGCGCGAACTGATCGCTTCGTGGGTCGCTGCGATGACCCATAACCTGCTCGGGCGCCATGTAGGGGGCGGTCCCATAGGGTAGGCGAAACTGCTCTGCCATCAGATCCGGGAGTTCGTCATGGTGTGATAAACCGTAGTCGATCAGCACGGCCTCGCCCGTGGGACGAATCATGATGTTGGAAGGTTTCACATCCAGGTGCACGACGTGCTGGCTATGAAGGCTATCGAGTGCCACAGCCACCTTCGCGCCGAGGGCCGCCACTTCGTCATAGGGCAACGGGAGCCGTTTTAGGCATTTCAGGAGGGGCTCTCCTGGTACCTGTTCCATCACGATGTAGGGCTGAACCATGAAGTCCCCAGCGGCGATGAACTTGGGGATATGCGGGCCCACAAGCCGCGGCAGGATCATCTGCTCCATCTCAAAGCCGACAATTGCGGCTGGATCGGCGCCCTCATTGAGCACTGGCGCCTTCATCAACATTGGCATGTCGAGATCCGGGTGCGAGACCTCCCAGATGGTGGCCATGCCGCCGCTATGAATCAATTTCCCGATTACATAGCCATCCACGGTGTCACCGGGTCTGATCCGCCGTTTGCCCATGGCTTCAGTGCCCCCTACGTAAGCGATCAGCCAGGCTTTCGGGTAGTCCGGCCTTACGGATTTTCGCAGCCGTTGCCCCAATATCGTAGGGCACCCGCAGGTAGGTGATCTCGGCTTTCTTGGTATCCAGCAGCGCATAGGATGCGGCCGGATTCCCGTCACGGGGCTGGCCCACTGCCCCCAGCACCGCGAGCCAGCGGCGATAAGGGGGCATTGGGACAGCCACGCCCGACACGGGTTGGAAGGCAACAAGCTGTTCGTTGGCGTTGATCCCGTAGATTGCCGGTTTATGGACATGACCACAAAAAACCGCCTGCGCTTGACGTGCCTGGAGCGCGCGCGCGGCCGCGTTGCGGTCGTCGATGTAAAGCCATCGCCGATCTGATTGAAGATTCGCGTGCACATAAAGACGGGTTTCGTCTTCGATTCTCATGGGCAGGTTCGCAAGGAATTCCCGGGCATCGGGGCCGAGCTCGCCACGGGTCCAGGACATTGCGATTTGGGCCTCTGTTGTCAGGCTCTCCCGCAGGTCTGATACCGCGTTGTCGTGGTTTCCCAGCAAGGCAGAGGCGCCTTCGGCAACGAGGCCCATGACCGTATCAACCACCCACACCGGATCGGCCCCGTAGCCCACGAAGTCCCCCAGGAATACCATTTTCATGGCGCCCCTGGCCTCGGCATCTCGAAGGCACGCTTCGAGTGCTTCCCGGTTGGCGTGGATATCTGCCATGAGGGCAATGAGCACAGTGTCGTCCCCGAATCACGGACGGCAAAGCCGCCAGAGCTATCTTACGTGAGTCATGCTGCTCTGCACGCCAGCTCCCGATGTCGGGAACAATCCCTATGGAAAAATGGGCTGAGGCTTTCCCGAGTGCACGGCTTTTCTGGATCCGCCTTCTGAATTCAGCGTCAAGGCCATAGCTGCACCTTATGCCCCCAAACGAAAAGTTTATTGTGATGATTATCACATTGCCTATATATCACTAGACTTAGCTAATCCAGTGCTGGCTAGGGGCGTGTCCCAAACTCCCATAAATGTCAAGATCCAGAATCAATCCATGAAGTACTGGCTTGACCCCACCTATTAGTGCGATACATTGCGAAAGATCCATTCTCAACCTACCCCGAGGAAAGCGATGTTTGATCAGCGCGGTTCTCTTTGCATTATTTATGGGAACACAGGCTTCTGTATGCCCATCCTTATGGATTTCGGCGGCCGGCTAGAGCCATGCCACAACCCAGTTCAATCTTGGGGACGCAGTGGTGAAGCGATACGCGGCCCGCGCAGAGGCCGGATATGTGCGTTTTCCAGCACACAATCGCGGGCCAGAAACGGGGGGATGTGAGCGTAGAAACCATTCTAGAAATCCAGTTCGAACAAGCGCCAGCCAGCCACAAATCGAAACCAACGCCTGAATCAAGCTATGGAGGCTCACCCAAATGGCAATCGCTACTGAACAAGTCGAAATTAAAGGCGCGATAACCCAGGAGCAAAAACTGGTCATCGCCGCTTCATCGGTGGGAACCGTATTCGAGTGGTACGACTTTTATTTGTACGCAACCCTCGCACCGTTCTTCGCCACGCTTTTCTTTCCGAAAGGCAATGAAACGGCCGCCCTTCTTTCCGCCTTCGCAACCTATGCGGTGGGCTTTCTCGTAAGGCCGTTTGGAGCCCTGGTGTTCGGTCGGATCGGAGACCTGATCGGCCGTAAGTACACCTTCCTGGTGACGATCGTCATCATGGGTCTCGCGACCTTCTCGGTCGGCCTGTTGCCGACCTTTGCGGTCATCGGCTGGTGGGCCCCGATCATCCTGGTGAGCCTCCGCGCGGCCCAGGGCCTTGCCCTCGGTGGTGAGTATGGTGGCGCTGCGACCTACGTAGCGGAGCATTCCCCTCATGACAAACGCGGGATCAACACCAGCTGGATTCAGACAACTGCCACCGTCGGCTTCTTCCTGGCGCTTGCAATCATCCTAGCTTGCCGTTACTGGATGGCCAAAGAGACCTTCGCGACCTGGGGCTGGAGGATTCCGTTCTGGCTGTCGCTGGCTCTGCTGGGCGTCTCCATCTACATCCGGCTCAAGCTGAATGAATCTCCGGTTTTCAAGAAGATGAAGGAAGAGGGCAAAACTTCCAAGGCCCCTCTTTCAGATTCCTTCCTGAAATACCCAAATAACAAGTACACGCTGCTCGCCCTGCTCGGCGCCACTGCGGGCCAAGGCGTCGTCTGGTACACCGGACAGTTCTACGCTCTCTTCTTCTTGCAGATCACCCTTAAGCTCGACTACCAGACCACCTACATATTGATAGGAGCTTCGCTGCTGCTCGGCACGCCGTTCTTCATCTTCTTTGGCTGGCTGTCGGATAAGATCGGCCGATTGAAAATCATTCTTGCCGGCTGCCTGATCGCGGCTGTCACCTTCTTCCCGATGTTCAGGGCCCTTACCCACTACGTTAACCCGGCTCTGGAGGCCTTCCAGAACAAGACCACGATCACGGTGGCTGCGGATCCTGCGAATGAACACTTCAACCTCTTCGTCCTGCCCTCCACCAAGTATTCGGACGTGGATCGCGTGAACGATTTCTTCGCCAAGAATGGTCTCAGCTTCAACAAGATCCCGCCCGTTCCGGGCAAGACCGTGGTGACTTACATCGGAGGCACCACGATCGAAGGACTGGACGCAGCGGCCATGACCAAGGCCTTGACCGAGCAGGGCTACCCCATCAAAGGTGCCGATCCAAAGCAGGTGAATTATGCAATGACCTTGCTGATCCTCTTTATCTTCCTGATCTACGTGACCATGGTGTATGGGCCCATCGCGGCCTTCCTGGTGGAGTTGTTCCCGACACGCATCCGCTACACCTCCATGTCCCTGCCCTATCACATCGGCAACGGCTGGTTCGGTGGAATGCTGCCGCTCACCGCTACGGCGATGGTCGCCCTCAAGGGAAACATCTACTACGGCCTTTGGTATCCAGTCATCGTCGCATTGATGACTGTGGTGGTCGGCGCGATATTCCTGAAGGAAACCAAAGATCGCGATATCACAACCTACGATCACGGTGCCCACTAGGCCAACTGAACAGCTTTGTTTAAGCAGACAGCCCGGCAATTCGCCGGGCTGTTGTTTTATCGTGACGTGTCTCCGGGCGCGATAAATAAAAGCGCCCCATGAAGGGGCGCCATTCAAAACTTCCTTGATTGCCTATTCGCCTTCGGGTTCGACGGCCTCGGGCAGGGCATAGTCCACGAGCTCGATGAGGGCCATTTCGGCACCATCACCCAGACGGGTGTCCATTTTCAGGATGCGGGTGTATCCGCCTGGGCGTGCATCGAAACGCGCCTTGAACTCAGTGCTGAAGAGTTTTTGCACGGCGGTCCTGTTGCCGAGCCGGGACATCGCCAGACGGCGGTTGGCCACGGAATCGGTCTTGCCCAGGGTGATGAAGGGCTCCGCGAATTTGCGCAGCTCCTTGGCTTTTGTAATGGTGGTCTCGATGCGCTCATGGGTGATGAGGGCAATCGCGAGGTTCTTCATGAGGGCTTTGCGCTGGTTGCTGGGACGGCCCAGGCGCTTGCCGGCGACGTTATGGCGCATGGTGTGTCTCCTTAGACTTCTTGCTCGAGGCGCATACCCAAGGACAGGCCGATGCGGGCCAGTTCATCCTTGATTTCTTGCAGCGACTTTTTGCCGAAGTTCTTGGTCTTCATCAATTCGGCTTCGGTGCGCTGCACCAACTCGCCGATGGTTGTGATGTTCGCGTTGCGAAGGCAATTATTGGCGCGAACCGACAGTTCCAGTTCTTCTACGGACTTGCCAAGCCAGGCGTTGACCTGTTCGCCGGACATGACGGGGGCGGACATGTCGATGTCGGCGAAATCCTCGTCCTGCCTTGCGAACACCAGGAAGTGTTCCCGCAGAACCAAGGCCGCATCCGACACAGCGTCCTTGGGGGATACGGTGCCATTGGTCCACACCTGAAGCGTGAGCTTTTCATAATCGGTGCTCTGGCCCACACGGGCCGGTTCGACAATGTAGTTCACGCGGATCACCGGGCTGTGGTTCGAATCCATAGGGATGAAGCCCAGGCCCAGGGTCTCGTCATGATTGCGATCCGCCGTGACGAATCCGCGGTTCACGGAAACGACGATCTCCAATTCCAGATCGGCTTCCTCCCCGAGGGTGGCGATGTGGATGTCGGGATTGACGACGTCCACGTTCTGGTTGGTGCGGATGGCGCCGGATTTGACGATGCCCTCGCCCTTGGATGAAAGGGTAAGGATCTGGCGCTCACTACTGTGCACCTTGAAGGGGACTTCCTTCAAGTTGAGCAGGATGTGCGTGATGTCTTCCCACACGCCTGGCAGCGTCGTGAACTCGTGCTGCACGCCCTTGATGCGCAGGTGCGTGACCGCGCCGCCCTGGATGCTGCTGAGCAGCACCCGGCGCATTGCGTGGCCGACGGTGGTGGCAAAACCACGCTCGAAGGGAAAAGCCACGAATTCGCCGTAGGTGTCGCTCAGATTGGCCTGATTGACTTCGGCAAAACGCGGGCGCTGGAAATCGCTGAGGTTCAGCATGTATTCCCCTCCCTTACTTGCTGTAAAGCTCGACGATCAACTGTTCGTTGATGTCCAGCGTGATGTCTTCCCGAGTGGGAGACGC
>JANYBM010000128.1 GCA_025361125.1 Holophagaceae bacterium | reverse complement strand
CCCAAGTCTGTGACGAGGGTCAAACTCATGGTTCCCCCAAGGGAGCCATTGAGTGTCAGTGGAGAGGGGGTCGCGGCGATGCTGTAGGCGTGATTTGCGCCTCCGGTGACCGCAAAGATGGCAGGTTGGCCCGTGGCGGCTGCATAAACCACGCCCCCGCCAAAACTCTCGGCATTGGTGTTTGGCACCAGGGTGACTGTGCCTGCGGCACCACCAGGGATGATGATCCCGAAATCCATGTCGGAGGTTTTGGACAACGCGATGGGGATCTGGATCCGGATGAACACGGGCAGGTTTACGACGGGCGATTGTGAGCCATTGCCAGTGTCCTGAACCAGGAGCGGAAGGAAACCAGAGTATGTCCCAGTGGGAAGCCCGAACGGGACGGTGACGGTGCCACCCACATGGAAAACCTTAGTTGTATTGGCCGGTGGTGAGTTGGGAAGGGTGCCTTGGTCACCGGGCAAGTCCGAGGTGAGGGGTCCTGCACTTATCTGAAAGGTCCCTCCGCCGGGGCCATTCATCGTGAAGGTCCCAGGATTGGTCGTTAAGATTGAAAAGGTGCGTTTGCTTGGCCCTGTTACCAGCACAGTGCCGTTAAAGGTCGCGAAGGCCGTCGTGTTCGAGACACCAGCGGTGGTGCCGGTGATGGTGCCATTGCTTGCTTGCATGGTGATGGTGCCGCCGCCTGCGGTTACCACCACTTCGCCATAATCCAGGTTCTGCTGGATGGTCAGCGTGTACTGTGCCGATGCGCTCTGCGGGGCCAGGCAAAGCACCAGGGCCGCTAACCACCATCTTGATCCATTCCGAAGCCAAGCCATGCCACTCCCCCTCTGGCTCAGCATCATCCCAGGCCACCGCCAATGCAAGCAGTATGCCTTCGGGAAATTGTGATCCGATTTTTATTGCCTTCCCCCATGCTTGGGTGAAACTTGGGCCATCATAGAGCCCTAAATAGGAGTTACAGATGCCAGGCAAGGTAGTCTCATCGCCGCGGGTGGCGGCCATCGTTGGACCTTATCTTTCAGGCAAGACTTCCTTGCTGGAGAGCCTGCTCCACACCGCGGGTGCCATAGCCAAAAAGGGCACCATCAAGGATGGCAACACCGTGGGTGATCCCTCGCCCGAGGCCCGGGGCCGCCAGATGAGCGTGGAGACCAGCCTTGCGGCCTGCACTTATCTGGGTGAGAGTTGGACTTTCCTAGATTGTCCAGGTTCAGTGGAATTCGCCCAGGACACGCTCAACACCCTGATGGTGGTGGATGTGGCAGTGGTGGTTTGTGAGCCGGATCCTTATCGCGCGCTCACGATCTCGCCGATTCTAAAATTCCTGGATGACCATTCCATCCCCCACATCATCTTCATCAATAAAGTGGATACCCATCTCGTGAAAGTGGCCGAGGTCATGGAATCGTTGCAGTCTGTCAGCTCACGTCCGCTGCTGCTGCGCGAGATTCCCATTCGCGAAGAAGATCAAATCACCGGCTTCGTGGACCTGGTGAGCGAGCGGGCCTACAAGTTCGTACCCGGCAAGGATTCCGATCTGATCAAATTGCCGGAAAACGTGCTACCCGAGGAAAAGGCGCGGCGGCAGTACCTGTTGGAAGCCCTGGCCGATCACGATGACCATTTGATGGAAGAGTTGTTGGAAGAATCGGTGCCACCCCTGGAGGAGATCTATGCAGATCTGCGCAAGGATCTGCAGTCGGATCTCATGGTGCCGGTGTTCTTCGGCAGCGCCGAGCAGGACTTGGGCATCATTCGTCTACTGAAGGCCCTGCGTCATGAAGCGCCGGAATGTTCCACTACTGCTGATCGCCTGAACATTCCCAAGAAAACTCCCTTGGCCCAGGTCTTCAAAACCGTGCATGCCCAGCACATCGGTAAGCTCAGTTTCGTCCGGGCCTGGCGGGGAGAGCTCTCGGATGGCATGGCGTTGAACGGTATGACCGTCAGCGGAATGTTCAAGACCAATGGTGGCTCCAACTCTAAAATCGCCAGGGCCGCCGAAGGTGAAATTGTCGCCTTGGGAAAACTTGAAAAAGCCAATACCGGCATCGGCCTGGCTCCCACGGGCGCAGTCGAATTGTTCTGGCCGGCGCCACTGCAACCCCTGACCTGCATTTCCATCAAGACCGTGAAAGCCGGTGATGAAGTGAAATTGAGCGGTGCGCTGCACAAACTCAGCGAAGAAGATGCATCACTCACCTTGGAGCACAATCCGGAAACCAAAGAACAGCTGCTTTGGGGGCAGGGCGAGATCCACCTGAAGGTTGCGCTTTCCAAACTCAAAGGCCGCTTCAACGTGGATGTCAGTTCAGAAATTCCGATGGTTCCCTACAAAGAAACCATCAAGAAAGCCGTGAAGCAGCATGGGCGATTCAAGCATCAGTCCGGTGGCCACGGCGCCTTCGGCGATGTGCATATCGACATCAAACCGCTGCCTAGAGGCTCTGGGTTTGCTTTTACAGAGACCATCGTGGGAGGCTCGGTGCCCCGTCAGTACCACAGCTCCGTTGAAAAGGGTTCCCTGGAATTCATGAAGCGCGGTCCCCTCGGCTTCAACATGGTGGATTTCGCAGTGAACCTTTATGACGGCAGTTTCCATAACGTGGACAGTTCCGATGCGGCCTTCCAGCAGGCGGCTCGGGTGGCCCTGGCGGAGGGAGTGCCAAAATGCGAGCCGGTTCTGCTCGAGCCCATTCTTGAATTGCATATCGCAGTGCCCAATGAATTCACCGCCAAGGCCCAGCGCCTGGTTACCACGCGTCGCGCAGGGCAGATCCTGGGCTTTGACGGTCGCGATGGCTGGAATGGCTGGGATGTGGTCAGCGCTTACATTCCCCAAGCGGAAATGAACGATGTCATCGTCGAATTGCGGTCCCTGACCATGGGGGTCGGCACCTTCAGTTGGTCCTTCCACCATTTGCAGGAATTGCAGGGCAAAGAGGCCGATCGGGTGGTGGAAACCCGAAGGAAGGAACTGGAGAGTTAGGGGTCTAATTGCCCCGCTGACCTGTTCGAACCAGCAATTCATGAAGCATGTGATCCAGGCCCCGCTCCAGGGCCTGTTTCACTGCATCTTGTTCGTTGTAGGGCAGGCCAGGGAGGACTTCGTTCTGAAGCAAAGCCAGCGCCTCAAGTCGGGCCAGGATGCGATGGTCCACGGGAACCTTGACGACCTCCATGCCCCCTCCATCCATTCCACACCGCTGCCTTGCCATGCTTACGTCACAATGCCGCCATGGCTTAGGTTAGTTCCCCAAGGGTTATCGTTCGTCAGACAGAATCGGGTAGATCATGCCTGCCAAGGCGGCGCCCACCAGAGGCGCCACCCAGAAGAGCCACAGTTGTTTGATGGCCCACCCGCCCACAAACAGGGCCGGCCCTGTGCTGCGGGCCGGGTTCACAGACGTATTCGTGATCGGGATGCTCACCAGATGAATCAGGGTCAGGCAGAGGCCGATGGCAAGAGGCGCGAAGCCTGCCGGTGCCTTGTCCGAAGTGCTCCCAAGGATCACAAACAGGAAAAAGAAGGTCATGGCCACTTCCATGACCAGGGCCGCCATCATCGAGTAATTGCCTGGGCTGTGGTCAGCGAAGCCATTGCTGGCGAATCCGCCCAATTCAAAACCAGGGGCGCCCTTGGCGATGATGAAAAGCAGGCCCGCCCCCGCGATAGCCCCCAACACCTGCCCCACCCAGTAGGGCAGCACATCCTTCCAGGCAAAGCGACCCCCCACCGCCAGTCCAAGGGAGACCGCCGGGTTCAAATGGCAACCTGAGATGCCGCCGATGGCGTAGGCCATGGTAAGCACCGTCAGACCAAAAGCCAGGGCGACCCCGAGCAGCCCGATGCCAACTTTGGGGAAGGCCGCTGCCAGCACGGCGCTGCCACAGCCGCCAAAGACCAGCCAGAGCGTCCCGAAAAATTCCGCCGTCACACGCTTGCCGAGGGGCATGGCGTCCTCCAGAAAAAGGTAGTTGGTTTTGAGGATATTCCGCTCAAAATTTTACGCTCTAATTTAGAGCACCGCTCCTGCGATCTCAGGAAATTCCATCAGCCCTTATTTGCCGCCCATCGGCCCGGACCACCGACCATCGAGGCCGCCAGTGCCAGTAAGGGGGCCAACAGCGCCAGATTCGGTGGCCACCGCAGCGGCGCCATGGCCATGATGAGCAGTGGAATGCAACTCCACGGCATGAGCAGGCCAATGACCATCATTCCTCCGCACACGAATTGCAGCAGCCATACCAGCAGGGTCAGGCCGGTGTGGGTATTGACCCCATGCAGGCCGAAGCCGTGCAAGTGCGGCCACGCGTTCCAACAGGCGGAAAGGCCTATCGCGACGCGAAGGAGCAAAAAGGCGGTGGCGGAGCGGGAGTTGGATGCCATGTCGCCAGTATGATTCATCGAAATCCAAGGGACCTTCGTTATCCTTGGAAAGTTCGGAGGCAGTCATGTCCATTCAAACCATTGGTGTGATCGGCGCAGGGCAGATGGGCAACGGCATCGCTCATGTGTTCGCCCAGAGTGGGTTCAACGTCATCATGCAGGACCTTTCCGCGGACTTTTTGGCCAAGGGCCTCGCCACCATCGGTAAGAACCTGCAGCGGGGCGTGGACAAAGGAAAGCTGACGCCTGAGGAGAAGGACGCTGTGCTGGCGCGCATCCGCTCCACTATTTCCCTTGAGGATTTCAAGGATGTGGACCTGGTGGTGGAAGCCGCCACGGAGAAGTGGGAAATCAAGAAGCAACTGTTCGAAACCCTCGATACCGTGTGCAAGCCCGGGGTGATCCTGGCGAGCAATACCAGCTCCATCTCCATCACCAAACTTGCCGCGGTCACCAGGCGACCTGAGGCCATCATCGGCATGCACTTCATGAATCCCGTTCCAGTCATGCAGCTCATTGAAGTCATCCGTGGTCTCGCCACCAGCGATGCGACTTACCTGGCCGTGATGGAGCTGAGCACCAGGCTCGGCAAGACGCCCCTGGCCTGCAACGACAGCCCCGGTTTCATTTCTAATCGTGTGCTGTTGCCCATGATCAACGAGGCCATCTTCGCCCTCCATGAAGGTGTGGCGGGCGTCGAAAGCATTGACGGCATCATGAAGCTCGGCATGAACCATCCCATGGGTCCGCTGACGCTGGCGGATTTCATCGGCCTGGATACCTGCCTGTTCATCCTCAACGTGCTGCACGAAGGCTTGGGCGATCCCAAATACCGCCCTTGTCCACTCCTGAAGAAGCTAGTGGACGCGGGCTGGCATGGCAAGAAGAGCGGTCGTGGGTTCTACGATTACAGCGGCGAAAAGCCGGTGCCTGCGCTCTGAATTTTTATCAGATAAAAGTCTTCAACATAGTGAACAGTTATTTGCCGTAGCGCTTCTGATAGAAGCTCTCGATCTTGGCGCGATCTTCCTTCGAAAGGCCTTGTAACCATTTGTGATCGTCCATGGCTTTCACTTCATTGGTAACGCCAGGCAACAGCTCTTCAGCCTGGGGCAGGAACTCAGAATAGAAAGTCTTGGCCACTTCATAGAAGCCGTGCCATTGGGTGTAGTCGGGACCCATCATGGCGGCGCCCATGCGTGCGCGGCGGCCTTCGTGGTGCCACAGCTCGAAGTAGGTCCATTCAAGCTTCTCGTCGAAAGGGGTCGGCGTCAGTTTTCCCGCATCGCGAAGCTTTTTCATGATGGCTTTGGCGGGGATCGCAAATTTATCGTTGTAGAGATTCACGGCCGCATCGTACTGGGTGTAGTGGCCCTGGACCCAATCGGAACCATGGCAGTTGGCACAGACTTTTTGCATGTCGGCGCGACGGGCTTCCCAATGGTCCAGCTTTTGTGAAACCTCGGGGCGCAGAGTCCAGCTGATGCGGGCGCCCACATCATGGGTGAGCGGCAATTCCGGGGTCGCGCTCATGTGGCAGGTGGCGCAGGTGGGCGCTGCGCTATAGTCTTTGCCGACCACCCAGCTCTTGGAGTCAAGGTTCATCTCGCTGATCTTCGCCCGGAAGGCGATGCCGTGTTTGCTCTCGTTATAGATTTCAGCTTGCGGATGGTCTGGGCCGAGATGGCACTTGCCGCAGTTTTCAGGCTGGCGCGCCACTGAAGAGGAAAAGGCATGGCGACTGTGGCAGGCGGAACAACTGCCACGGGAGCCATCAGGATTGATGCGGCCGATGCCGGTATTGGGCCAGGTCGCAGCATCCATTTTCCCAGGTCCCACCACTTTCACCACGCCGCCGTGGCATTGCTTGCACCCGCTGTTTCCGGCGGGTATGCCTTCCACCACATCACCCAACACGTTGTCCAGAGAACCCAGTATCTGGCCGGCCTTGGCGTGATGGCTGGCTTCGAATTCCTGGGTTTCCTTGGCGTGGCACTGCCCGCAATCCTTGGGCGAGACCAATACCGTGATCGAAAATCCGTTATGGTCGAAAGCGGTGGCCGAACTCTTATCTGCATGATGGCATTCGTAGCACCCCACACCGGCGGTGGCATGGCGGCTACTGGCCCATTGCTTGGTGGCGGCGGGAGTGGCGGATTCCTGATGGCATTCAAGGCAGGCGAGGGTTTCTTTCGACAATGGGATCTTTTTCGCGGGTGTTTTCAAGGAGGCCACTGGTTTTGCCTTGGCCGCCACTTTCTGAGGCAGGGAAGCTGGTGGCGCGCTTGAGTGCAGCGATACCGCAAGAGCCGCCAGCGCAAAAGCTGATGCGAGGAAGGAAATTTTTAAAGGTCGCCTCATGAGGGCCTCCTGGCTGAGAAAGAAAGTCAAAAGGGATTTTGGATCAATTGGTCCTTTTAATCAATCATACGGATCAAATTTTCTTCAACCGCACCTGACTTTTGGTAACCCGTTGCATTGGGATCCCCAGTGGCGCCATTCTCAACACTTGAACTGGGAGCTCGTCATGGCACTTACAGTGGACGGAATTTTTTCATCCATGCCCGAACTGTTCCTGCCGGAAAAGGCCGCTGGCGTAAACGCCTCGGTGGCCTACAAGGTGACGGGTGACGGTGGCGGCGATTTCACCTGCGTCATCGCAGATGGCGCTTTCACCCTGCTCAGAGAATTCAAGGCCGATGCGTCCTCCACGGTGCAGATCACCGCTGAAGATTGGATCGCCCTGAACGAAGGCAAACTCGACGCCATGCAAGCCTTCATGAGTGGAAAACTGAAAGGCGCGGGCGACTTGATGCTGTTGCAGAAATTTCCCAAGTTTTTTAAAAAGCCTGAACTCAAAAAGGGTCCGCAAGCACCGCTCCAAGATCTCGCCTTGAGCCGCCTCAAACTGTTGAACCAGGCCATCCGTGTGGTGGTAGGCTCAGAATCTTTTGGTGAAGGCGATGCCGTGGAGGGTGAGGAGTCCTCCGTGCGTGGTCTGCTTACGGGCCTTCAGGACCCTGGCCCCGCATTGCTTTCCGGCCAGATCCATTTCGGTGGCGACATGACCAAGCTCAGGGCAGCGTGGAAAACCTGGTCCCAGAACCCCGAAATCGTCTTTCCCTCCACTCCCGGTGGCAAGGCGCTGGGAACGCTTTCCAAACGTTACAAAGGCGGCGCCAGCGGAACGTTGGAATTAAAAGTGGATGGTGTGCCCTACACCTTGAGTTTCACTCCGAACCATTTGTCGGTACGTCCCGGGGAATGCGATGGCGTGCATACGGTGAGTTTGACCGACGGTGATTTCGCGGCGCTGAATGTTGGCAAATTGAACCTGGTGGGGGCCTTGCTCAGCGGCCAGGCTTCTTTCAAGGGCGATTTTACCCAAGTCGCCGCATACACCGGATTATTTGATGCGGCGGTGAATCCGGCCCAGGCCATCCTTGAATCAATGCCCGACAGGTTTGATATGGAAAAGGCCGGGGATTTGGAAGCTGTTGTGGGTTACAAGCTTGAGGACGTGGAATACACCTTGGTGATCCATGAAGGCCACTGTGCGGTGATACCTCGGCTCTTGAGTCCTGCGGATACCACCCTGACCGCCAAGCCCGACGACTTCATCGCCATGAGCACCGGCCAGTTGAAAGCTCAAGAAGCGTTCATGAGCGGACGGATCAAGATCGAAGGCGACCCCTTGCTCATGCAGAAAGTCGCCCAGAGTTTCCGAAGAGTTGAAATGTAGTTGTTGGAATGACCGCTCAGTACCTTGGGGCTGGGAATTCTCTCTGCATTAGCCCAAGCCGCCGTTGTGGGGGCTTTTCCGCAGCCATTGTGGGAATCTCGGTCGTTACCCGCCCGAAGTTTTTTGTTCACAAGGTCTTTACGGATTGCTGCATTTTGAGTGCAATCGGTTTTACTGGCAGGACTCCGCCATGGAGCCATGGCGCAAGTCGTTTGAATTCAGGCGCCCAGTAATCCCAGTCATGACCTCCGGGGCGTAGATCCAGGATGACGACTCGGCCGTTCTTTCTTGCCAACTCCGAAAAAGATTGTGTCGTCGGCGCGAGACCGTACTTGTCCTCGGTTCCGCATCCAAGGTAGAGTTCTGCTGTCCCTCCAAGATGTTTGAATGGGTTCCACGGTATGAAAGCTTCGGCTTCCCTGGGAAAGGTGTGTTTGAGTGAGCGTTGAAGCCACCATCCAACATGTTTGAATGGCGGCTCCACGAGCGCCGGTGAAAGGGCCACGCAGCGAGTGAAGAGGCTCGTGCGGCCACAGAGATTCAGCGCACCGAAACCGCCCATGCTTAGTCCTGCGACAGTGCGGAATCCCGCACTGCCTCCGAATTCCGGAAAACGCTTTTCCATTTCTGGAAGCAATTCTTCCAACAGAAATTTTTCAAAAGGGAAGGAACCATCTTTGCGATCCGCATACCAGGATTTGTAATGGGTTACTGATACCCAAAGGGCCGGAGGAATCTGGTGCTCTGCTTCCAACTGGGCCACATGGGTATAGATGCCGTATCGGATAAGATCTTTGGGACCGTCAAAGGCACCGGGAAGAAAAAGGATCAAGCGTCCATGGACATTCGGGTTGGCGGCCTTCCAAACTGAGAGCACTTCGCGTGTTGGAACATGAAGTGAGATCGGAACTTTGCGTTTTAAATAGTGGGAGGGAAAATCTTCCAGGCTGGATTCGGAGTTTCCAGCAGCGGCGAAGCAGGCAAAGCTGATGCATAACCATAGGACGAACTTGAGCACACGCATTCCCATCCTCCCGGATTCCTGGCCCTTCCAGGCTCGCACGACCCTGAGTCCCTGGACATGCATGGAAAATCTGGACTTGGGAGATCTGGGCTCAGACTGGACTCGCATCGGGCCTCCAGATCTGGAGCTAGCCCAAGAGTCCACCAGTCTTGGCGAAGTTTTTGGTCGCGGGGGCATCTGTCGCCGCGGTGCAGTGGTGCTCCGGCCCTACCGGCGAGGTGGGGCCATCGCCCACGTGAATGAACGGACGTATTTCAACAGCGGGCGATTTCAGCAAGAGGCGGATATTCATCGCCTACTTTGGGAGAATGGCTTTCCCACAGTGGAGCCTTTGGGTTTTGCGTTCCGTCGCTATTCCTTTGGGGTGGAAGGCATCTATTTCACACGCTATGTGAAAGCCTTGCCTTGGGCACAGGCTTTCGCCCGCACCGACGAACTTTTGCCTCAATTCAAAAGGCTGCTTGATGGGCTTTCCCGGTGGGGTCTGCATGCGCCGGATCTCAATGCCACCAACTTCATCATTGATGATGATGGTTGCCTGCTGGCCTTGGATTGGGACCGGGCAGGGTGGGCCGAACCAGGCAAGGCGCTTCGGGAAACGTACCTCAGGCGTTTGGATCGCAGCCTGATTCGGCTGAACGCTCCGGTGGAGATCCGCGCAATGATCAAGAAGTTAACCTAGTCAAGATCTGCCGGGTAGATCTACTCTAGGACTCAATGAAACCCCGCTGGCAAGTTCTTGTTTTCCAGATGCTTTTGATTGCGGCGATCTATCCGCTGGCGGCGAAATGTTCCTACTTGATGACTTTCCCTGAAAGTCGCGATACCGCACTCTGGTTGCCCAAAGGTTTAGCTCTGGCGGTGTTGCTCATCGGCGGTTTCAGGCTTTGGCCTGGCGTTTTCCTTGGGGCGTTGATCACGGTGATGATGAACACCAAGTCTCCGGGCTGGGTGCACCTCGGCATCGCGACTGTGAACACCATCGAGATTGGCTTGGGTTATTGGTTGATGGTGAAGGCGGGTTTTGACGTGGGCCTGAACCGCTTGAAGGATGTGGTGGTTTTGACGCTTTTTGGTGGGGTGGTTTCCACCACCGTGGGGGCTTTGCTTGGGGCCTCCACCTTTGCGCTGGGGGGCATGCTTCCCTGGGGGGCTTTCCTGCCCTTCTTTGGGCGTTGGTGGCTCGGTGAAGCCACCAGCACCCTGCTGATGACACCGATTCTGCTCATGGTCATAAAACCCAAGCCAAGGGCCAATCGGGCGGAGGTCCTTGAATTTACCGCATTAATGGCAACTCTCTGTCTCGTATCCTATTTTGTCTTTTTTCACGGATTTGGATTCAGGTCACAGGATTATGCGCTGCCCTTCCTTGTCTACCCTGTGGTGGTCTGGGCCTGCCTGCGCTTTGGCCAGCGGGGTTCCATCTTTGCAGTTGCCCTCGTTGCGGCCTTCGCCATTCCCGCCACCATCAATGGCCTTGGACCATTGGTTGTAGGTGTTGGAAATCCTTCCATGGTTTTGCTGAGGACTTTTCTCACGGTGCTGGCCCTCACAGCCATGGTGCTCAGCACAGTACTTTCTGAACGCGACATGGCAGAGGTCACCGTCCTTGAGTCCGAGGCTCGGTTTCGCATGGTCACGGAAACGCTGGCGGTGCCCATGGTGATCATTGGTTATCCCGAGCCAGTGATCCTTTACACCAATCAGCCTATGGCTGAGTTGATGGGCCGAAAGATGGAAGAAGTCGTTGGAGGTCCCTCGCTGCCCTTCTACAAGCATTTAGAGGATAGGGAAGTGATAGTAGCCACACTCCTCAGGGATGGCCGGGTGGACAAAATGGAACTGGAGGTGCAGTCCGCCAGCGGACCAAAAATGGTGGAGATAACCTCGAGAATCATCAAATTCGATGGCAGGACTGCTTTCCTGACAGCCTTTTATGATCTGACCGAAAGAAAAAAAGCAGAGCAGGCGCTCCAGGACAGCGAGAACCGATACAAAGGCATTAGTGAAGGCACTACGGATGGCGTCATCATGAATGAAAACGGTCTCATCATAGATGCCAACCATGCTGCCGCTGGAATGTGGGGTGGCAGCATTGAAGAATTGATCGGCCGTCCCGCCTTCAGTCTCGTGGTGCAGGAGGACCGCGTGAAACTCGCGGAAAAGGTGCGATTGGGCACTGACGAACATTACGAAATTTGGGCCCTGCGCAAGGACGGCAGCCGCTTTCCCGCAGAGATTTCAGGGAAGTCCGTGATGTACCTTGGTCGCCTTGTTCGGGTCGCCTCCATTCGGGATCTCACCGAGCGGAAGCGATCCGAAGAAGCGCTTCGCGTGAGTGAGGAACGCTACGCGCTGGTGGCCCAAGGCTCCAATGAAGGCATCTGGGACACAAACCTTCAAACGGGCGAAGTCTATTTCTCGGATCGGATGAAATCCATCCTTGGCTTGGCCCCTGAATCAATTCCCCCCCATGCCAGTGAATGGGGTAGCTGGGCCCATCCTGACGATCAAGCCTCAATCCGGAAGGCTGTTTACGAACATCTGAAGTACCGGCGTCCTTACGACATCGAGTTTCGATACCAGATGCCCAGGGGCGAATACCGTTGGTTCCGATCCCGCGGGCAGGCCATTTGGAATTCGGAAGGCCGGGCCACGCGCATGGCGGGTTCCATGAATGACGTGACGCCCCGGAAGGTGGCTGAAAGGGAATTGCTCACCGCCAAGGAGGCCGCAGAAGCGGGCTCCCGCGCCAAGAGTGAATTCCTGGCGGTGATGAGCCATGAAATCCGAACACCCATGAACGCCATCATCGGCATGAACTATCTGCTCCAACAATCAACTCTGGATGAAGATCAGGCCGACTTGGCCCAAACCGTGGGCAGCTCAGCCCAAAATTTGATGTCCCTGATCAACGATATTCTCGACATTTCTAAGATCGAGGCAGGGCAGATGGAACTTGAGGAAAGCTCTTTCGATGTGCGCATGGTTGCCGCCGAGGTTCGGAATCTCTTTACTGCTCAGGCCGCGCAAAAAGGGTTGTTGTTTTCAGTGGATCTCGATGAGGGCATGCCGCCCATCATGGTTGGTGATCCCCAGCGGCTTCGCCAGGTGCTCGTCAATCTGGTGGGGAATGCCATGAAATTCACGGAACGCGGAGCTGTCAGGTTGAACCTGGCGTTCAATGCCAGGGGGCATCGCCTGGATATCTCCGTGAAGGACACCGGCATTGGGATTCCTGAAGAAAAGCTTGAAAATCTTTTCGATAAATTCACCCAAGTGGATACCTCCATCACCCGTCGTTTTGGTGGATCTGGCCTGGGACTGACCATTTCAAAAGATCTCGTTGCTTTGATGGGCGGCACCATTCGAGTCGAGAGCTCTTACCTGGAAGGTTCTGTGTTCTACGTATCCATTCCTTGGCGTTCGCCCTTGAGCGGTGGCTAAAGCCGTTGCCTGAAGCCGTTGCCTGAAGCCGTTGTCTGAAGACAGGACGGTGCAGGAGAATCCGCGTTCATTTACCCGGCGGTTTTCGCAAGGTCAGCTCCTTGAATTGCGCCCGCAATGGTTTTGCGGAGCTGGCCTGGCCTTGGGCAGCGAGGGCTTCTTCAAGAAAGGAAAGCCATACTTCCAGTTCATTCGCCAAGTGCGCTTCCAGTTGGGGGATGGCTATATGGATGGGGCGTGCTTGCTCCACAAGGTTATCCCAGTGGTCGCGTGCGAATGGCTCCAGGGCTTTCCAATCTCCCCGGTTCCGAAGTTGCCCGGCGATGAGTTGCGCGGCCTCGAAACGGAGTCCAGGCCAAGGCTCCAGCAGCTTAGCTAAGTTCAATGCCTTGGGCTTATCGGGAGAGAGTTCAGACCAGGAAATCCAAGTCCGCCAAGTACCGAGATCCGAGGGCCATTGGCGTAGCTTCTCTTCCAGCCTTGGCAGCATCTGTTTCGCAGCGAAGGCCCAGTCGTCTCCAGAGGGAGACCAAGCGCCTGCAGCACCGACGGGTAACAATGCAGCCACCGCATCCTTGAGCAGATCAGGTTCAAGCCGCAATTGGGGTAGTCGTTCACGCAGCAGTTGGAAACGCTCAAGGTGGGCTTCCTTCTGATCTGGATATTGCGCTAGGAATTGGTTGAGTGTTTCCAGTCGCGGTGCGCCAAGGTTGCGCAAGCGCGCCTGGATATAGGCTGGAACAGGAACGCTGGTGCCGCTGGCAATGAGACCACTACCTTGGAAAAGAAACCACCGGGGGCTGGCGTCAAGACCAAAGTCCTCGCGTACATGTTTCAGTTGCTCTTTCGAGATCGCTTTCCAGCCCAGATCCCCAGGGCCCCAGGCATCCAAGGCTGGGGAATCACGCAAGGCACGCCAACCTTTTTCTAAAGACCGGTCATTCTGGGAATCCAGGGCCAGATAGGGTACTGATAGTGGCGCTGAATGCTGGGGCAACGGTGGGTCTTCAAGGGGCGCAGAGCTGATGGCTTTATCCCAGCTTTCCGGGAGCCAATCCCGGTCAATTCGCAGCAGAAAGCTGCGAAGATCCGATTTGTCCCACTCCTTTCCCCACAAGCGGCGCAGCTCTTCGATCCAGACCAGACCATCACTTTCAGCTTTCAGTTTCATCAGTGCCGCAAGACCAGGCAGGCCCCAGGACTGGATGCGCTGCATTCGCTCTCCGTGCCAGGCCACCTCCGTATTGATAGTCCCTGGAATGGGTGCCTGCAGTTGATTGCGGCAAAACGCGAGCAACAGGCGTTGCTCACCGCGTGCCCGCAACAATTGAAGCACCGCCCGAAGGCCTGCAGGCGGTGGCCATGGGTCGCCTTGGGGGACGGCAAAAAGGTAGGGTGTGAATTCGCTCACTTCCTTTGGCAGGCGCCGGGCCACCTGGGACCAGGCAGTCCATAACCCTTCACTTTGGGGAGTGCGATGCAGTTCCTGAACGATGTCACCGATCACTGGGCGAAGCGCATCACTCATGGTTGGATTGGGTGTATCAGGCGCCAGGGATAAAGCACCCGACAATCCAGGCCAGCGCTCGTAACCATTGTGAAGGCGCAGGCCATCCAGGGCTTTCCCCCCTTCCAGCTCAGCTTTCTCTTTCAAGGCCAGCAACCTTGGATCTGGCGCTGGGGCCTCCCAAACCCACCATGGCAGCGGCTTCCCGGCATCTTCCTTGAGGCCGTCTTCTATGAAAAGCAGCAAACGGCCCGCATCCACCAGTGCATCGCCCCAGGCCTCGCCGGAGCCCTTGCCACCTTTTGTGAAGTCGGCGATTCGCCGCCCGCGACTTTTCCATGCGCTTTTAGATAAAGCTCCCTCGATATCGGAAGCCAGGGGACTAGTGGCGCCCTTCGTTGCCACGCTGCCATCCGGTGACAGGAGCACCCAGTCAACGTCCTGGCCCCAGTCGTTCTGCTTCCAAAAAGCAGCCAGGTCCTTCTCTGAGTATGGTGTCAAGCCCAGTTCACCGGAGGAAAGCAGCCTCAATACCGGTTCTGTGCGGAGAGCCTCTGCATTAATCGGCACACGCGACAAAAGCCGCCACGTGGGCCATGGATATTGCTCCGCGCGGTGGCTCTCCAACATCCGTTCCCAAGGTCCCGGCAATTCGCTGGCATCCGGTGGCACAGTTTGGACGAAGGCGGGAATCACCAGCAGCAGGGGTAGCGGTAGCAATGAGCCTCCAGGGACTATTCATTATTGCCCTGGATCGCGTGGAGGTTCCGCAGGAAGGTAGGCTGTGGGCAGTGAGCACTGAGCAGTGAGCAGTGAGCACTGAGCAGTGAGCACTGAGCAGTAGGCAGCAGGGCAGGCCGATCGGGTAATTGCTCAGACTTACCTGAACGTTTCTTCCAGAGTTGCTTGGGTGATGTTTTTTGGATTCACGTCCACCTTGAATTGTGAAATGGTTTGATCTTCATCCTTTAATTGTGGCTTGGGCGCGGTGTAGGTGGGAATGGGAGAAGCATCCGCCAACAGGTCTTTGGTGAATTGATCCGCGTCCTTGGTCACCACAGCGATATCCAGGTTGGTGGTGCGCAGGTACTTGCGGATGACTTGATTCACATCATCGTCGGAGAGCGTTTTCAGCTTCGCTTTGAAAGTCTCCGCATAAGCGCCCAACCCCAGATAGGCATCATCCAGGTCGTGGCCGAGCTTTTTGGAACCCGTATCGTTCAGATGATCCAGGAACTTCACCAGCATGGTGCGGGTAGATTGGAATTCCTTCTCAGGCATGCCGTGGGTGATGAGTTTATTCATTTCAAAAAGCGCAGCCTTGAGCGCGAAGGCGCCATTTTTCGGATCCACCGGGCGGATCCACACCTGCCAGATGTTGGAGGTCCGCACCACGCCGGGGCTGGGCTGGAACTGGCGGCCACCGTTGGGGAAGGCTTCAAGATAAGCGTAATTGCCGTAATTGAGGCCCCGCTCTTCCCGCAGCCGTTGATAGAGCACGCCCGTGCTGTTGCGGTGCTGGCCCAAGTAGGCCGTAGCGACCCAGAGCGCCGCGAAATCTGGATGGGCACGGTTCACCCGCGCATCCACCGGCTTGCCGCTCACATCCCGCTCACGCAAGGGGATGCCGATGGAAATGGCGGTGGAGCGAGTCTCCTTGGTGACGATGTGCATATGCGAGCCATCGGAAAGGTGCTCGGGCTCGTGCAACACGACTTCGGGAGCATCTATATCGGAAAGTTTGTTCAACCCCCGCAGTACGGCAGCTTTGTCCTCGTTGGAGTAGGATCCAGCAAAGCCAATAGACATGCGCTTCTTCGAGTAGTAGGTAGTCGCGAAGGCCTTCACATCCGCCAGTGTGATGGCCTGGATACCGCTTGCGGTGCCTAGCGTGGGATGCGCATAAGGCTCCGCGTACATGCGTGATTCCAAAGCCAGCTTGCCCAATTCCTCGTCATTGCTGGCCTTGAGTCCCACATTGAGCCCGTTGAGTTGCTGGGCTTTGAGTCGCTGAAAATCTTCATCCTTGTAACCGGGTTCCAGTAGCTGCTCCACGGCCAAGTCCAGGGCTTCTCCAGCCTTGATTTTTGGAGCGGTGAGACTGAAGGAAGTAAGCTCTTTGTCAACCAGGGCACCAAGCCCGGAGCCGGTGGCGGCGTAGGCTTTTTCAAGCTCTGCCAGCCCGCGATTCTTGGTGCTGGCATCGGCGATCATGCTCGCCGTGAGCCTTGCCAGGCCTTCCTTTCCAGCTGGATCATGGATGGAGCCCACGCGGAATACCGCCCGCATGGTCATCAAGGGCGATGCTGCATTAGGTTCTTCCGTCACGGCAAGTTTAGGGAGTTCCATCAGCAGGGCGGCGCGGGCCTCCACACCCTGAAAAGAGGTGTCCAGATTGGCGGGAAAATCGCCATGGACCAGGGTGGTGATGACCCGGCTATTGTCTTGGAACGTAGCCTTCGCGATGCGGGCCAGATCTCTGATGGAAACAGAATCCCGCAGTACCGCAAGCTTGTTCACGGCTTCGGGATCACGCCCATAGGATGTGAACCGCGCCACGATTCCCGCGATGGAATTGGTGGAGTCGAGCTCTCGCGCGAAGGCCAGGTGGGCTTCGGTCTTGGCGTCCTGAAGCTTGGCGCTGGAAAAGGGCAGGGCCCGGGCCGAGGCGCAGGTGTCCAGAATGAGATCGCGCACGTAGGCCAGGTCCTCGGGCTTTTTCACCCGGGCGCCGATGGTGAAAAGGTCCGGGTCTTTGGCGCTGCCACCGAAGGCGAAGAGCTGATCTACTTTTTGTTCTCGTATCACCAGGCGCTGATATAACTCCGAACGGGATCCGAACAGCAGTTCCGAGGCCAAAGATAGTGCCTCGGAAGTATTTTCGGTGGTGCTGAATTTGGCGGGTGTATGAAAGCCGACGGTCATGTAGGGCAGGGTGGGGCTCGTCCACGGCAGGCGCACGTCCACGGGCTTGGAATGGACTGGCTCGGCGGGAATCACGGGTGGTTTCGCGGTGCCGCGTTGCCATCCGCTGAAATATTTTTCCACCATCGCAAAGGCCTTTTCGGGCTGCACGTCACCGGTGAGGATCACGGTCACATTTTCGGGGCGGTACCAGCGGTCAAAGAACTGCCTGGAGTAGGCAAATTGATTGGGCATGTCCTCGATGTCCTTCAGGAAGCCCATGGTGGTGTGCTTGTAGGTGTGGGTGGTGAACGCCGCGTCCCGCTGAACTTCCAGGAGTTTCTGGATGGGGTTGGAGGAATTTTTGTTGTATTCGCCCAGCACCGCGCGGCTCTCGGTTTTGAAGCCTTCCTCGCTATAGGAAAGATTCTGGAAACGGTCCCCTTCGCGCTTGATCCAGCCTTCGAGATCATCTTTTGAACAAAGGGTGTGATAGTTCGTCAGATCATCGGAGGTGAAGGCATTTTGCGAGGCGCCGGTTTCTTTCAAGGCCTCATTCCAAGCCTCCTTGGAAACAGTCTTGGTACCCCGAAACATCATGTGCTCGAAAAAATGCGCGAAGCCTGATTTGCCAGGTTCCACCTCGTTCCGCGAGCCTGTGCTCACAGGAATTTGGATGCTTACCAGGTTCGGCAGGCCCGCGGGGATCACAACAATCTTCAGACCATTGGCCAGGGTTTTCTGATGAATGGGGAAAGGAAAGGCTTTGGGGGATTGGTTTGCCGCTTGGGCGCTTTTCAGCGATTTGGCGGCCTCTGGCGCCGCCGCCAGGAGCAAGCATGGAATGAGGGGTAGCAAGATTTTGCGCATGGCGACTCCGATGAATTAATTCAGGACATGGAATTTTCGATGTCGAGGATCACCTTCCAGCGACCCGTGGACTGACGTGCCCAGATATGAAGAAAAATGTATGTGTGGGCCGCCTGCTTTCGCATGGTTTCGGGTTTGGGTAACGCTATGGGGTTGGGAGTGTATTCCCTAATTCCATAGGTATAGCCAAGGTCATTGCTCTTGGCCACAGCGCTACCCAGGCAGGTCCATTTTACGATGCCGTCAACACTTTCCAGGTACTTGCGGATGTCGTCCAACTGAGTAGTGGGTTGGGAACCCGCACGGTAGAAACGCGCATCGGCAGCCAAATAGGCGTTATAGGCAAAAAGGACTCCTCGTCCAGAAGCCGTGTTGGAAAATTCTTTTTCCAAAGTTTGCAGTGCCTCGGCGCTGAAGAGTGGCGAGACTTCACCCTTCGCGGATGCCTTTGCCTTTTCGGGTTTGAAGATCGGGTCCGCTTCCCCAGGTGCGGCATGGGGCGAACCCATGTCAAGTAACAGCTTCCACGAAGCACCCTTGCGCCCCCAAACCGAAACAAAATGCCCGGAGGACACCTGCTTCGATTCTGCCTCGGGGCGCCACTGGTAGGGTCCAGTGGAATAGCCAAGATCGCCCGCCGCACTGACTGCAACGAAGGAGGGAAACCAGGAGAGCTTGGAAGCATCAGGCTTTTGCTGAGAAAGCCAAGCCTTGCCATTCACTGGGCCCGGGTGGAACAGAATGCCCATGTCATCCAGGACGCCATGAAAAGCAGCGGCAGTGCCCTCATGCTCAGCCATTTTAGCGAATGACACTTCTGCATCGACCAGGGATTGGGCAGCGCGGGTATGGGCATTGGTCGCATCGGGTGCATTAGTCGCAGGGAGCGGAGGTTTCGCTATGGATTGTTCTGGCGAGGAGCCTTTTGACGGCGTTGCTTGCGGGACCTGTTCGAGTGCCTGGGGCGCTCTGCGCTGGGAACTGTGGTCAGGCGTCTGGGCAAGTACAGCCAGTGGGAAAAAGGGGAGGAAAAGCATACGAAAAAGCTAACACAACCATGGGCTGGCGTAAGGTTTCATGGGCAGGCCGCGACTCCACCGGGGTAGATAACATCCGTTTCTCGCTGGCCAAGTGCTCAGCTTGGGCGCGGCCCTTCAACTTTCCTCGGAACACCAGCCAGCGCGTCGGCCTGTGCTCGGCAGTGGAGTCAGTAGCGCCTTCTACTTTGCTTGGCACATCCCCCATCGCCTTGACTCTTTTGGCCGACATAAGGGAGCGTAACGCGCTGGCCAGAAAAACCTTGGCCACCACGCAACGCTCCCTAATTCCTCACGTAATGGCAGGTGTAGCCACCGGGGTGCTTTTGCAGGTAGTCCTGGTGGTTTTCTTCGGCAAGATAAAAAGTGCTGGCGGGCACGATTTCCGTGACCACCTTCTTTGGCCACTTGCCGCTGGCATCCACTTCGGCCTTCACTTTCTCAGCCGCTATGCGCTGGGCTTCATCGTGATAGAAAATAGCCGACCTGTACTGACTGCCGGTATCGTTGCCCTGGCGGTTCGGCGTGGTGGGATCGTGGATGCGGAAGAAGAATCGCAGGATGGATTCGTAACTGGTCTTGGCTGGATCGAAATGGATCTCGATGGCTTCGGCATGGCCGGATTTGCTGTCGTGGGTGTCCTCGTACTTGGGGTTCGCCAGATGGCCACCGGTGTAACCCACGCGCGTGGTGGTGACGCCCGGTTGCTTACGGATCAACTCCTGCATGCCCCAGAAACAACCGCCCGCGAGGGTGGCGACATTTGCTGAAATGGGCGCTTCGGCGGTCTTCGGCGCAAGTTTCCCAAACACCGGCAAGTAGCGGCCGAAACCTTCTTTTTCGAGCTCTTCCACAGGGATGAATTTCAGTGAAGCCGAATTGATGCAGTAGCGCAGATGCGTGGGCCCAGGGCCGTCATCGAACACATGGCCCAGATGGGAATCGCTGTCCTTGGAGCGCACTTCGGTGCGAGCCATGCCGAAGGAGGAATCTGTTTTCTCAACGACCTTTTGTTCTTCCAGAGGCTTGGAAAAGCTTGGCCAGCCGCAGCCTGAATCGAATTTATCCTTGGAGGAAAACAACGGCGCGCCGGTCACCACGTCCACGTAAAGGCCTTCGCGATGGTTGTTCCAGAATTCATTCTTGAAGGCCGGCTCCGTGGCCGCCTCTTGAGTGACTTTGTATTGCATGGGCGTGAGCCGCGCTTTCAGTTCTGCCTTGTCCGGTTTCTTGGAATCGCTCACAGTGGTTTTCTCCGTGGATTGAAGGACTGTCGAGGTTTTAGGTGACGGTTGCATCGGCAGGAACGCAATACTCGCTCCAGCAAGTGCCGTGAGAAATGCCGCGATACCCCATTTCGTTATCATCATCACTGATTTCGCTCCTTGTACAACTCTCTGATGCCTGAACCTCATGGAGCGTTCCGAGGAAAAAACAGTCGAGAGTCAAGAATTCTATAATTCAAGAATTCAAGAATTCAAGAAGTCGAGGGTTGAGGGTCCAAGGTTGTGCCAACTGACCCCATTGATTGCTACAGCGACTGAGCCTAATGTTTGAACACGCTTCCCTAAGGTGCCCTATGACCCGCGTTGAATTTTCGCTCAACGGTTTTTCTAAGGCTGTGGAAGTGGATCCCGACATGCCCTTGCTCTGGGTGCTAAGGGATGTGCTTGGCCTTACCGGCACCAAGTTCGGTTGCGGAGCGGGCGTCTGCGGCGCCTGCACGATGCATCTGGAGGGCGAGGCGGTGCGCGCTTGCCAGACCCCCATAAAGGAAGTGGCAGGGAAATCCGTGACCACCATCGAGGGATTATCGAAAGATGGCTCCCACCCGGTACAAAAGGCCTGGATCGAGGAGGACGTGGCCCAGTGCGGCTACTGTCAGCCTGGCCAGATCATGCAAGCCGCTTGGCTATTGTCCAAGCACCCCCACCCTACAGATGCTGATATCAACGAAGGCATGGGCGACAATATCTGCCGGTGCGGTACCTATAACCGCATCCGGTGTGCCATCCATCGAGCGGCGGGCGATGTCCCAGCCTCTACATCCAGCACCGGAAAGGGGGCCTGAGATGTCCACCCGCCGTGATTTCGTCAAGACCACCTGCCTTTCCCTTGCCCTCACGCTACCGTTGGAACCCAAGCTGCGCTTCGGCCAGCCCGAGCCAGTGGAACCAGAAAAATCGGGCGATGGTTTCGCACCCAGCGCTTTTCTGCGCATTGATGGGGATGGAACCATCACCATCTGGGCCAACAAGTCTGAAATGGGGCAGGGCATCCGCACTAGCATGGCCATGGCCGTGGCCGAGGAACTTGGCGCGGATTGGTCCAAAGTCAAAGTTCAGCAGGCCTCCACCGCCGCGAAGTTCGGCGATCTCGGCATCACGGGAGGAAGCCAAAGCACCCGGAGCACGTTCCAGCCCTATCGCATGGTGGGAGCCACGGCGCGGGAAATGCTCATCAGCGCCGCCGCCGCCAAATGGCAGGTGGATCGCGCTACCTGCCAGGCGGAACAGGGCTTTATCGTTCATGGAGCAAACCGCCTTCCTTTCGGGGAACTGGTGGAGGCGGCCTCCAAGCTTGAACCGCCCAAGAATCCGCCACTCAAAGCGACCAAGGATTTCAGGATCATCGGCACGGATGTGAAGCGCCTGGACGGTCCAGATATTGTTAACGGCCGCGCCCAGTTCGGTTCCGACCTCAAGCTGCCCGGAATGCTTATCGCGTCCGTAGAGCGCTCCCCAGTGTTCGGTGGCAAGCTGAAATCCGTGCATGATGCGGCCGCCAAGGCGGTGCCAGGTGTGAAGCGGGTCATCACCATCTCAAGTGGTGTCGCGGTGCTGGCGGACAGCACCTGGGCCGCGCTCAAGGGTCGCGAGGCGCTGAAGCTCCAGTGGGATGAAGGCGCCCATGCTTCGGCTTCCACCCTGGAAATAGGGAAGGGTTTTGAAACCCGCTTGAAGACCGCCGGGAAAGTTGTACGAAAAGAAGGGCAGGGCGCCGCGGCGATGGGCAAGAATGCCATCCATGCCCGCTATGACTGCCCCTTTCTGGCCCACGCCACCATGGAACCCATGGTGGGCATGGCGGATGTGAAGCCCGACCGTTGCGACATTTATGCGCCCTCCCAAGGCCCAGCCTGGTCCATGGCCGCCATTCAGGCGATCACGGGTTTGAAGGCTGAACAGATAGAGGTCCACATCCCCTTGCTCGGCGGTGGTTTTGGCCGCCGAGCCATGCCCGATTTCATCGTGGAAGCAGTGGAGTGTTCCAAGGCCGCTGGCGTTCCGGTGAAAGTGCAATACTCCCGCGAGGACGACATCCAGCACGATTACTACCGCCCCGGCAGCCTGCATGAGCTGTCCGCAAGCCTGGATGCCAAGGGCCTGCCCCAGGCGTGGCAGCACCGATTTACTGGGCCATCCATCGCTGCATCATTGAAGATGCCCTGGCCACCGGAAGCCGCGGAACTTTCGGGTGCTTCGGATCTGGCTTATGAGATTCCAAACCTTGAAGTGGAATGGGTCCAGAGCGACACGCCCTTCCCCTTGGGTTTCTGGCGCGCAGTGCCAGCTTCCTTCAATCCCTTCGTCACCGAATCGTTCCTGGACGAACTGGCTCACAAGGCCGGGAAAGACCCCCTGGCTTTCCGCGTGGCGCTCTTGCAGAAAGATGAAAAACGGAAAGTCGGCGGCGAGAAACTGGACCCGGCGCGGTTGCGCCATGTGCTTGAGCTGGCCGCTGAAAAAGCTGGATGGAAGGCTTGGCATCTGGCTAAACGCGCCCAAGGTTTCGGCTTGGGCATCGCTGCCCACGCCTACCTGGATTGCGGTACCTACGTGGCCGAAGTGGCCGAAGTGGAAGTGAAAACCGATGGTTCGGTCAAGGTCCATCGCGTGGTCTGTGCCGTAGACTGTGGCATGGCCATCAACCCACTGAACATCCGCGCGCAAATGGAAAGCGGAGTCATCTTCGGTCTTACAGCGGCGCTTCACGGCGAGATCACGCTGGAAAAAGGCCGTGTGGTGCAAAGCGGGTTCGCCGACTATCCCATGTTGCGTCTGGCTGATAGCCCCAAGATCGAAGTCCATATCGTGAAGAGCGATTTGCCTCCCGGTGGCGTCGGCGAACCCGGCCTGCCACCCATCGCGCCCGCCGTGGCCAACGCGATCTTCTCCGCCACGGGCAAGCGCATTCGCAGCCTGCCCATGACCGCTGAAAAAATCCTTAAAGCAGCTAAAGCGTGAGTGAATTCCGCCCTATCCTTGCTGCGATCAAATCCACCCAAGGTCCGTCGCTGCTCGCGACGCTGGTACGTGTGGAGGGCTCCAGCTATCGGCGGCCCGGCGCTCGGCTGCTGATGGATGCCAAGGGTCCGGTGCAGGGTTCCCTTAGCGGTGGCTGCCTGGAAGCTGATGTGTTCGCGCGGGGGCAGGAATGCTTCTCCACCGGCAAACCACTCTTGCTTCGCTATGATCTGCGCTCGGATCTGGATCTCATCTGGGGAACGGGATCCGGATGTGAGGGTGTGGCGGAAATCCTGGTGGAACGGCTCGAAGACGCAGCTTGGATCAAGCGCTTGGAAGTCGCATTGTTGGAACGCCGCCCCCTTCGCATGGCCACCCGGCTTGATGCATCCCGGCTTGGGGAGCGCTTTTTTTTAACTGATGAAGAACAGTGCGAAGCAGCTGATCTTTTTATTGAACAGTTCACACCCCCCATCGCGCTATGGATTTTCGGAGCAGGGGACGATGCCAGCCATCTGGTCAACATGGCGAAAGCCCTTGGGTTTTGGGTTGGGCTGGTGGATCATCGCCCGGCTTTTGCCCGCCCTGAGCGCTTTCCCCAGGCCGATGCGGTGAAGTGCCTGCGGCCTTCCAATGGTTTAGCGGAAACCCCATTAGATGACCGCAGCGCGGCGATCCTGATCACTCATCATTTCGAAATGGACAGCGGCTGGATGCAGCTGCTTATTCCCAGCGCCGCAGGATACGTGGGGCTCATGGGCCATCGTCGGCGGGGCCAGCGCATTCTTTCCGAACTCGAAACCGCACCGACCCAAGTCCAGGCCGCACGCCTCTATTCGCCCGTGGGCCTGGATCTGGGCAGCGAATCGCCGGAAACCATCGCGCTGGCCATCCTCGCGGAAATCCAGGCGGTTTTCGGGGGCAAACAAGCCGTTCATTTGCGCGATGTGAGCGGCGTGATCCACGCGGAAAGCACGCGGTGAGCGTAGCTGCAATCATTCTCGCGGCAGGGGCTTCGAGTCGCATGGGCCAGCCCAAGCAACTCATGGAATTGGATGGTGAGACACTGGTCCACCGCACCGCCCGAATTGCGCTCCAGGCTGGCTGCGACCCCACCATCGTGGTGCTAGGGTGTCAGGCAGAAGCAGTGGGAGCAGCCCTCTCGGGCCTTCCATGCACGCGGATCATCAATGGAGGTTGGACGGAAGGACTGGCGTCCTCGATTCGTACAGGGCTCGGAGCAGTGCCTCAAAATGCAGTGGCGGTCTTGCTCCTGGCCTGCGATCAGCCCGCCGTGGACGCAGTCTTCCTAAGGCTACTGATCAAGGACCACCGTTTGGAGCCGGAACGCATCGCTGCGGCGGCTTACGCCGGGGCCGTGGGCATTCCCGCGCTGTTTCCTCGCCGCTGTTTCGAAGCGCTGACCAAGCTGACCGGCGATCGCGGCGCGCGCACCCTGCTGGAGGAAGCCGATGTGCTGAGCTTGCCGCTGCTCGGAGGCGAGATGGACATAGACACCATCCTTGATTACGAAACGATGCGGCTAAGGATGGAGCACTCCTGAAATCCCACCGCGATCACCCTGGAACGTTTCGCGGCGCTTCTTTTCTTTTTCCGGTCTTGTTCGAAGCCGCCAAGGCCTGCCAGGCGATCAGGTACGAGGGCAGGAAACTCGCCACGGCATTGGTGCTCCAGACCACCGTGATGACGCCAAACACACCCATCGCCTGGACCGCGGGAATCGACAGGATGACGCGATTCACCACAAAGGCCATGGCGAACGGATAGCCGCGCATCATCCACTCCTTGTGCTGTTGGATCTTGCCCGTGCGCACGCAGTAGAGGGCGGTGGCAGTGGTCATGATCCAGCCCCCGGCCTGCACCAGCGAAGCCATGAAAAGGGACGGGATGGGCAGCTTGAGGGCCACGATGACCGCAGCCGGGGCGCCGATGACCACGCTGGCGACGTAGATGCGTCCCATCACGCGATGCACCTGCAGGTGCCGTTGGCGCAGCCGACTGGAAAACTGGAAGACGCCCATCACCAGCGCCAGCGCCGCGGGAATGCCGTGCGCGAACATCAGGAACGGGACCGGCGCATAACGCAGGCGCAGGAACGAGGCGGGATCAAGCAGGCTCCGCTCGCGCGTCAACAGCACGAACAGGGCCATCAGGGCGAACACCACCCACAGCACATGCTTGGCTTGGATAGGACTTTTCTGGGCTGCGGATGCGACAGGTTGATCCGGCATTGAACACCTCCTACGGTCGAGTTGACCGATTGTTTGAACCAAAAACAGGGTTGGGTTTCCGCCGCCTCAGGAATGGCTGGACAGCCCCTTCTTCAGATCCTCGGCGTTCATCACGGGCGTGAATGACACTTCCGCGTCCAGGTTCACGAAAAAGCGCTCGGCGATGCGGGCGGTGTCCTCGGAGTTCTTCATGTCGAAGACGAAAATCGCCGATCGTTTGCCGTCCTGGGGATAGAAGTACGCGCATTCCGGCTTGAGGTCCGCCATGGTGGCTTCAAAGATCTTGCCGAGGCTGCCGTCCTGGACGGCGCGGTTGCTGGGGCCGACCGGCATCTTGACTGTGAGCATGGTCCGCATGAGATCACCTTTCAGAAAGGAAATGGGGGTGGAACGGGTGGACGTGATTTGTATATCGATGATCCTGCATTATTGAAGCTGAGTCAATGTCTCAGGTTAAATATTTTGCCTGTTTTTTCCAAGCTGGCCACCCATCAGCCCCTTCACTCAATCTCCGCTTTTCCGTATCCCCGCTAGACTTTCCCCATGCCCCTCAGCATCCAGGACTTCATTGCGCGATGGAAAGGCTCCGCCGGAAGCGAGGAGGCCAATTCCCAATCGTTCTGGAAAGAATTCTGCGAGGCGCTGGAACTCCCTACCGTGGATCCGAAAGGCCTTGACGACGCCTACTGCTTTGAGAAAAAGATCCAGCACGAAGCAGCCCTGCCGATACAGGTCCGCCGACCCAACGCTGGTGCGGCCTTCGGCATGCGTCAGCTGGATCTTTTTCTCAAAGCAGTAGGCGAGTGCTCCAGCGGGAAAGGTGCGCTCGATCATGTAATGGTGGTGGTTTCCTGGATTACTCGGCAGTTGCCGGATCGATGATGGTGGTGACGCGCGTGATCTTGTTGGCCGGAAAACCGCCCAGCTCGGCGTGGCGGCGCACCAGCGATTCATCGGCTGCGTGGTAGATGCAGAAGATCTTGTCGGCAGTGACGTAGCTGTGGACCCACTGCACGCTGGGACCCATGCTGCTGAGCACGCCACAGGACTTCTGTGATATGGCCTTGAGTTCGGCGGGGGTCAGCTTCCCGGCACCGGCGATTTCGCGTTCAATGACAAACTTCGGCATATGCTTCTCTCGGTACTCTGGTTGGTGGATGTTTCATGCTGCGCTGGCGACCCGGCGCGCTGGTGTAGGATCGCGCGAGATGGCGGCGGCGTCTTGAAACTCAAGTGAAATGTTTCTGAAACAGGCGACAGCAGGGCATGGATCTGATTCGTCTCGGCCACTTCGAACTCCAGCCCGCAGAACGGACGCTGACGCGGGACGGCCAGGCCCTGGAGCTGGGCGCCCGTGCCTTCGACCTGCTGCTGGTGCTGATCGAGCACCGCGGCCGCCTGGCCACCAAGGCCACGCTGCTCGAACGCGTGTGGCCGCGCCTGGTGGTCGATGAGAATAACCTGCCCGCCCAGGTGGCGAGCCTGCGCCGGGTACTGGGCGCGGGCGCCATCCGCACGGTGCCGGGCTTTGGTTACCGGCTGGAACTGCCGGTTTTCCTGCCCGGCTCAACGCCAGCCGCGCTCGCGCAGCCCATGCCCGAAGCGCCCCGGCTGGCCGTTCCCAGGAGCTTCTGGCCCCGGCACATTGGCGCGCTGATCGGCCGTGATCGCGAACTGGTCGAGCTCGAAGCAATGCTGGAGAGCGCGAATCTGGTGACGGTGGTCGGCAGCGCCGGCGTCGGCAAGACGCGTCTTGCGCAGGAGCTGCTGTCCCGCTGGGCGGAAAAGTCGGCCGCTGCAGCCTGGGTCAGCCTGCAACCCATCGACGACGCGCAGCGTGTGCCCTCCGCCATCGCCCTCGCCCTAGGACTCGCGCTGCCTGAAAACATCGACGGATTTGTCGCCCTGCGACAGGCGCTGGAGCAGGTCCCGGTGCTGCTGGCGCTGGACGGCGCCGAACATCTGCAGGCTGAGCTGGCCGCGGCATTGGTCGAGCTGGTGACGCATACCGCAGGCGTGCGCGTGTTGCTGACCAGCCAGGCGCCGCTGGGCATTTCGGGCGAAGTGGTCTACCGCCTGCCGGTCCTGGCGGTACCCGACGCGCTCTCGCCGCGCGATGAGGCACAGCGCTATGCCGCCGTCGAACTGTTCACCAGGCGCGCCAGCGCTGCCGACCG
>JANYBM010000110.1 GCA_025361125.1 Holophagaceae bacterium | reverse complement strand
TCCACGCTGAAGCGGCTGCCTTGGGGAAGGGGCTCGAAAAAGGCCTCGCCACCATGATCAGTTGCGATCTTCCGCACGATGGCGAGACCCAGGCCCGAACCTCGTTCCTTGGTTGAAAAGCTGGGCTCGAAAAGCCGCTCGCGATGGGACTCCAACACACCGGCTCCATCGTCTTCCACTTGAATACGCACGGTTCCGTTTTGCTCCCCGAACTGAATGCGAATGGTGCCTGCATCGTCCACCGCGGCCACCGCGTTATCCACCAGATTGATGATGGCCCGCTTCACCATGTCCCCGTCCCACCGCACGGGAACAGGGTGGTCCGGCAGCTTCCATTCCCAGAGGATGTTGGGATGGGTGGGGCCATAAAGCGTGGCGATCTGACGAAGCAGTTCGCAGGCATCCACGTCGCTTGGATGGGGGGCGGGCAATCGCGCAAAGCGGCTGAAGGCATCCACCAATCTCGCAAGACTAGCCACTTCTGTAAGGATGGTTTCCGCACCCTGCTTTACAACTTCCGAGTCCAGGCGGTTTTCCCGCACGCGGCGCAGCAACCTTTGGGCGGTAAGCTGGATGGGTGTAAGGGGGTTCTTCACTTCATGGGCCATGCGGCGGGCCACTTCCTGCCAGGCGGCTCGCTTTTCGGCTTTGGCCAGCAGCGACAGATCCTCCAGTACGACCAGGGCTCCACCGCCCTCCAGGGGCGCCACGATGGCTCTTACCAGGCGGCCTTCCCCTTCGCCTCCGAGGCGCATCTCCTCCTGATGGGACCGCCCTGATTCCTTCGCTTGTTGCACAAGATGCGGAAGATTCCCAAAGCGCGGCTGCAAGGACCATTCCGCCCAGGAATCACGGTCGGGATCGAAAGCCTCCAGGCCCAGCCAGCGTCGGGCTGCGGGATTCACGAGTCTCAACTGACCCGCGCCATCCCAGCTGAGAACGCCCACGGGTAAGGCCTCCAGCAATTGTCCCAAATAGGCCCGCTGCAGATCCAGCCGGGCACTTTGGGCCTCGATGGCGCTGCGATTTGATTTCAGATCCGAAGTCATGCGGTTGAAAGTCTGGGCGAGGAAGGCCAGTTCATCCTCACCTTCCTCGTTAAGCTGAACGTCGAGATCACCTGTGCCTACAGCTTTGGCGGCTTTCGCGAGGGAGCGGATGGGTTCCGACAAGGTGCGTGCGATGGCCAGACCTGTCCACACCGCGGCAAACAGCGTCAGCACCGTCAGGAAAAGGAACGTGCTTTGGGGCAGCGTTTCCAGAACGCCGCGGTTCCTGCTGACTTGGAAAGATTCTGCTGAGCGTCGCTCTAATCGCAGCAGGCTATCGGCCACGGATTGGGGCAGGAAAATACCCACCACCAGCTGAACATCGGGGCGGGCTACGACGTTCAATATCCATCGGCCATCCTTCAGCTCCACCACCCGGGGACCGTTTGCGGAAGCCGTCATCAGCGGGGCTTTCAGTGCTTTTGGAAGCGATGATCGGTCCCCTGCCATGATCAGATCCAGACCTTCAGCCGATCTCAGCTGGTCCAGATCGCCGAGATCGGCGTTAAGCAAATGCGAGCCCGCTGTGTTCAACCTTGCCTGTACCTGAGCTTGGAAGGCTTTGGCCGTGGCCTGACCGTCTTCTACGATCTCTTTGGTTTCAGGAAGAAACCAACGGTCAAGGTTCTTGCTGATGGCGCTTTGCCCCACCAGGAACAGGATCAGGCTCGGGATCAGCGTTACACCGAAAAATGCCAGCACGAGCCGTGTGCGCAGGCGCGATCCCAAAATTCCCCGGCGACGTTCGAAATAAAGCTTGGCCAGGGAGCGCGCCACGATGAAAAGCAGGATGCCGATGGCCAGCACATTCAACAGGCCCAGGGACAGCAGTCCCCAGCGCGAGGGTGCGTCAATGGCATCGCTCACACGATCGCTCAGCAGCTTGTAGGCCTTGAAGATCATCCAGACCAGCACCGCGAGCCCTGCTGCGGCATAAAGCCGGGTCAGTTCATGATCACGCCGGACCTTCATGATCCGGCTCTCATCTGGCGCAGGGCTGCTTCTTGTTCATTGCGATACACCCTGCCAGCCTACCCCAAGTCGTTGGACCAAAATAATCTGGTTGACTTTTCCTCGTTCCGACCTTGGGAGCCGCGCCAAAGTAACTCGAACTGCACAGGTTATTTTGGCGCGGCTCCTAAGGTCTTATGGTAAAGGGCAGCGTCTTCTCCGTTTTTGTAGTAGGCCTTGCGCCGACCGTCCTGCTTCCATCCGCAAGTCTCATAGAGCGCTCGGGCAGCAATGTTGGAAACACGCACTTCCAATAACAGCTTGAGAATATCCATGCGACTCAACTCAAGCTCGCAGGCGCCCAGCAAGGCGCGTCCCAGCCCATGTCCACGCAGGTCAGAAGCCACGGCTATGCGCAGCAGCTCGGCTTCGGCAACCACGGTGTTGAGGGACCACATGGCGAAGGCTTGCTTCTGGAAGCTCCAGGCTTGCTCGTGATCCGCGAGACGGCCCCAGGGTTCGCCAAAGCATTTCCGGTCGAGGTCCTCTACCCAAATCGGCAGTTCGGAACCAGGTCCCAGGTGAAAAAGAGCATTTGCGCCGCTCAACGTGCGATGCCTTTACGAAGCGCGTCGCCCAGATGAGCCGAAGCCTCGGGGAAATTCACTTCCGCATCGGTCTCCCGCAAATAGAACGGTTGAATCGGGTTTTCTGGTTGGAGCCTGGGCAACTCACGGCAGAGCGAGACAAGCCCTTCCAACATCGCAGTGCCTTCGTCTTGCAGTTGGATGTTGGGCGGCAGGTACTCCGAGAGTTTTGGCAGCAGGCTCGCAGGTGCCCACCAGGACTCGGCTTCAAGGAAGCCGCGAAGGGCCGTGAAGGGTACCTTTTGGGCTTTGTTGGTTGCTTCCAGCGAGTCCCATCTTTGAATGAAAACCTCGTTCCGCTGGCCATCCAGCAGCACCCAGAAAACACCCCTGATACCTGACTGTTTCAGGGCCTGAGCCCGCAGCAGGAAGGATGAAAATCCCCAGGTGGGAAGGCCCGTCAGCGCCAATCCCTCGGTGGTGGCCACACCGATGCGGATGCTCGTGAAACCGCCAGGTCCCGCGCAACAGCATACGCCCTTCAAAGCAGTCACGGAGGCTCCAGCTTCCTGTAGCAATTCATTCAGGGAAGGCAGGAGTGAAATGCTATGGCTGCGACCCACGCCCACCACCACCCGCTTGGTCCAGGCGCGACTCCCGTCCACCAGGGCCAAGTGGAGGACTTCAGTGGCTGTGTCGAGACCAAGGATCATAGGAAGGCTCTAGGCGGTAGGCTGGGGGAGGTGGGGCGCATCAGCCATCGTATCGGCTCAAATCATCAAGAACAGAAAAGGCGGCCTTGCGGCCGCCTTTTCTGAAGTTAGAGAAGAGCTTAAGCGGCGGTGCGCTTGGTGGAGCTGTTGAGGCCTCGAGGCGCCTTCACGACTTTGCCAGCCTGTAGGCAGGCGGTGCAGACGCGGAGCTGTTTGGCAACGCCGTTGACCAGGGCGCGGGCATTCTGGAGATTTGGGTTCCAGCGGCGCTTGGTGATGTTGTTGGAATGGGAAACGTTGTTCCCGAATTGGGGCTTCTTGCCACAAATCTCGCACTGACGGGCCATGGGAACCTCGAATAGAACAGGGGAATTCTTGTTAGGACAAGGTAATGCACAACAGAAGGAGTAGTCTACCAACTTCCCCTCTCTTTTCAAGGAAGAATCTCGCTTTGAGCCACTTGGATCCGGCCCGACTTGCCCTCGCCTTCGCCGTGCTGCCATGGCTGGAGCGAGAAAAGGCGCGGCTTTGGGAAGCTTTCCAGAACGGTGAACCGGTCATCCTCAGCGAAAAGGCGGCTTCTCAATTAGAAGCTTTGGATCTGCTTCAGTATCGGGATGAAGCTACAGCAAGAAAGGCCCGCCTGGTGCTGCCGGGTGATGAAGGCTCCGAAGGTCTTTTCGAGCCTCTGCCCTACGCCGTGGCGCTGTGGGTACGTGGGACTTTGCCACAACCGGGGCTTCGCATCGCTGTAGTGGGCTCCCGCACGCCCAGCCTGATGGGCCGTGAGCGGGCTCGGAACTGGAGTCGCCAGCTTACGGAACACGGCGTGAAGGTAATCTCAGGCCTGGCGCGGGGTATTGATGGCGCGGCCCATGCCGGCGCACTGGAAGTCGGCCCCACGTGGGGAATCATGGGCTCGGGGCTGGACCATCCCTATCCGAAAGAACACTCGCGCTTGATGGATCGCATGGTGGAGTCTGGGGGTGGGGTGATCACGCCCTTCCCACCGGATGCTCTACCGCAGAAATGGCACTTTCCGAGGCGCAATCTCCTGCTGGCGGCTTGGAGCCGGGGCGTTCTGGTGATCGAAGCCAAGCTACGAAGTGGTTCACTGGTCACTGCCAAGCTGGCGCTGGATCAAGGCAAGGAGCTATGGGTGGTGCCTGGAAACCCCGAGGACCCCCTCAGCGAAGGCCCGAATTCCCTATTGCGGGAGGGGGCCGCGCGTATCTGCCGTTCGCCCAATGACCTGCTGGAGGATCTAGACCTCATGGGCGGGTTCCCCGACCAAGAGGTGGGGGGTCCGGGGGGGACGTAGTGAGCGAAGCGAGCAGGCGGTCCCCCCCGGATACATATCAGCGGAGTTGCGGCCCTAAAAAATCTTCCCCCTACGGGGGAAAGAAATTCAAAACCCATGCTTGGACTTGACAAGCCTCCGGTCTTTTGTTCCATCATCCAAACCTTATACGCCACTCCAGGAGTCTCCCTTGACCAAGCTCGTCATCGTCGAAAGCCCCTCAAAGGCCAAGACCATCTCTAAATACCTGGGCAAGGGTTATACGGTAAAAGCTTCCGTGGGCCACATCCGGGATCTCCCCAAAAAACTCGGTGTGGACATCGAGCATGGCTTTCAGGAGGAATACGAAATTTCTCCAGCCAAAGCTAAGGTGGTGGCGGAATTACGGGCCGCAGCCAAGGGTGCCACTGAATTGATTCTCGCTACGGACCCTGATCGGGAAGGGGAAGCCATTTCCTGGCATCTGCTGGAGGCCATCAAACCGCCAAAATCACTGCCTGTGTCGCGGGTGCTTTTCAACGAGATCACCCCCGCGGGTATCCAGAAGGCCATGGCGAATCCAACGGTCATCAATAAAAAACTGGTGGATGCCCAGCGAGCCCGGCGGGTGTTGGACCGGCTGGTGGGTTACAAGGTGAGTCAGGTGCTTTGGGACAAAGTGCGGCGCGGGCTTTCTGCGGGGCGTGTGCAAAGCGTTACCGTGCGGCTCATTGTGGATCGCGAACGCGAAATCCAGGCTTTCAAGGCTGTGGAATATTGGGTACTCAAGGGCCGGTTCAGCGCCAAGCTGCCGCCGAATTTCTGGATGCGGCTGGTGAAGCTCAGCGGCCAAGCCTTGCAGCTCGGCAACAAGGAAACCAAGCGCCGTGTGGATAATGAGAAACAGGCCCACAGTCTGAGGGACCAGATCCTTAATGCCCCCTGGAAAGTGACGGGTCTGGAGACCAAGGAAAAGAAGCGCAATCCCGCGTCACCCTTCACCACCGCACGCCTGCAACAGGAGGCGGCGCAAAAGCTTAAAATGAGCGTCAGCCGCACCATGCAGAATGCCCAGCGACTTTATGAGGGCCTTGATTTCGGCGAAGGCCCCATCGGGCTCATTACCTACATGAGAACGGATTCACCGCGTCTGGCGCCCGAGGCAATCGAAGCCGCCCGTGACTACATCACCCAAAAATACGGTAAGGAATACTTGCCCGCCAAGGCCCGCCTTTACGTGGGCAAAGCTGGTGCGCAGGATGCCCACGAAGCCATTCGTCCTACGGATGTCACACGAACTCCGGAATCCTTGCGGGAGCGTCTGGAACCCGATCAGTTCCGGCTATATTCGCTCATCTGGCGACGCACCATGGCCTCACAAATGGAAGCCGCGCGCTTTGATGAAACCGTGGTGGCCGCAGCTTCCGCCCTGACCAACGGCGAAGAAGCCATGTTCGAGGCCAAGGGCGAGATTGAACGCTTCCCCGGATGGCTGGTGGTCTATCGTGCGGATAAAAAAGAAACAGACGCCGAAGCCATCCAAGACGCTACCAAGACTGAAGGTGAAGAAGAAGAAGAAAAGGTCGGCCTGCCACCCTTGGAACTGGGCGAGTCACTGAAGCTTGAGACTCTGGAAACCGATCAGCAGTTCACCAAGCCGCCCACCCGATTCAATGAAGCTACTCTGGTGAGGGAACTTGAAGAAGATGGCATCGGGCGGCCCTCCACTTACGCGAGCATCATCTCGACCATTCAGGATCGCGATTACGTAAAAAAGCACGAAGGCCGCTTCAAACCCTCGGAACTGGGTTGTGTGGTCACGGACTTGCTGGTGCAGGGCTTCGACGAGTTGATGAATCCAAAATATACCAGCGGACTTGAAGCCAATTTGGACCGAGTGGAAGAAGGTTCCATCACTTTCCTGAAAGCCATGAAAGATTTCTACGGACCCTTTGAGCAGTCCTTGGCGGACGCGGGCAAGAACATGCAAAACCTGAAGGCTGGAGTGCCCTCTGGGGAAGCCTGCCCAAAATGCAGAGCGCCACTATTGAAGCGCATCGGCAAGAACGGTTTGTTTTTTGGCTGCACGAATTACCACGCCGAAAAGCCTGAGGAGAAGTGCGACTACACCGCCGAAGTCGAGACCTTGGATGAGCCCGAAGACGCCCCGGAATGCCCCCTCTGCGGCTCCACGCCCATGGCGCTGCGTAAGGGCCAATGGGGGCCTTTCTGGGCCTGCACCAACTATCCGAAATGCAAGGGCATCCGCAAGGCTGACCCCAAAGGACTCCCCATTCCCGCCGATGTGCCAATCGGCGAGAAATGCCCCACCTGCGGCAAGGAATTCGTCAAGCGCCACGGTCGCTACGGCGAGTTTATTTGCTGCATTGACTACCCCACTTGCAAGACCGTGAAGAAGGAAATCCTGGGTATTCCTTGTCCCAAATGCGGAGGGGATCTCAGCCCCCGGAAGACGCGGTTCGGGAAAATATTCTACGGGTGCACCAACTACCCCAAGTGCGACTTCACCGCCTGGGACAAGCCTGTGGACCGTATCTGCCCCAAGTGCAAGAGCCCATACCTCACAGAAAAAACGCGCAAGCCCCGGGGCAAAGATCCCATCCAGGTGCTGCTGTGCCCCAACCCTGGATGCGGCTACGAGGAACCACTTGGATGAGGCCAGGGCGCCGACCGTGAACATCGAGGTTTTGAAGACCGAGCGCCTCCTGCTCCGTCCTTTCACCCCTGAAGATGCGGAATTCATCCTGCGGTTGCTGAACGAGCCAGCTTTCCTTCGGTACATAGGGGACAAGGGTGTCCGGACACCGGACCAGGCCGCCAGCTACCTGCTCGACGGCCCCATCCGTAGCTATGACCGCCATGGCCACGGACTCATGCGCGTGGAAGTCCGGGAGACCGGACTGCCCATCGGCATGTGTGGCCTATTGCGGCGACAACCAGACCAGGACCCTGATCTCGGCTATGCATTCCTGCGGGAGTACTGGGGGCAGGGATACGCCAAGGACGCGGCCATGGCAATCCTGGATTCAGGCATCCGGGTTCTGGACTTTCCGAGAATCCTGGCGCTGGTTGCCCCTGACAATGCCCGTTCCATTCAGCTTCTTCAAGAACTGGGATTCACGCTGGCCGGATCAACCCCAGTGCATCCAGACGAGCCACCGGATTCAATCTACGAGTGGATTCCGAGGAACAGCTGGCTGGACCACACTCCAACACCTTGATTCCAGCCGGAAAACCTTGATGCTTCTGCTCCAATTCATGCCCATCCTGTTTGTGGCGCTCCTCCTTGCGGCGCATTCACTGAGAGGTGGCCACTTCGCGGCGATGGGACTTTCCCTGGCTCTCCCGATGTTGCTGGCGGTGCGCCGGCCCTGGGCCGTGAGGGGACTCCAACTTGGTCTTGTGGTCGGCACTCTCGAATGGGTGCGTGTGGCCGTCGTGCTCATCCAGGCCCGGCGCGAGATGGGAGTGCCATTCCTCCGCCTTGCGGCCATCCTGGGTGGTGTGGCTGCGACCACGGCCCTATGCCTGTGCGTGTTCCGGTCACGTCGGGTGCGTCAGCATTTCCGTCTTGGTCCGGAGGATCCCGGAGCCAGTAGCTTCAAGGAATGAATGGCTCCTCGTGATCCTGCAGATAACCTTCGATGTAGGCGCTGAGGGCTCGGGACTCTGCCTCGGGCAATGGATCAAAGCGAAGGCCACAGCCCATGATGTCCATGCCTTCGCCGCCACCCAGCGTCCTCATCACGGTGGCGTTCATGGGAATAACGGGCAGATCGGGATGATGCAGGACAAGATCCTCGACGCGCCGACCGGCCACCACTCCGGTCGTATGGCTGGTGTCTATGAAGAGGAAAAGGCCTCCCAGGCTTAAACTGGTGACGCGAAGCCCTGCCAAGTCCTTGTCCTTGACTCTCAAGGAGGCGCTTAAGCGCCCATCCATGACGCTGATTCGCGGGTGTTGGCGAGGCGTTTCCATGGTGGATCTCCTAGGGTATGTTTCAAGTCGATTGGGGCTTCAGCACAGAATAACCGGTAGGGATCTGATTGTATTTTTGACGAACCCTGTTCATTCATGAGCACTCGGAAGGAGTAAGTCTTCCAGGAAGAAGGCCGATAATTCCGCACGGCCTGAAAGCCCCGCTTTCCGATAAACATCCTGGGCTTGCTGGCGGACCGTGCGTTCCGAGGTGGAGCGCAGTTCCGCGATGTCACGGGTGCTGAAACCTTTCAACAGGAAGAGCGCCACCTCCTTCTCCGCAAGGCTGAGATGCCATCGCTCAAATTGGAAGTCTATGGCTTGCCCGAGTCCTTGTAATGCGTGAGCCGCTTCCTCGCGCCAGCGATCGGCGTCCTGCTGGGAGGCCAGCAGCGCACTCGTCAAGTTGGTGATGGTGTGGTTTCTCCGGCTCAAGGCTCTGAACAGGCGTAATGCCAAAATAAAGGAGATACCCCCCGTCAGGGCTTCAATCCCCAGATGCAAATTACTGGCGTCACCTTGTACTTTGTCCCAGACCAGATCCACCACTAGTTGCACTCCAATGAGGAGGAAAACCCAACTCATCAAAACAAAACTTGGGGCTCCGTCATTTGGCGTAGGTTCGCGCTTTAAGGGTTGCATGGTAGGTCACTCAAGGGTTATGGGTCGGATGACGGATGGTTTGGGGGGCAATACTTTCCCATCCTGACAGCACTGCTTTGAGGACGCGATGACCGAATTACATGTTCATGTAACAGACACTCAGGTTGTCTGTGGACAGGTCATTCACGGTTGCTTCGCGTGTTTTTGGAATCGCCGCAAAGCCACTGGCAGCCGCAGGCGACAAGCGACAGGAAGGGAAGAGAAGTTTCCCTTGATCAAGAGTTTTTGCACGCCTGGGGGGGGAAATATTTTGCTCAACGACACAATGTCCCCGGTTCATCGGGCAGACCACAACTTCATCTTATATTCCCATATCGGCATAGTTTGAACCCGTTGTTGTTTGTCTCTCTCCATCCTGGCCCGGTCCGACGGAAAGCTCCGGAGACTACGCCGCTTCTACTTGGATTCCGCGATGAAGCTCGCTGCAAATTCTCTTCATCTGCGAACCCTTGGCGTTGTTCTTTTGCTGATTGGAACAGGACTGGCCTGCAGCCGCGGGGACCAGACCAGGGGAGCGGGCCCGAGTCAGAACGGCCATTTCCACCCGGCGGATTGGCTTTCCATTCATCCAGGAAAAGCACTGGCCGCGAACGCGCTGAACGGTTGCAAGGAATGCCACGAAATGACCGTGACGCGGACGGGTAGCGGTATTCCTTCCTGCATGACCGCAGATTGCCATCACAGGCCGATTCCCGGTTGGGCGGTGCCTGGGAGTCACGGTGCTATTGCGAAAATGGCCCAAGGTCCTTCGGGTGGGGGCATGGCGTCCTGCCAACTCTGCCATGGCGCTGATTTCAGCGGTGGTACTTCCACGAATGCCTGCGAGACCTGCCATACGGTCAAGGCGCCTCATCCTGTAAAGCCCTGGAGAAATCCCGCAGGGCTCACCCATGCCAGCACAGATCCATCCAATGCGGTGGTTTGCGCACAGTGCCATTATTCAGGGGCCGCGGCAAATCCCGTGAACCACCCGGCAGCGCCCGCTCCAGTGGGCACCACGCCCGGCTGTTTCAACAACACGATGTGCCATGGGAATGCCGCGCCTCATCTATTGGGCTCTGTGTGGCTGGAACCTACCAGCCAGGACTTCCATGGCTTGCAGGCCAAAAAAGACCTTCCCTACTGCCAGTCCTGCCATGGAAAGCCAGGGACCACCCAGTTCGATGGTGGTTCCGCTTCCACCAAATGCTCCGCCTGCCACACGGCTGCCAAGGCGCATTCCAAGCCCTGGCATCCTGCGCCAGTCTCCACCTTCCCCGGATACGTGCCCTCCCACCGGAATGCTGAAAAACGGGACACGTCCTGCAGCATCTGCCATGACTACACGAAGGGGCGGACGGCTCCGCTTCCGGGTGCTCCAAGTTGCTACTCCGCCGCCGAAGGTGGCGTCGGATGCCACGCCAACGGGCCCGGGCAGGCAAACCACCCGATTCCTTACCTGGATGCGGCCCACATGACAGCCAACCAGGCCAGCTTCAATTCGAATTGCAATTCCTGCCATGCGGTAACGGGGACTTCACCCCTCTCCGCGGCGCCCTTGTGTAGTGCCTGCCACCAGGCCGGATCCCCGCTCACCCAGGGAACCTGCGCTTCGTGCCACGCCAAACCACCCGTTGGAGCCAGCTTCCCGGATATGGCGGGAAACCATGCCAAGCATGACGCGTTGAGCGGCCTGACAGGATTATGCTCCACCTGCCATAGCGGTTCTGAATCAGGCACGCAAGTCCACTACGATCACGCGAATGGCCGACCCGGCCACGATACCTTGCGGGTGGCACCCGGCGACACGGCCTTCCTGGCCACCTTCAACAGCAAATCAGGATCAGCTGCCTTCAATCCTTCGCTGCTCACCTGCTCCAACGTGAGTTGCCATGGCGGAAAATCAACGCCGAGCTGGCAGAACGGGTTGATTGATGTGAACAGCGAAGCCGGATGCCAGCAGTGCCACGTGGTCGGCACCGCCCAGGGCACACCCGAAAACAACAGTGCCTACAGCGGTCTCCACGCAGTTCACATGGCAGCCAAGGCTGGTTCTCTTTGCATTGATTGCCACGCCATGGCCAATGGCACGCCGGGTGCTTTGAACCACTTCAAAGCCCTGAACACGCCTCAAATGGAGGGACCCGCCAGCAGCACCATCGCGCCCCAGGGCAACCCGGCCTTCTACAACATACCCACCCAGACTTGCGGCAATTTCGTCTGCCACGGGCAGCAGCACACCAACTATTCCTGGTTGGGCGGGGCGAACCATGCGGTCCCGTTCATCGATAGCGCGCACTTCGCGGTCAATCAGATCGGCTTCGACACCAACTGCAAAAACTGCCATGCAGATACGGGTGCTTCTCCGATCGCAGCGGCACCGCTCTGCTCAACCTGCCATCAGGCAGCATCCGTGCTGACGGTTTCGAATTGCGTCTCCTGCCACGCCAAGCCGCCCACGGGCAGCGTCTTCCCCAATGTGTCAGGAAAACACAACAAGCATGATGCGCTGGCCGGAGTCACCGGAGCCTGCTCCTCGTGCCACACGGGCTCCGACTCGGGAACCTCCTCCCATTACGATCATGCCAATGCTCGACCCAACAAGAACGCGCTCCGCGTGCCGCCGGCCCCGACGGCGTTCATATCCGCCTTTAGTGCGAAGTCCGGAACCGCCACCTTCAATCCAGCCACGCTCACCTGCTCCAGCGTGAGCTGCCACGGCGGATTGTTGGCGCCCAACTGGCAGACCGGAACCATTGATCCCAATACGGACATCGGCTGCCGCCAGTGCCATTCCCTGGGCACAAGCCTAGGCGTCCCTGAAAACAATAGTTTATTCTCGGGGTTGCATGCCAAGCACGTCGGACCCGATGTCAATGCACTCTGCACCGAGTGCCACATCATGTCCAATGGCACACCGGGGGCGCTGAACCACTTCAAATTCCTGACCACGGCCCAAATGGAAGGTCCTGCCAGCAGCACGGTGGCGCCCTTGGGGAATCCAGCCTTCTACAACATTCCAGCGCAGACCTGTGGCACCTTCAGCTGCCATGGAACTCAACACGGCAACTTCTCGTGGACTGGCGGTCCAAACCACGCTGTTCCCTTCACGACCGCTGCCCACATCGTGGTGAACCAGGCCGGATTTGATTCGGACTGCAAGGCCTGCCATGGGGTGTCGGGGGTTTCTCCATTGAATTCGGCGCCGCTGTGCTCATCCTGCCACCAGGCAGGCTCCCCCTTGACCCTTTCCAATTGCTCCTCCTGCCATGCCAAGCCGCCCACGGGCAGCGCCTTCCCGGACATCGCCGGCACGCACGCTATCCACGATTCGTTCCGAGGTGTCACTGGCGCCTGCAATACCTGCCACAACGCAGCGGGCACCACCACCCAGGTACATTATGACCACGCCAATGGTCGACCTGGCCACTCTTCGCTCAGAGTGCCTCCAGGCGAGGTGCAGACCCTCTCCACCTTCAACGCCAAGACAGGCGCAGCTTCATTCAATACCGCTACCCTTACCTGTTCAAACATCAGCTGCCACGGTGGCCAGGCCACACCGAATTGGCAAACGGGAACCATGAACGTGAATACCCAGTGCGCATCCTGCCATGCCCTTGGGACCTCCCAATACAACAGCTACAACTCCGGGGAACACCAAAAGCATGTCGTGGAACTGGGGTATGCCTGCACCGAGTGCCACAATACGACGACGCTCGCGACCAATCATTTCACCAGCCTGGGAAGTTCGACCATGGAGGGTCCAGCATCAGCCACCATCGGCGGCACCACCAGCGTTCCCAACGGGGCCTGGAACGCCACGAACAAATCCTGCACCCTGACCTGCCATGGCGAGAACCACAACAATCGGGGTTGGTAGGGCCTCATTTCTCATTCCCGAACCTCACCGCAAGCATTTTTTTAACCCCCCCATAGGAGGCACCATGAACAACCTCACCCACCGACTGCCAGGCCTCAACCGCCTGCTACTCACCACCTTGCTTGTCTCGGGAGCCGCTCTTTTTGGCGGGGATCAAGCCAAAGATCTGCCCAAATTTGATGGCAATCTCCAGAAGTACTGGAACGATGCCTGCGCGCGCTGCCATGGTGCCAATGGCAATGGCCGGGACAATAACGGCAAACCTCTGCCTGACGCTGGTTTTGATTTCACCGACAGCCGAAAGGCGAACAAGAAAAAGGACAGTGATTGGTTGAAAGTGACCATGGACGGCAAAGACAAGATGCCTGCGTTCAAAGACAAGATGGCCGAAGCCGACGCGCAGAAAATGATCACCGAGATCGTCCGCAAGTTCGCGGCCAAACACTGAGCCGGGGAAACCATGCTGCCCAGGATGTTCCCAAAGATCGCGCCTCTGCTCGCCTGTGCTCTTCTGACCGGCGGCGTATTGAACGCTGAGGAATCAGAAGTCCCCGTCGCCATCAACTTGCCGACGGCGGATCGGATGCAATTCTGGGACATCGGCCTGATTTTCACGCATCGTTTCCTGTCTCCCGTGAAGGACCACGGCAAGGATTTATATGGGCTGGACGGCTTTACCTACGCGGGTTTCGGATTTGATTTCGGCATCAAGACCATCCCTGGATTAAATCTCGAAATCTACCGTACGGCGGATAACAAAACCTTCACATTGGCTCTTCAGCAGCAGCTCCTGAACAAGGACCGCATTCGCATGTCGGCCCGGGTGGAGCGGTTCGACGAGGTCGTCACCCAGGTAGTGACAAGCGACGGAACCGTAGGTATCAGCGGCATGGCTTTTCAGCTTCCCACGGAGATTTTCCTCACGGACGATTTCGTGCTGTCCGTGGTTCCCACCTACCTGAGCCGCACCACTACCCTGGAGAAGAGCATCTTCAACTACGGCATAGGGCTTCACTACGATTTCACCAGCAAATTCAGATTCGTGGCCGAATACTACCCCAGGCCTTCGAAAATCGCCAAAACTTTCCAGACCGGTTTTGCTGCCGGCATTTCCTACAAAACCTTCAAACACCGCTTCACGCTGTTGGGTACCAACAGCACCGGAACTACCACTCATCAGGTGCTTAGCGGGGATTATGGCGGCGGGCCAAAGGCGCATGGCGATTGGTCCATCGGTTTCAATGTAGCCCGTGTGTTCTAAAACTTAAGGACCCTCAATGACTGGTTCGATACTCGATCTGATCGCCACCGAACACCCGGCTTTCGTCCATGTTCCCTTGGGAATGGTGATCGCGCTGCCCTTCGCCATGGCGTTTTCATTCAAGGCCAAGCATCCCCATCCCTGGAAACTAGCGTCTTTTTTCATCGCGGGGTTGGCCTTCATGGGCTGTATGGTGGCATTGATCAGCGGCTTGTTATGGGGCCGCCAGATCTCGCTGATCCCTCCTGGGGGATTCTTCCCGGTGGTGGCATCCCAGAAGCAGGTGCTTCAGAAAATGCTTCAGCTTCATGAAATCGCAGCCCTTGTTGGCGTAGTCATCGGCTTGCTCTGCCTCATCCTACTTTGGCGTTCTTTGAGGCAGGATAGGGATGCTCGTCATAACGTGCCCACTCTGCGCCGCAGGCTTTCCGATCGTGGCGTCGGGCTGGCACCCATGCTCTTCAGCCTTTTGTGGCTAGCCTCATGGGGGTTTTGCGGGAAGCTGGGAGGCATTATGGTTTTCGGCAATGAGGAAACCAATAAGGCCGCCGCAGCTGCCGATCAGGCCAAAAAAAATGATGTGGAAGCTGATTTGCCCATCCGCGCGCTGGATTACGCCAGCCTCGAACCGGTGCAGGCTGCACCCATGAAATCCAAAGCCCATGGGAACCGTTGGGTGCGCATTTGGGTCACAGCCTCGGGCATAGCTGACTACAAAGCAGGAAAACCGCTCCCGGCAGGAACTTACGCGGTCTTGAGCACCATGGAGGACGCCCATGGCAAACCCGGCCAGGAACTGGGGCCTCTATATATGAGGGAAACTCTCGCGGATGGTCGGGTTTCCTTCGCGTTCTATTGGCCGCGGGTGCCCGAAGCCAGCCGAACGCAAACTGGTGGCGAGGATTCCGCCTACTGGCGGAGCCCCAGCGAAAAACTGCAAGCCTGCGCAGTTTGCCATGCCACAGCTGGACCAGCGGTCAGGCAGTGAAAGCCGCTTCTGGCCACAGGAAGTGAAGCTTTTCATTTGAAGCAAGGGCCTGCCTCCGGGTAGGACCTTTGCGGCTCTACACTGGATGATTCCCTTGGGAGCATCCGTGCCTTTTCCCCACCTTCTGGCCCCCCTCGATCTTGGATTCACCACGCTTTCCAATCGCGTGCTCATGGGCTCCATGCACACGGGATTGGAAGAATCAAAGGGCGGCTTTGAGAAGCTGGCCGCATTCTTCGCAGAACGGGCCGAGGGCGGTGTCGGCCTCATCGTCACCGGCGGGATCGCGCCGAATTTACGGGGTCGTCTTGCTCCTTTCGGCGCACAACTCAGTTGGCCCTGGCAGGTGAGCAAGCATCGCCTGATCACCGAGGCGGTGCACAAAGGCGGCGGGAAGATCGCCATGCAGATTCTCCATGGTGGACGCTACAGCTACCACCCATTCTCCGTATCCGCCTCGAATGTGAAATCCCCCATCACGCCCTTCAAACCCTCCTCGCTTTCCAGCCGCGGCGTCGAAGGCACGATCAGCGACTACGTTGCCTGTGCCCGCTATGCCCAGGCCGCAGGCTACGACGGCGTGGAAATCATGGGTAGCGAAGGCTACCTGATCAATCAGTTCCTGGTGACCCGCACCAACCGGCGAACTGATAAATGGGGCGGGTATTACGAAAACCGCATGCGCTTCCCGGTGGAAATCGTGCGGCGCACCCGTGAAGCCGTGGGGCCCAACTTCATTCTGATCTACCGCCTTTCCATGCTCGACCTGGTGCCCGATGGCTCCACCTGGGAGGAGGTTGTGCAGCTCGCCAAGGCAGTGGAGCAAGCGGGCGCCACGATCATCAACACCGGCATCGGCTGGCATGAGGCGCGGGTCCCCACCATCGGAGCCATGGTGCCGCGCGGCGCCTACGCCTGGGTGACCCGGCGCATGAAGGGTGAGGTGAATATCCCCCTCATCACTACCAATCGCATCAATACGCCGGAGGTAGCGGAAGACATTCTCGCGCGAGGCGACGCGGACATGGTTTCCATGGCGCGGCCGCTGCTCGCGGATCCGGAGTTCGTGCGCAAGGCCGCACAAGATCGCAGCGATGAAATCAACACCTGCATCGCCTGCAACCAGGCCTGCCTCGATCATGTCTTCGAACTGAAACGAGCTACCTGTCTCGTGAATCCGAGGGCTTGCTACGAGACCGAACTGAACTTTCCGAAGGCAACCCGCTCCAAGCGCATCGCCGTGGTGGGCGGCGGCGCGGCGGGCATGGCCTTCGCGAGCTACGCTGCTGAGCGGGGCCATAGGGTGACGCTTTTCGAGGCCGCGGAGGAATTGGGCGGTCAGCTCAATTTGGCCAAGCAGGTTCCGGGCAAGGAAGAGTTTTTTGAAACGCTGCGCTATTTCGCACGCCGTTTGGAGTTGGCGCAGGTTGACGTAAAATTGAAAACCCGGGCTTCCGCAGAACAGCTTAAAGACTTCGATGAGGTGGTGCTTGCCACCGGGGTTTTCCCGCGCCTGCCCGGAATCACAGGCATGGATCATGCGAAAGTCATCAGCTATCCGGATCTGCTCTCGGGGCGCAAGAAAGCGGGCGCGAAGGTGGCCATCATCGGGGCCGGAGGCATCGGGTTCGATGTGGCGGAATTCCTGGTGCAGGAAGGCGAGAAACCCGATGTGGGCATCTATCTGAGAACCTGGGGTGTGGACGAAAAGGTGGGATCTCATGGCGGGCTGCAAGCTTCGCCGGAGCCTCCAAAACCTGGCCGGGTGGTGTTCCTGTGCCAGCGGAAAAGCGACCGCATGGGAGCTTCCCTGGGCAAGACCACGGGCTGGGTGCACCGCGCCACGCTCAAGGCGAACAAGGTGAAGATGATCGGCGGCGTTACCTACGAGCGCATCGACGACCACGGCTTGTGGATCACGGAGGGTGCCAACCAGGAGCCGCGTTGCCTGGAAGTCGATTCCGTCATCAACTGTTCCGGCCAGCTTAGCCAACGTGAACTGGTGGAACCATTGAAAGCCGCGGGCATTCCAGTTCAGCTCATCGGCGGCGCCGATCTGGCCACCGAGCTGGACGCCAAACGCGCCATCCGCCAAGGGGCGGAATTGGCGGCCATCATCTAACAAAGTGACCTTGCTCAGTCAGGTTGCTCGGGGAGCTCTTCATGCTGAAGGTTTTCGAAGCGCAACATCATGCCGAGGCCCATTTTCTGAATGGCCTTCTCGAGGCTTCAGGTATTCCCGCGGAGGTCCGTGGCGAATCCCTTTTCACCACGGTGGAAGGCGGCTCGGCGCTTTCGGGAATGCGCCCCTCCGTTTGGATTCTGGAAGACGATCAGCTCGAGCAGGCCAAGGTGGTCATTGCGAATTACACGACCGGAGTGGGCGTACCGAAATTTTCCGAAGGTCCCTGGACGTGTCCAAGGTGTGGTGAGGTCCATGAAGCCCAGTTCGCCGCATGCTGGAACTGTGGAACCCAAATTCCGGCACCCACGGAACCCCCGTCTTGAGGCTGTCGATCATCCCCGGCACTGCAGGGGTGGACTGCTTAGGTCATCCAGTCGGTTTTACTGATCGCTTAGGTGGTCCGGCATTGGGTCCACTGCAGGTAGCAGATAACGGGAGAACTAGAGAGAGAAGCGAAGAGGGCATCCGCATTCTTGCCAAGTTGTAGAAGCAAAGACACATTCATGGCTATTTGACGGCTCCCGAAAGCATCCCGGCTAAGCCTGGTCTAATGTCTTCCAGTTCCTGCCTGACAGCGGCCACCCGCTTGGCATTTCGGGCAGCACTGAGTGCTTCGCCCCAATCGGCCAGCAGGTCGTTAACTTCCGATGCGCGGTAATCATACTGGCCTTCTACCTGAACCTTCTTGTCCCGGCTCTTCACTGGGAGAGTGGGGAGTTTCACCCAGCGCACAAGCCAGTCCTTTAGTCCCTTTTCCCAGAGAACCTGCATCCAGGCATCCGCTTCTTGAGGGCGACCTGAAGAGAGCAGGGATCTCATGACCGCGAGGGAGGCTGGGCTAGGAATAGGGCCGGGGAGGCGAGTAAAGGCTTGGCGAGGCCACGGATCCAAGTCAGAGAGGAGCATGGCCGACCTTGGAGATCGGTTATCCAAACCGGACCATTCGGCATAGGCCTGCCAGTCGTTTGTGCTGAACGGCCAATGCTTGAGTCGCTCCGCCAAGCGTGCACAGATGCGCTTCGCAACAGGACCCCATCGGGCTGTTTCTGGCTGGAAAGGCAGGCCCCCGATTGGGGAACTCATGGCTTCGCAATCCTGCAGAAAGAACGATTCTAGGCGTGGATTGGGCAAACGGGGACGCAGGAGTTCCATCCGTTCTCGCCTGGCATCCAGGCGGTCCGGATGTGTCTTGATGAAAGCGTTGAGAGTGTCCAAGCGTGGGATGGCGTGGGCACGAAGCGCATCATCAAGCTTCTCCGCAGTAGGCCAGCCTGGTCCCGCAGCCAGTAACTCTTCACCCTGGAGCAACACCCAACGGGGCCCATCCTGCCAATCGTGGCTCGAGAGTAGCGCTTGGGCTTCTTCATGCTTCAGTGGGTTCCAGACCAGCTCTGAGGTATCCCAGGGTTCGAAAACAGGACTCTTTTGAAGCTGCAACCAATCAGGTAGTGACCAGTCAGTTGGTTCGTGGATCTCGAGAAGAACAAGTCGAAGTGGAACGACTATGGGAAACGTTGTATTGGGAAGAGGAACTTCAGCCAGAGCACTCTGAACGGAAGCCCTTTGTTCAGTCGTGAACATGGGCATGGGCTTCGGATCGAAAAGGCCCTTTTTGTCTTCCACTGTGGGAACCAGATTCCCTCTGAGTTCGGTGGACAGATCACCCCATCGGTTTCCTGATTGGCTGCGCAGCCAGCCTATATAGGAAAGCGCCTCATCCATTCGTTTCTGGAGGAGCAGACCCTCTAGGTGCAGCGCTCCCCAAGCCTCCAGCATCCGGTACACATGAGGCTTCCCGAGACGACGCACCATCGTTGGTTCGAGATTGCGTTGCAGCAGTTCGCTTCCTTCCCGGGCCATGGTATCGGGATCCTTCCTGTACCAGGTCCGCATCCAGAATGCATAAAAGGGAGGCGGCCACGGTCGGCCAGGAACACCGTCAAGGGATAGGGCGAATCGGATAGAAGCGTCTTGATCCTGTTCGGTAGTGCTGCGAAGCAGATACGACCGGGCATGCCACAAAATCTCTTTTTCGGGATCCACGGCAAGCAGGTCGGGGAATTTATCCGCTAGACGGTGGATGGCATCTCCGATTTCGGGATCCTGGTCCAACTCGGCAATCCAGATAGCCCTGAAGAGAGGCCGAAACAGCGCGTTGCTAGGATCCCCCCAAGATCCGGCTGTTCCTGGGATCTCCCGCAGAGCTCGAAGGCATGGAAGCAATTCATTTCGGATGGAGTGCAACAAGGTGGCACCGAGCTTCCCGACTTCCTTGGCGGTCCTGGCCTGACGGGCCACGTCGAATGCCAGTTCAAGCCAGCCTTGGCCATCCTCCGGGTGGTCATGGAGGTGTGCTTTCAGAATCTCCCGCAAAGGCCTCCAACCTGCTTGCAACATGCGCTCCCGGATGGCCGTCGGCCGCGGCAATCCTCGACCTTCGTCGAGCCGTTCAGCAGAGGGGCCGTACAACGCCCAGCAGTGCCCTCCATGGTTGCGGACCAACAGGTCTGCAACGTCTTTTGCCGGGGCCATCAGTATGAGTTCCTTGCCACAGGTGGTGCCCAGAGCGTCCTCCCCAAACCACTTGAAGTCAAAGTCCGGATCTGTGGCCACAAGGACGAAGCTGTCGGGACTGCGAGCCCCTGCCACCGCCTGATCAACCGAGCTCCAGGGGTCCTGAGCTGACGCAGAAATGCACACCACAGCGAGGGGAATCAGATGCAGTCGAAGTGATGTCATTTTGTCGCGCCGCGAATGGTCTTCCT
>JANYBM010000073.1 GCA_025361125.1 Holophagaceae bacterium | reverse complement strand
GGTTTGCAAAGACCTGAAAGGAAATTAACGCTTGCTGTACTGGAAGCGGCGACGAGCGGCCTTCTGGCCTGGCTTTTTACGCTCCTTCATGCGGGGATCGCGAGTCAGCAGACCTGCGCCGCGGAGGAGCCCCTTCAATTGCTCATTGTAAATCAGCAGTGCGCGAGAAATGCCCAAGCGGATGGCTGCGGCCTGTCCGGCGGAACCACCACCACTCACGGTGATGTGCATGTCCCACTTTCCATCCATGTCACTCAACACCAGTGCCTGATGCACCATCATGCGGAGCACCGCGTTGGGGAAGAAATCCTCAAGGCTGCGGCCGTTGACATTGATCTTGCCAGTGCCTGGGCGAAGGAACACGCGCGAAGCGGCTGTCTTGCGTCGGCCTGTTCCGTAGTACTGATTGATTGCCATTTTTCCCTCGACGATTTACTAAGGTCTGAAAATTAAAGCTTGATCTGCATGGGTTCCGGGGACTGGGCGGCCTGCTGGTGCTCGGGGCCTTCGTAAACCTTGAGTTTGCGGTACATCGCCCGGCCCAAAGGGCCCTTGGGCAACATGCCCTTCACGGCGGACTCGATGATACGGCTGGGGAAAGTCTTCTGCATGACATCGGCCCGGATCTCTTTCATGGAGCCTGGCCGGGTGGTCATAACCCGTCGGTAGATCTTTTGCGTAGTCTTCTTACCCGTCAACACTGCTTTAGCGGCATTGATCACTACGACATGGTCCCCGGTATCAAGAAAGGGCGTCCACGTTGGCTTGTTCTTGCCGGAAAGCACTTCGGCGACTGCGGACGAAAGACGCCCCACGGTCAATCCGGTGGCGTCTACCAGGAACCACTTACGCTTGATCTCTTGGCCCTTAGGAAAATAGGTGCTCATGTTGCTGCTCCGAATTAACAATTTAACAATCCCTGCAACGTCAAACCTTCCTGGCAAACCCACCAATCGACGGGAACGCAAGAAAAAAAGATTATCGCTCGATGCCAATGGGGTCAAGGAGAAGTTTCATATCGGGCAGCAGGCTGTGGGCTGTGGGTTATGAGGTGAGCTTGAGACCTGGGTCCTAAGTCCTGAGGTTCTGAGTTCTGTAGGGATGCTGCCAAAGGCGCTCCCAGATTGCCCCAGGACTCACAAGACTCGTGCCTTGGGATCTACCGTCTAAGCCCCGCCACTCAAAGCCAGCAACTCCTGGGCGATGCGAGAGGCACCGAGACCATCTACCAAGAACCTGCCATCGCGGCTCTGTTCGTTTCGGCTGTCCTGCCCTTCAGGGCCCAACCACTGCTCCAGGGCTTTCGTCGTGATCTCCAAGCCGACTTCTGGCCCAATTCCCAGGTCGAAGCAGGCCGAAGCCTGGGCCAGATCCGCCAGGATGCGATGCTGTCGTTCGTTCTGGCCCCAGGCGGCAACCGGGATGCCAAGGCACAAAGCTTCGGTCAGTGTCACACCCGCGCTGCACCACAAGGCGTCATAGCCCAGAAGCTGTTCGGTGAGATTCGACAGGCTGGGGTGAATTGAACATCCAGGAAAGGGTTTGGCCTGGATCCCAGCGGGGGCCAGGATCGTGCACGTGCCCCGCCATCGGTCCTCCAGCACCAACTGCTCCAGCGCTTTGAAAGATCGCTGGGCCAAGCCCGCGCCATCGCTGCCGCCAAAAGTGACGAGCAGGCGGTGTACTGCCAGAGGTTGCAGGGGTTGCCGCTTGGGCCTGCGTTCCAAAGCCAGGCCACCCACCACGGCAAAGCGAGACCCGCGCAGGACTCGGCAATTCCCGTGCTGACCCTCGAAGGGCCGAACCTTGCGTCCATTCACGGTTCTCATTGGGTGATCAGGGAAGTCCACGCCCTCCAGGAAAGGCTGAAAGAGCAGGTCAGCACTTTCATGCGTATCCCCGTCATCCTCCATCACCGCAATTTTCAGGGGCTTGAGTGCTTCAACTTGAGCGTGGTCCAAATCCCAGAGATCCAGAAGCACCACTTTGGACTTGGCCACGAGATCCTTGGGCAATGGCGCCGTGGATGCTGCGCCGAGATCCAACACTTCGCAGGGCAACGGCGCATCGGTGAAAGGATGCCGCCCTGAACCCACGCGCCGAGCCCGATCATCCCCCGAAACGGCAAGGGTGGCGCGGCCTCCCAGAGCACGCCAGGCCTGTTCAACAGCCAAGCCCCTAGCCACATGCCCAAGGCCCAACCGAAGATCGGCGTGGACGCGGATGATCAAATGAGGCTGCATGGGTTCCAAAAGAGGTTACTCAAGTTTAGCCAATCAGGAGAATCCGGGAAGGGGGGATCGGCTTGGTATGGTGGAAGGTCAAATGCCTGGAGTTCCATTGGCCGACGAAACTTCCTTCAATCCGAATTTGAACGTGGGTGAGATCCATGGGAAGGAACCAAGCCCTGGTGCCAAAACAGGCAGGGTCTGCGGCATCCTGGCCATCGTTCTGGCCCTACCTGCGTGGGCATTCCTATCGCGATCATCCTCGGCATCGTCGCCATCGTGAAAACCAGCAAGGCCAGGAGTTTGGCCCGCAGCTACCCCGAGAACACGGTGACGAAGGCCGTTGAGATCGAGTAGTGCTCATGCGTACGGATGCCCATCCTTGAACCCAGGTTGCGGAGCAGAGATTTCAGGCGCTTCGGCGATGGGCCAGCCATCTTTGAAGTAGGCTTCTTTGTAGCGGACGTAACGGGACCAGACACTGGCCACGAGCAGCCGGTGGTCCTCGCCGAGATCTTTTTTCACAATGGCTGGCCATCCTGCAATAAGGGTGTGAGGTGGGGCCCGGAAGCCCTCGCGCACCAGTGAACCGGCAGCCACAAGACAGCCTTCACCGATCACCGCGCCATCCATGATCGTGGTGCTCATGCCGACCAGTACGCCTTTTTCTAGGGTGCAGCCGTGGAGCATCACATTGTGGGCGATGCTCACCTCGTCGCCGATGAGCGTGGGCCATTTGTGATTTGTGACGTGGATGCAGCTCATGTCCTGGATGTTGGTGCGGGTGCCAATGCGCACATAATTCACGTCACCACGTACAACGCAGTTGAACCAGATGGAACTGTCATGGCCGATCTCCACATCCCCCAGCACCAGTGCGGAGTCCGCCACGAAAATGCGCTGCCCGAGTTTGGGAACCATGCCTTGGAAGGGACGAATCATGGAGTGCCTCTACCAGGAATCTTCCCAGCATTTTTGGGATTCACACACCCGCCTGCCATCCCGACCCATATCATTGCTCCATGACCTTCGCGCTGGTAATGGCCGATCCCCTTTCCTCCACCCTCGGGCTGCTGGCGCTGCTTTGGCTGGCAGCAAAGCTTGGCGGCGAGCTTGCGATCCGCATGAAAATCCCGGCGGTGGCGGGGGAACTGGCGATGGGCCTCACGCTGGCGGCTCTGCATCGGCAATTCATTGCCTTCCCCGATGTCACCTTGAATGCCGCGGCGGACCTGCTCGCCAACCTTGGCATCGTGGTGCTGATGTTCGCGGTGGGGCTCGAAAGCACGGTGGCGCAAATGCTGAAAAGTGGTGCCGCCTCTTTGCGGGTGGCCTTCATCGGTGTGGCAGCGCCCATGGCCTTGGGGCTTGGTGGCGCGATCCTGATGCTGCCGAAGGGAACTCCGTTCAGCGTGGATCTTTTCATTGGAGCCTGCCTTTGCGCCACCAGCATCGGCATCAGTGCCCAGGTGCTGCGTGAAAAGGGTGCCGCAAATACCACCGAAGGCCGCGTGATCATGGGCGCGGCGGTCATGGACGACATCCTCGGTCTGCTCGTATTGGTGCTGGTGTCGGGCCTGGTAAGCGCATCGAATGGAGGCGGCCCTCCTTGGGGCAGCCTCGCACGCACTTTTGCTCTGGCCTTGGGCTTTCTTGTGGTGGCAATGACCCTTGGGCGCTGGGTTACGCCCCATCTCTTCCACCTGGCAAATCGTTTGCGCGGGGAGCAAATTCTCCTACCCATGAGCCTGGGCTTCGCGTTCCTGCTGGCCTATTTGGGCAATCTTGCGGGCCTTGCCAGCATCGTGGGCGCCTACGCGGCTGGGCTCATCCTTGAGCCCGCGCACGTTCGAGTCCTCGAAGAACGTGAGCTTCATAGCCTTGAAGATCTGGTGCATCCCTTGGTTTCGGTGTTAGCACCACTCTTCTTCGTGCTCATGGGTGCGAGGGTGGATGTGGGCGCGCTATGCCAGCCAAGGACACTACTCTTGGCGCTCCTGCTCGCGGTCCTTGGGGTGCTCGGCAAGTGGATCGCAGGCTACGGTGGCGGGAAAAACCTTCACCCATCCATTATCGGCTGGGGCATGGTGCCCCGGGGGGAAGTGGGCCTCATCTTCGTCGCCGCGGGCGCACAGTTGATGCTGAACGGTTCACCGCTCCTGAGCCCCCAAATCCAAGCCGCCATCGTGGGTGCCATCCTGCTCACCACTCTGGCCGGACCCATTGGATTGGCCCGGGCGCTACGAAGCCTGAAAACCCGCGAAGCGGTCCGTGGCGGCGACCAGGGCTTTTGAATTACCCGGCTCCGTGGCGCTGTGGCCCGCGTCAGGAACGATGACCAGTTCTGCTTCGGGCCAGACGCGGTGGAGATCCCAGGCGTTCTGCATGGGGCACACCATGTCGTAGCGGCCCTGTACGATGACGCAAGGAATGTGGCGAAGCTTGTGAACGTCCGCCAGTAGCTGGTCCTCGCGCTCCAGAAAGCCTTTGTTCACAAAGTAGTGGCACTCAATGCGCGCAAAGGCCAGGGTACTGTCTTCCTGCCCGTAACTGGCCGCGAAAGCGGGGTCTGGAAGCAGCTTGCTGGTGGCGCCTTCCCAGAGGCTCCACGCCTTGGCGGCAGGCAAATTGATTTCTGACTTCTCACTGAAAAGCCGCTTGGCATATGCCGCCACAAGATCGCCGTGTTCAGCTTCAGGAATGGCCGCGAGGTAATCCTCCCAGGCATCAGGGAATACCTTGGAAACGCCACCGCCGCGGTAGAACCAATCAAGCTCGTAGGTCCGAAGCATGAAGATGCCTCGTAGCACCAGCTCCGACACGGCATTGGGAAATTTTTCCGCATAGGCCAGGGCTAAGGTTGATCCCCAGGATCCGCCGAAAACCTGCCAGCATTCGATGGCCAAGTGCTTGCGAAGCGTCTCGATATCATCCACCAGATCCCAGGTGGTGTTTTCACGTATTTCGGCATAGGGTGTGCTCTGCCCGCAGCCGCGCTGGTCCATCAGGATGATGCGGTACCTGCCGGGATCAAAATAACGGCGATTGTTGGGACCCGTTCCGCCGCCGGGTCCACCATGAAGAAAAATCACGGGCTTGCCGTTCGGGTTCCCACTCTCTTCGAAATAGAGTTCGTGCAAGTCCGAGACCTTCAAGCGACCGGTCGTATAAGGCTCAATGGGTGGATACAACCAGTTGAGAGGGTCTTTGCGCAGCGGCACGATAGCTCCTTATACGAAAGTGGAAAGAAGGCCGTTGCTGAGCAACATGCCCCGTTCTGAAAGTCTCATGATGGGGCCTTCGCGCAGGATCAAGCCCCCCCGCTCGAAAGGCGCCAGCTGGACTTCCCAGGAGTCCACCAACGGCAACAGGTTGTTGGATCTGGCGAGCGCGCGGAGGGCCCCCCAATCCACGCCGCGGTGCAACCGCAGGCCCAACAGGGGGATTTCTGAAAGGGCTTCCGCCGCGTCCAGTTCCTGAAGCTCCACCCCGGCCCGGCCATCCGCCCAGGCGGGGATATTACCTTCTTCGGTCCAACGAAAATCACCCAGGTGCGAGGCCGCGCTGGGGCCGATGCCCAAGTACGGGCGTCGTTCCCAATAGCGCGAATTGTGGCGGGACTCGGACCCTGGTCTCGCGTAGTTGCTGATCTCGTAGGGAGGTAGTCCCAGACGCGGCAATTCGACCTGCAAAGCCTCGAAAACGGTTGCCACGTCGTCCTCCGAGGGCAACGTTAAGCGCCCTGCGTCCACATCGGCCTTCAGGGGACAATTCTTGTCGAGATCCAGCAGATAGATGCTTATGTGTTCAAGGCCAGTTGCAAGCATGCGACGGGCGTCAGCCAGCACACGGGACAAATCCTGACCAGGAATTCCCACCATGAGATCCCCACTGCGTCGCTCAAACCCCGCTCGCCGGGCTAGTCCCAGCGCTTCCAGGGCCACCGCGCCATCGTGGATACGGCCCAGCCGCCCCAGCAATTCATCATCCAGCGTCTGCACGCCCAGACTGATGCGATCCCATCCCAGTGCCCGAGCCCCCTGCAGCCAGGCAAGATCCACCGTGCCAGGATTGGCTTCCAGTGTGGCTTCCGTCAAAGGCGATAGATCGAAAGCTTCGTGGACGGAATTCGAAAGCGCGGTCAGTTCATTCAGACTCAGCAATGAAGGCGTGCCGCCGCCCAAATAAAGCGTGTCCAGCTTCGGGTGATCCAGTGCATCGCCCCAACTATGCACCTGGGCCACCAGCCTGGTTACGGTGGCGGGTTGGAGCGACTCATCCCGAGTCGTGACGAAGGAACAATAGGTGCAGCGGTCCCGGCAAAAAGGTAGGTGCAGATACAATCCCAACGGCTCCGCATGGGCCGCTGTACGAAGCCTGGATAGATGTGGAACCAGAGCTTTGATCAGGGATCCACCACCATTTGCCGAAGTGACTGCCTCATGGCCAACGCGGCCTGAACATATTTCCATGGCAGCGATACCGCGTGGGTTCCATCGTCGAGCTCCCTGAGCCGGGAATCAAGAAGCTCCTTGTGGTCCACGGACAGGGATTTTCCCCCACCGAGATTCAGCTCGAGCAACATCAGATTTCCCGTCAGGCGTTGGACTTGAGCCTTGTAGACAAAGCGAGCCAAAGTTACCTGTGCGGCAAAGAACCCCAGCACTACAACGGGCAGCATGAGTATAAGTTTCTTGACACCCTTGAGTCTTGACGCAAGGAGCCAACCGACCAGCACCACCAATAGCAGCGATGCCAAGGGGAGCGCGGGCAGCACCCAAAGGCCATTGCCCCAGAAACTGTCCATGAAGATTCGATCAGCGGCAGCTTCCAATTCCATACGATCGCCTTTGGCGCGGGCATCACCCAGACTCTGCGCGAGCAGTTCCCAGAAACCTCGCTGGGACTCGGTAAGCTGCTGGTTAGGGGGGGCTGAAAGTTGAACAGGGGCAGGTTTTGGCAATGATTTCGCGAGTTCTGGCGCCTTGGTGTTCTGCTCGGGCGGCGTGCCAATCAACGTAGCCCCTGGTGGAGGGGTGGTCGTGGTGATGTAAAGCCGTCCTTTGGCGTCCTTCCATCGGTAGATCTGTGAAGGGGCAGGCGCTGGTTTCTGAGCATCGAGATGGAAACCAGTCAGGCCTGGGTACCCCAAGGCGCAAATCAATAGCATGAGGTTGAAAATTCGGCGCATATTCATGGTTCGAAATGGCTATCCAGGATCTCGCACCAAAAGTGGTACACCATCTGGTGGACTTCTTGTATTCGAGCGGTGTTGATGGATGGCACGATCAAGGCGTCATCCACGATGCTTTTAAGCTTGCCACCATCCCGGCCCAATAGTCCTAAGGTATGGACGCCCAAGTGCTCAGCTGTTTCTACAGCCTTGATGACATTGGTGCTGTTACCCGAAGTGGAGATTCCGATGAGCAGATCCCCAGGCCGGGCCAGGGCTTCGACCTGACGAGAGAAAACGAAATCAAAGCCGTAGTCGTTTCCAATGGCGGTGAGCGACGAAGTATCTGTGGTCAGCGCGATGCCGGCCAGCGCCCTGCGCTCCTTCAAATAACGTCCCGAAAGTTCCGCGGCCAAGTGCTGCGCGTCCGCGGCGCTACCGCCGTTGCCACAGATCAGGATCTTGCAGCCCCGCCGGAGCCGTTCGGCCATGTCATTGGCCTGAGCCACGACATGGTCCACCTCCATGTCGAAAAAGCTCTGCCGGAGAGCTGCAGAATCTTGAACTTGCTGGAGGAGATGGGAACGCATGGGGAGGATTGTGGCAGCTTTCAGATGCTGTTTGGGCCATCCGCTGGCAAACTCATCTGTGATGCTCGAATTTCTCGCCCTCAAACATCCCCTTCTGGTTCACCTTCCGGTGGGCGCGGCATTACTGCTGCCCCTGGCACTGGTAGCCGCGCAAAGGCCTGGACGGGGCATCAAGCCTTGGTGGGTCACCTGTCGCTATCTGGCTTGGGCGGGGCTTTTAGGACTATTTTTGGCCATGGTCAGCGGCTGGCTATGGGCCCGACACCAGGGCCTGATCCCTCCGGGCAAATTCCTGGCGCCGCATTTGCTCAAGCCAACCACTGAACAATGGCTGCAAGTGACGGTTTGGAAACATCAGATGGCGGCGATCACGGCGTCAGGGCTGGGTTTGTTCACGCTCCTGGCCTGCTACCGCAAGCGATTGGAGCATCAGGGTTTAGGGTTTTGGGCACTGTTTTTTGGTTGGCTGTGGTGTGGCGCCGCCCTCACGGCGGGTTTTTACGGCGGCAAGATGACCCACCCCACCATCGGTACACTCAGTATCAGTGCGCCTTTACAGGGATCGTCCACTCCGTTAACCGAGCCTGTGGACCCTGAAGCAGACGCGCCCCTGCGCGCTCTTGACTATGGCAGCCTAGAACCCATTCAATCCGAGCCTGTGCGCTCCACCACGCATGGCAATCGCTGGATCCGCGTTTGGGCGACGCCTTCGGGTTCCGATGCCTACCGGGAGGGCAAACCGCTTCCAGCAGGTGCCTACGTCGTTATGACCAGCTTGGAAGACCGCTGGGGACGGCCCAGTTTCGAGAATGGCCCGCTCTTCATGCTGGAGACCCTTGCGGATGGGAAGCCAAGCTTGACTTACTACTGGCCGCGTGTGCCTGAAGCCAAACGGGGTGAGACGGGCGGTCAGGCCTCGGCCTACTGGCGCGGCAAGAATCCCAATCTCGAAGCTTGCCTGGTCTGTCACTTCAAGGGTCAGGCGCCTTTGGACGAGCGCAGCACCTGGCGCATGCCACGCCG
>JANYBM010000066.1 GCA_025361125.1 Holophagaceae bacterium | reverse complement strand
CGGCCTGGGTAAGGCCCTTGAGGTCCCTTCCGCCATCAAGAAGGGGATCGAGAGCGCCAAGCGCAACATGATCAAGGTTCCTGTCACCCCCAATGGCAGCTTGCCGCATCCCATCCAGGGCCATTTTGGCGCCGGGTCGGTACTTATGAAGCCAGCGCCTCAGGGTACTGGCATCATCGCCGGCGCTGCAGTCCGGGCCGTCATGGAAGCCGCTGGCGTCCACAACGTGCTGACCAAGAGCCTAGGCTCCAGCAACCCTCACAACGTGGTTCGCGCCACCTTCCAGGGTCTCGCGGCTCTCATGGACCCCTACACGGTCATGACCAACCGCGGCCTGGACCAAGTGGAGGCCTAAGATGCCCAACCAGCCGAAACAAAATCCCCCGAGCAAAGCTTTGATCGGCAAGAACGTGATCATCACGCTACGCCGTTCGATCATTTGCACGGTGCCCAAGCACAAGGCATTTGCTCAGACGCTTTGCCTCAAGCGCCCCGGTGACACCCGCGAATGTGTTTATACCGCCAATGTTCACGGGATGCTCAAGTTGATGCCCCACCTTATTGACGTAACGGTCAAGGGTTAGAGGAGAACGTCATGAAACTCAACGAACTCCGCCCAGCGGTCGGCGCTACCCAGTCCCGCAAACGCGTGGGTCGCGGCAAAGGCTCAGGCATGGGCAAGACCGCCACACGCGGTGAAAAAGGCCAGAAATCCCGCCGTGGCTACAGTCACAAGCGCGGTTTCGAGGGGGGCCAGATGCCTCTCCATCGCCGGTTGCCCAAACGTGGATTCACGAACATCTTCGCCATTCCGACCCAAGAAGTGACCCTGGCCTTTATCTCGACCTACTTCAAGGATGGGGAGAAGGTATCTATCGAAGCAATTCGCGACAAGAAATTGCTCAAGTCACGGATCCAGAAGATTGTCGTTTTGGCCAAAGGCGAGCTGACCTGCAAAGTAACGGTAGTCGCTGATCGTGTCACCAAGGGCGCTCGTGAAGCCATTCTGGCCAAGGGCGGCACCATTGAAGAAATTCCAGTCCCCGCAACACCAGTGGTCGAACGCAAGCCTAAAAGGGCCATCGCCGAATGAACCGATTCCGCCAGCTTTGGGAAAATCCCGAACTCCGCAAGCGCATCTTATTTACCTTTGCGATGCTGGCCCTCTATCGTTTTGGGGTCCATGTTTCCGTGCCCGGGGTCAATGCCGAGGCACTTGTGAGGAACCTTGGCAAGGCTGGGGATCTTTTCAACGTGGTGGATCTTTTCTCAGGCGGAGCCTTTAAGAAATTCTCGATCTTCGCGCTGGGCATCACACCCTACATCACCGCCAGCATCGTGCTTCAACTCATGGGGGCGGTGGTCCCGCAATTGGAACAGCTCCAAAAGCGGGAAGGCGAAGCGGGCCGCGAAAAAATCAATCAATGGACCCGCTACATCACGGTCGGCCTGGCGTTTGTCCAGGGGCTCGGTGTGGCTTCCCTAGCCCAGGGCTTGGGGCCAGATGTGGTTTCTCATCCTGGCACCAGCTTCAGGATCATGGCGGCCTTCACCCTCGCGGTGGGCTCAATATTCGTGATGTGGATCGGTGAACAGATTACGCAGCGCGGTCTTGGCAATGGCATTTCCCTGTTGATTTTCGCCGGCATCGTCGCGGGCCTTCCGGCTGGCGTGACGACCCTCGGCAAATTATTCAAGGACTCGTTGGCGAATACCGGCACAGTCCCGCCCCCAGGCATCTTCCTGCTGCTTTTCTCAGCCATGTTCGCGGTGCTCATCGCGGTGGTGATGATTGAAAGCGCGTATCGAAACATTCCCATTCATTACGCCCGACGCGCTGATGCAAGTCGCATGGCCAGCCAGCGCAGTTCCTACATGCCCTTGAAGGTAAATACCGCTGGTGTGATGCCCGTCATTTTCGCGGGTTCCATCATCTTTTTCCCCGCCACCATTGCTCAATTCTTCAAATGGGAATTCCTGGCCAAGGCTTCCGATTGGGTGAACCCGCGAAGCCATTTCTGGGTCTACACGCTCATCTTCATCAGCGTGACTATGTTTTTCGCATTCTTTTATACCTCCATCGTTTTCAACCCTGACGAGACTGCCGACAACATGAAAAAGTCTGGTGGGTATATCCCCGGTATTCGTCCAGGGAAAGAAACGTCCGCCTACCTTGACGGCATTTTGTCGAAGCTTACCTTTGCCGGTGCCATATATCTGGGTGTGGTTTCCATCGTGCCGTTGATTCTCACGAACAGCATCTCCGGTATCAATTTTTATTATGGTGGGACTTCACTACTTATTGTTGTGGGTGTTGCGTTGGATACCGTGGCTCAAATCGAGAGCTACCAAATCATGCGCAAATATGACGGTTTCCTGGAAAAAGGGCGGGTTCGCACACGCTCCGGAGTCGCCCCCACGGCTGGTCCGGCTTCACGCCTGAGCACTCGCTCGGAGAATGCTTGATGATCGTGCATATTCTCCTAGGGCCTCCGGGATCTGGAAAAGGAACTCAGGCGAAACGTCTGGTGGAAAAGTTCAAATTGAATCACCTATCTACTGGTGATATTCTAAGAGACGCTGTTTCGAAAGGAACAGAGATTGGCCTGAAAGCGAAAGCGATCATGGCCAGTGGTAAATTGGTGGACGATGACACTGTCAACGGACTCGTGTTTGCGCGGCTGCGACAAGGGTTTGAAGGCGATGTCTTGTTCGACGGTTATCCGCGAACGCTTCATCAGGCCGAGGCACTGGGGGAATTCCTCTCCACCCAACTGATCGGACTTGGGTTCGTAATAAGTGTCGCAGTCCCCGATGGAGTGCTTGAAGCCCGTGTGGTGGGTCGCCGTGTTTGCAGCAACAACGATTGCGGCGCCATCTATCACACAGAAACCAAGCCCCCCAAGCAAGCTGGCATCTGTGATCTGTGCGGCAGTCCGCTGAAGCACCGTTCTGACGATACCGCGGAAGCCTTTCGAAGCAGGATGATGGAATTCAATGCCACCTTCCAGCCCCTCTTAAGCTTCTATGAACGCAAACCGAACTTCCGTTCCGTGGATGGCAATCTTTCCCCGGAACAGGTGTTTGAATCTCTGGGTCAGCTGTTCGCGGAGTCCGCTTGAGCAAAGAAGAAGCCATTGAGCTCGAAGCCACAGTGGTGGAATCCCTGCCCAACGCGGTATTTCGCGTCGAACTAGAGAACAAGCATCAGGTACTCGCGCACATCAGTGGCAAAATGCGGAAGAACTTCATCCGTATACTTCCGGGCGATCGGGTCCTCGTCGAGGTCACCCCGTACGATCTGTCCCGGGGCCGCATCATCTACCGTTTCAAATAACCTTTAATCGAGAGGTCACCCATGAAAGTTCGGCCCTCTGTCAAGAAGCTGTGCGAACACTGCAAAGTGGTCCGCCGTGAAGGCATTATCCGGATCATTTGCAAGAAGAACCCCAAGCACAAGCAGCGTCAGGGATAAGGAGCATCAATGGCACGCATCGCAGGCATTGACCTTCCCGTTGGAAAGCGCATTGAAATTGCGCTGACCTACATCTACGGGATCGGCCGCGCCAAGGCCCACACTATTCTCACCAAGGCCAAGGTGGAGTTCGGCACGAAGGTGCGGGATCTCACCGAGGACGAGGTGGGCCGCATCCGCAAGGTGATCACCACCGACGAAACCGTTGAAGGTGATCTCCGCAAGAATATCAGCCTCGACATCAAGCGGTTGATGGACATCGGAAGCTATCGCGGCTTGCGCCACCGCAAGGGCCTTCCGGTCCGCGGTCAGCGCACCCACACCAACGCGCGAACCCGCAAGGGCAAGCGCAAGACCGTCGCCGGTAAAAAGAAGTAGAGCTTAAGGATCCGACATGGCCAAGACACAGACACGGACCGCCGGCAAGAAGGTGGTCAAAAAAAAGGAAAAAAAGAATGTGCCCCACGGCGTGGTGCATGTTCAGGCTTCCTTCAATAACACGATCATTTCAATTTCTGATCCCATGGGGAACATGCTCGCGTGGGCTTCAAGCGGAAACCAGAATTTCCGTGGCACCCGCAAGGGCACGCCCTTCGCCGCCCAGGTGGCCGCAGGCGTGGCCGCCGAGGCCGCCAAGGAACACGGCATCCGCAGCGCCGATGTGCGCGTCAAGGGACCCGGTGCTGGCCGTGAGAGCGCCATTCGCGCCATCAATGCCGCCGGTATTTCCGTGACCAGCATCCGCGACGTCACCCCCATTCCCCACAATGGTTGCCGCCCGCCCAAGCGGCGCCGCGTCTAACTAGAGGAGACATTCCATGGCTCGTTACAATGATGCCGTTTGCCGCCTCTGCCGCCGCGAAGGCATGAAACTCTACCTGAAGGGCGAACGCTGCTTCAAAGAGAAATGTTCATTCGAGACCCGCAAGGGCAAACTCCCCGGCCAGCACGGCGCGGGAAAATTGAAGAAGCCCACCGGCTATGCCCTTCAGCTCCGCGAAAAGCAGAAAGTGAAGCGTATTTACGGTGTGCTTGAAAAACAGTTCCGCCTCTACTTCCAAAAATCCGATGCCAAAAAAGGCGTCACAGGCCACAACCTGTTGGGGTTCCTTGAGAGCCGTCTGGATAACGTGGTCTACCGTCTGGGGCTAGCTGCCAGCCGGGCTGCCGCTCGCCAAATGGTCATGCACGGCCATGTCAGGGTCGATGGCAAGCGGGTGGACATCCCTTCTTTCCAGACCAAGACCGGCCATAGCATCGAACTTGGCGAACGCGCCAAGATCAATGAGGGAGTCAAGACTTCCGTGGAAACCGCGGCAGGCCGTGGCATCCCCAAGTGGCTAACTCTCGACGGCGGCGCCTTCAAAGGCCAAGTCATTGCGTCTCCCACTCGGGAAGACATCACGCTGGACATCAACGAACAGTTGATTGTCGAGCTCTACAGCAAGTAAGGGAGGGGAATACATGCTGAACCTCAGCGATTTCCAGCGCCCGCGTTTCGCCGAAGTCAATCAGGCCAGCCTGAGCGATACCTATGGCGAGTTCGTGGCTTTTCCCTTCGAGCGTGGTTTCGCCACCACTGTTGGCCACGCCATGCGTCGGGTGCTGCTCAGCAGCATCCAGGGCGGCGCGGTCACGCACTTACGCATCAAGGGCGTACAACACGAATTCACCACCCTGCCCGGCGTGTGGGAAGACATCACCCACATCCTGCTCAACTTGAAGGAAGTTCCCTTCAAGGTCCACAGTAGCGAGCGCCAGATCCTCACGCTCTCTTCCAAGGGCGAAGGCATCGTCAAATCTGGCGCCATCCGCACGAACCAGAACGTGGACGTCGTCAATCCCGACATCCACATCGCCACCCTCGGTGAGGAAGCCGATCTGGAGTTGGAGATCGTCGTTTCCGTGAACCGCGGATTTGTTACCGCAGATCGCAATCATGACGAAACTTTGGGCCTGGGATTCATTCCCATGGATTCAAATCACAGCCCAGTGCTTCGCGTGAATTACATCGTTGAGCCAGCCCGAGTGGGCCAGAGCACCGACTATGAAAAGCTCACGCTTCAGGTGTGGACCAACGGCACCGTGTCCCCCAAGGATGCCGTGTCGGACGCAGCACTTGTCCTGCGGGAACATTTCCTGGTATTCGCAAGGCAGGATGAGGATTTCGCCGATATTGACATGTCCGCCCCGGTCATGTCCGGCGAGCAGGTCAACGCCTGGCTTGGCAAGTCCGTAGAAGAGCTGGAACTGTCGGTTCGCGCCAACAATTGCCTTCGCAACGCGAACATCACAACCATCGGTGAATTGGTGCAACGCACTGAAGCCGAACTGATGAAGACCAAGAACTTCGGCAAAAAGTCGCTGCAAGAGATCAAGGACGAACTGGCCCGCATCGGCCTGTCCCTGGGCATGCGGCTTGAGCAAGAAGTCTAAGGAGCCACACCATGCGCCATAACGTCGCCGGCAAGCGCCTGGGCCGTCCCAGCAACCAGCGCAAAGCCCTCATGAAGA
>JANYBM010000060.1 GCA_025361125.1 Holophagaceae bacterium | reverse complement strand
GAGGTTGAAGGGGTATCGAAGGGTATTCACCCGCTTCGACAAACTCGATGTGATGTTTGCTGCTTTTGTCGTCGTAGCCCTGATTATCGAGGCACTCAGATAGTGTTAACAGGCCCTAGTTGGCGTTCGACGATTCCCGCGTAATAGACCGAGGCGGCCCCCCAGGTGGTCACGGTCGAATAGGCCAGGACTGGCCGGGGCTGGGCATCGGGATCCGAGGAGGGCTCCCGGGCCTCTGATGGTTCCGTGGGACCCATCTCCAAGGTGAGCCTCTTGCGTCCGTTCTCTCTGGTAATGCGGGGCTGGGAAGCGCCCAGGCCCACCAACCTCCACTGGAAGGGCATCGCTTCGGGCACGTCCACCCACACGCGCGTGAACGCAACGGGAACAGGCTGCTGCAGGGCAATGGCACCCAAGGTTCCGACCGCATGGACTGGCTCCAGATCCCGCGTAATGACTTCCACCTCAGCCACCGCACCCAGACAGAGCTGCGGGAGGGGGGGCCCCAGCCGCTTGCGATCATCGTAGAGCTTGGTCCCTTCCTCGTTGACGGGAAATTCTCCAATGGTGGCTGGATCCAAGGCGTGAACCACCCCATCAGGTGTGATGACCCGGGCCCTGATGCGAGGCCGCTCTTGATGCCAGGGCTCCCATACCGCCCCCACCGAGCGCCAGCCATTGATGGCGGAATCGTGATCAATGCGGAAGACATAGCGGTAATGGGTCTCGTGCCCTCCTTTGGCATCGAAGACCACCGAGGTTTCCTCCAACAGCTCGACAACGACCTGCCCCTCTTTAACCTTGGAGGCCCGAGCCTCCTGGAGCATGCGGGTGGGATCCACACTGAAGGCTGGTTGCCGATGCCAGGCATCCGGTTGGGCTGCCACCAGCGGGAGCATGCAGGTAAGGGTTGCCACCAGGGAATGAAGAGGTCGCACGAAGACTCCAAGTAAGGTGCGCACAAGCGGTTCAGGCCAACCATCAGACGAAAGGGCAGGCGATAGTTTGGAAACACACCATCTGACAGATTTCTAGATCCTACTCCGACCCAATTGTGAACAGGGTCAATAGGGTCAAATCCAATTCCGGTACGGTGCCTGCTTCGCTCTGCCGTTCCAGTGACCGACATACCTTTATTGATCGTAGGGGGGGGTGAGCATTCAAGCCCTTCGAGGTGAATGGCGACCGTTACCTGGGGCCGTGAGAAACTGTCACCATGCAGCATCTCCACTCTTCCGATTCCCGCATCATGCCCTGGAAAAAGGGGGGTGGAAGCACCACCGAGATCGCCATGGAACCCAAGGGATCCGGCCTTGCAGATCCGTTTCTGTGGCGGGTGAGCTCGGCAAAAATAGAAGCGTCGGGGCCCTTCTCAAGCTTTCCGGGCTATAGCCGATCACTGGTGTTGCTGGAGGGTGCCGGGCTGCTTTTGGATATCGTGGGAAAGCATGGAACAGCCCGCCAGCGCCTGAAAAATATTCGACAACCAGTGGTCTTCTCCGGCGACGACACCGTAACCGCCACGCTCATCCAAGGCCCTTGTGTTGATTTTGGCGTGATCAGCGATCCGAGCCGAGTACGCGCTGTGGTGCAGGTGCTGGTCCTGGGAGCAGGCGCAACCGCGCTCACGCTCACCTCCAGCTATCGGTCGCAGTGCGCCCTCCCACTCACTACTTTCGCGGAGCTGGAGCCTCTGACCCCCACCACCCTGTTGTTTGCACCGCGTGGCCGGGTCCGGGTGGAGCCTTTGGCGGTTGAACTCGGGGCCATGGACTCGCTCTTTTCTGATGGTTCTTCCGGCGCGTTCGGCCAGGGTGCGAGGCTCGAACTCCATGCGAGTGCGCCCGACACACCGCTGGTGGTGGTTCAGTTCTGGCCTGTTGCAACACCCCAGCATGAAAGGGCTCCTGCCCAGGGAAATGCCCATGGCTGAACTTGGCGTCTGGAACGATTTGAACCTGCTCCGAGTGTCTGCGGAGGGCGCCTTTCTGGATGGGGGCGAGCAGGGCGAGCTGCTGCTCCCCCTGGACCAGGTTCCAGCTGGCAGCCAACCTTTGCAAACGCTGAAGGTATTCGTGTACCTGGAGGCCCCAGGACACGCGACCGCCACCACCCGCAAGCCCCTGGCGCAACGGGGCGAGGTGGCCCAGCTGAAAATCGCGACGGTGAATAAAACCGGTGCCTTCCTGGCGTGGGGCCTGCCCCAGAACTTGTTTCTGCCCTGGAAGGAAGTGAAGCCTGAGCAAAAACCACTGATCCAGGAAGGTCAACCCATCCTGGTGGTGTTGTTCCTGAATGAAGAGGGCCGGGTAACCGCATCCACGCGCCTGGAGGAGTTCCTGGGGGATGAGACCGAGGAATTTAAGGAAGGGGACAAGGTCTCCCTGGTCATTGCAGATCGCACGGATCTGGGCGTGCGCGTGGTGGTCAACCATCGTTACTGGGGAATGGTCCATGCCAGCGATATTTTCAGCCGCGTCAACCGTGGCGAAACCCGGGATGGCTATATCAAAGCACTCCGGGCCGATCACAAGCTGAATGTTGCCCTCAGCTCGCCGGGTTACGCCAAGGTGGATGCCATCGCCCAAGGCGTTCTGACTGTGCTGAAACGCCAAGGTGGCTTCATCCCCGTGACCGACAAGAGCAGACCCGAAGACATCTACACCCTGTTCGGCATCAGCAAAAAGGTGTTCAAACAGACCCTGGGCGCCCTCTACAAAAGCAGGCGGATCGTGCTTGAAGAGGGAGGTATCAGGCTGGTCCGGGACTAATACGAATCCGCTCTCAAGGATCAAGCAAACTCATCCCTGTTCCCTGAATCCAACGAACAAAGTTAACCAAGCCGACTGCTTAAAGCATGGCAGCAGCGGCGTACGGTTGGGTTCGGGTTGAACGAGAGGTCAGGCAGACTTGGGACTCTTGGGTGTTTCCCAAGCTATACGCAGGTGCTTTTGGGAGGCCGCACACTCTCGAAGGTATAGGTTGATCAGTGTTTGATAGGGGATCGCCATTTCCTGGGAGAGACTCTTGAAATACCCAAGGGTCGGCTCGTCAATGCGCAGGGTTACTTGCCGTTTGAGAAGTTTCGCGTACGGATTGGGGATGGCAGTTGAAAAATCGTAGTGTTTTCTCATGACCTGATTCTCCGCGTGTAGAGTTCTTGTTCTTGGCGATCCGCTTTCCGGGCAGAAATGATCCAAATGAGGCCGGCATCTGTCTTATAGCAATGGCAAACGAGCAGAAGGCGCAGCGTAGAACTCAATCCAAGCAGAACGAAACGATCTTCCTCCTCAGAATGGTCCGGGTCGCCGATGAGTAGGCCGTTCTCGTCCAAGAAGGTCGAAGCTGCTTCGTCGAAGGAAACCTTATGCCGCCGGATATTGGTGGTGTTTTTATTGGGATCCCATTCGAATCGAAGTCCTGAAGCCATGCCTTACATTGTAGTGTTAACTTCAAAATTTCTCCAGCGGCCTCACGAACCACGTGAGCCATTCACCGGAATCGGAAAACCGGAACCCTAAAAACACGCGTTGTCAGGATCCTGGTCCCGCCGCATCACCGACGAGCACAGAATGGTGTACCGGATCGAAGTCAAGGCACTGGTGATCGCCAAATTACGCTTCGATTACTGATGGCGCCCAACGAACAAAATTGACCGGCCCCACCGGGGGCCGAAAGTCTAAAGCATGGCGGTTGTGGCGCACGTTCGGGACCAGGTTGCACGGGAGGTTGGTCAGGCCATCAAAGGGCTGCAATGAACTCGTCTGGCGACACATCAGCTTGGCGCAAGACACCTGCCAGGGTGCCAAGCTTGATTTCGTCATGCATGGGTACTACACGGCCTTTGGATCCGCAGCGCATGATGACGTGACTTCCTGATTGGCGGAGCAGCTCAAATCCAAGGCGCTCAAGCGCGCGCACCGCTGTGGCCCCGGAAATACGGGGCAGCTTAGGCATGCGCCGGAACAGTGAACATGGTTACCAATGGGTGTCCCAATGTGGGCAACGAGAACTCCGACAGATAGAGCGCCGTAGCCTCCTTCAGGTTGGCAATGGCCTCTTCAACGGTTTCACCTTGAGTAGTGGTGCCTGTTTCAGGATTCAACGCGACATAGCCACGGGCTTCGGCGGGGGTGAGAACAGCAGTCAATTCCATGGCGACGCTCCAAGGACGAGAATTCAATTATCGTTCATTCTGGGCAAGGTGTGTGGCCAGATGCCCAACCTTTCAATAGACCGGCCGGGACCCAAACCTCGTCGTCTTCGCTCTGACGAGTTGTTGGATGAACTTCATTTTGAGCTTGTAAGCAACGAAATCCACGGCGGCGATTTCGGACTTGGTGAGCTGCTCCGTGGCCTCGACAATGCCGGCCACCGCACCCGCGATTTTAGGCAGCCGGTTCTCCATCACCCACTCGATGGCGTCTTCCGCATTCAGCAGGTAAACGGGATTCGAGATGAAGTTCACCAGCGGAACGCCTGCCTGGTACCAGTCACCCCCATCCGTGGGCGGGTAAGGTCCGAGGGGGCCTTCCGGTGGCAGCAGGAAGGCGCGGTCCACGCCGTTGTCTTGGAGGTTCTCCAGGACCGAATCCACCATGGCCTGATTGAAGGGCAGGAAGACGCCGGTGCCTTCGGCGAGACCACTTGCCACCAGGTCGCCGTCGGCAGTCTCGATGGCTTCTTTGGCGACGTGTTCGACGGTGATCTCCAAGGCCACTTTCGGCACCACATCCGCGGCATGGTCGGCGATGAACCTACGCGTGCCGATGGAGCCGTAAAAATGGCCCGCCGAAAAAAGGACGATGAGCTTCCGGCGGGGTGGCTTCCCCTTGGCGAAATATCGCGCCAGGGCGAGGATGACCGAACAGCCTGAGGCGTCTTCGACCGGTGAGACAAAGGGCGAATCATGGTGACAGTGCAGAACGATGCACTCGTCCGTTTCCCCGGGTATCTCGCCCACCAGGTTGTGGGTCGTGCCGGGAGCGCGCTCACCGGTGAGGGTCAGGCGGACCTTGGCTCCGCCCTTGGCAAGTTGGCGCAGCTCAGGACCGTCATCGCGGCTCACCCAGAAGCCCGGCAGGGGTTTATCGAGAATGTCTTTTTCTTTGAATCCATACGGTGCGTACATCCGGCAGGAGCCGCCGGGTTGATCCTTCAAGATGCCGAGGAAGCCGACGGCTCCCCGCTCGAAGGCTTTGCGGTACAAATGCCAGCCGAGCCGCACCCAGGTGGCCGGATGTTTGACAGCTTGGAGCGTGTGGTCGGGATCATAGTTCCCCATGGAAAATTTTCCGATCAGGCCCACGTCGAGCAGCGGAAATTCGATGTCAGTCACCACGACTTTGCCTGTCCAGTCAGCCACATGCAGGAAGGCCTTCGGGTCCGCATACACCAGGTTTGCTTCGGTCCCTTCCGCAGGCGTAAAGCAGCAGTAGGGGATCCACTGGGCGTTGAACGTTTTCCTGCCTGCGCCGGTAGCAATCTCCACCCGCGACTGTGTGGGCTGGAAGGTTTCCACTGGAATCGGTTCCTCGTGAACATTGCTGAGGCCAAATTCCTTCAGCTTGCCAATAAGATAGTCCTCGTTGGCGAGCCCAGCCGGTGAACCGGCCCGCCTGGGACCAAACGAGATCATCTCGTGAATCCAACCCAGCATCTCAGTGCTTGAAAATGAAGCTTGGTGATCCATGGCCGCAATTTCTTAAAAGATAAGGGTGAACGAACAACCGGGGAGAACCCTACCAGCCCGCGGCATGGAGCTTCTGTCTGGTCGCTTCATCAGCGGGTTTGGCCACCAGTCCGCCGCGGGGGTTGAGAAAAAGGTCGAAGCGGCCACCGCCCACCATGGGCAGATAAGCGCCGCTGCCGTAGTCCGCATCCACGAAGGGCAGCATTCGCGGGAACCGGTGCTTGAGGGTCCACAGATCGAACAACGCATCATCATTCAGCGCATGCACGCTGCGCATGGCCTCGCGCTCTTGCAGGATGCTGAGATAGCGTCCGCCGATGCGTTCCAACTGGTAGAGCGGCGGAAAGCCCACCAGCTGGGCCGGTAGCTTCCAGCGCACCACCCGCGCGTCCACCTCCCACTGATCGCCGTGCAGATCCAGCGTGCGTGCCTTGCTGGAAGCGGCAACGAGGGTGACCTGGAAATGCTGGGGCCCGAGCTGTTTCATGGACAACTGGGCTACCGGAATGTCGTCAGCGAAATGCAGATAATTGTGCAAGGCCAACGCGAGTCCACCCAGCACGAACGCGAGCAGCAGAAACCCGACTCCAAACACGCTCCGCAGCATGCGTCCCAAGCCATGGGCACGACGAATACCCACCATCAGCAGCACAGCGATGATCAGCAGCAGCAGCACCGGGATCAGCAGGATGAGACTGGGACTGAACTGGCTGACCGGCATGGCAACCTCGCGCGGGATCCAAGGTTCGACGCTGCAAACGCATTGCCCTCCAGCGACTATAGCGCGGCCCTGAAAACCACCCTCGGGCCGGAGAACCCAAAAACCTATGTGTTGCTTAAGGTGCTGCTCAAGAGCGGTGCATAATCAGGACGGTTCCACCACCTCTGGGAGTCAGCCATGGCCGCGAAACGCATCCTCATGCTCGTTGGAGATTTCGGCGAGGATTACGAAATCATGGTGCCCTTCCAGGCCCTGTTGGCCGTGGGCCACACAGTCCATGCGGTATGCCCCGATAAGAAGGCCGGAGAATTCATTGCAACAGCCATTCACGATTTCGAGGGACACCAGACCTACTCTGAAAAACCGGGACATCGCTTCACCCTCAACGCAACTTTCGCTGAGGTGAACCCCGACCAATATGATGCCCTGGTGGTGCCCGGTGGCCGCGCTCCGGAGTACCTGCGGCTCAATCCGAAGGTGCTGGAAATCGTTCGCCACTTCTTCACCGCGAACAAACCCGTAGCCGCCATCTGCCATGGGGCTCAACTGCTCGCCGCCGCGGGTGTGCTGGAAGGGCGAACCTGCTCGGCCTATCCCGCCTGCCGCGCCGAAGTGGAAATCGCCCGGGGGAACTTTGCCGAGATCGCCATCGACGGCTCCGTCACCGATGGGAATCTCGTGACGGCTCCCGCCTGGCCCGCCCATCCCGCGTGGATCGCCCAGTTTCTGCAGGTGCTGGGAACCCGCATCACACTCTGATCATCAACCCTGAAGGTCTGGTACCTTCAAAGCCCATCTCCAGGTAGGGTGTCAGGAAAATTATAGCCATTCGACGGCCCTTGACTTGCCCAGGTCGCCCCTCAAGCCCGAGGAGAGATTGAACAGGGGGCCCCATCCTCAGCTCCTTAGGCAAGCGAGAGCCTTCAAGCTGTTCATTCGAGGCAACCCGACAATTCCAAAATGCGAACGAAGGGGTCCGCCAAAGGCGTGTTCTAACCATGGCTTGACCGCTCGATGGCCGAATTTGAATTCTGAACCAAGACTTACCTCATGTTACGATAGCTACTTAATGGCCTTTCAAATTTTTTCTTTCTGATGATGAAGCCCACCCATTAAAGGCGCCGTAACCCATGGAACCTTCCTTCCCTTATTCCACACGGATTTCTGGAACTGGCGAGCCGGATCCGACCTTTCTGAAACGCTGGCGTGGTTGGTTGGTGGTGGGTGGCGTGATCCTTTTGGCTGTCGTCATCTTCCTGTTCCGATCCTCCAAGAACACCGGTACAACCGCTGCCACGGGGACTGGCCGCGCGGTGCCCGTGCTGGTCGCCCAGGCGCGGAAAGGCGACATGGCCGTGAGCCTTACCGGTCTGGGTACGGTCACCGCTTTGAATACCGTCACGGTGCGCAGCCGCGTGGATGGGCAGCTCATCCGCGTGGCGTTCACCGAAGGCCAGATGGTCCACCAGGGGGATCTTTTGGCAGAGATCGATCCCCGTCCCTTCCAGGTTCAGCTCATGCAGGCCGAAGGACAAAGAGCCAAGGACGAAGCCGCCTTTAAAAATGCCACCATGGACCAGGAACGCTTCCGCAGTCTGGTGCAGCAAGGCATTCTTCCAAAACAGCAGCTGGATGCCCAGACTTCCACGGTGAACCAGGTCGAGGGCGCCCTGAAATCCGACCAGGCCCAAGTGGAGAGCGCCAAGCTCAACCTGACCTTCAGCCACATCACGGCGCCCATCTCCGGGCGCGTGGGCCTCCGGCTGGTGGATCTGGGCAACATGGTGCGCGCGACGGATCCCAGCGGTCTGGCGGTCATCGCGCCCATCCAACCCATCAATGTGGTCTTCACCATTCCTGCCGACAGCATCCAGAAGGTCATGGCCCAAAGCCGCAAGGGCGTCCAGCTTCCTGTGGAAGCCTGGGACCGGGATCTCAAGTCCCGTCTTGCCTCCGGCACGCTGGCCGCCATTGACAACCAGGTGGACATCACCACAGGCACCGTGCGCCTGAAAGCGCTTTTCGGCAACGCCGATTCCTCCCTGTTCCCCAATCAGTTCGTCAATGCGCGCCTGCAAGTGGACACGGTGCGCGACACCGTGATCATCCCCACCGCCGCCGTCCAGCGCAGCCCCCAGGGAGCCTTCGTCTACGTCATCAAAAGCGATGACACCGTGGACATGCGGCCCATCGAAGTGCAAGGCACCGAAGGGGACGAGACGGCGGTGAAGCGCGGTTTGGCAGCCGGTGAAAGGGTCGTCACCGATGGCCTGGAAAAGCTGAGGCCCGGCAGCAAGGTGAGTCTGCCGAAGCCCGAGGGCGCGGCTCCCGGAAAAGGCAAGTAGCCATGCTCTGGAAGCGGGAGAGATGGTTGTCCAGGCTACCGTCGGGGTGCGCAGCATGAACCCCTCACGTCCGTTTATCCTCCGCCCCATCGCGACCTCTTTGCTGATGGCGGGGCTGCTGCTCGTGGGGATCCTGGCCTTCCGGCAATTGCCGGTCTCAGCGCTGCCTCAGGTGGACTACCCCACCATCCAAGTGGTCACCTTTTATCCGGGCGCCAGCCCCGATGTCATGGCCTCGGCCATCACGGCGCCTTTGGAACGCCAGTTCGGTCAGCTCCCGGGGCTGAACCGCATGTCCTCAACCAGTTCCGGCGGTAGTTCAATCATCACGCTGCAATTCGTCTTGGATCTGAATATCGATGTGGCCGAGCAGCAGGTCCAGGCGGCGGTGAACGCCGCGGGCACCTACCTGCCGCGCGATCTTCCCAATCCGCCCATCTACAGCAAAACCAACCCCGCCGACGCACCCATCCTGACCCTGGCGCTCACCTCCAAAACTCTGCCGCTTTCGAAAGTTGAGGATTTCGCGGACACGCGGCTGGCGCAGAAAATTTCGCAGCTTCCGGGTGTCGGCCTCGTCAGCATCAGCGGCGGCCAGAAACCCGCCGTCCGCATCCAGGCCAATCCCAGCGCCCTCGCCTCCTACGGATTGACCCTCGGCGATGTGCGCACCATCGTCGGCCAGAGCAATGTGAACCAGGCTAAGGGCAGCTTCAACGGCGCCCGGCAGGCCTACTCCATCGGCGCCAACGATCAGCTCCTGACCAGCGATCAATACCGCCCGTTGGTGGTGGCCTACAAGAATGGCGCGCCGATCATCCTGTCGGATGTGGCCACGGTCATCGACGATGTGGAAAACACCCGGCTCGCGGCCTGGAAGAACACGACCCCGGCCGTGATCTTGAACATCCAGCGGCAGCCGGGGGCGAACATCATCGCGGTGGTGGACCGGGTCAAGGAACTGCTGCCGCAGCTCCGGGCTTCCCTACCCTCCTCGGTCGAACTGACGACCCTCACGGACCGCACCACCACCATCCGCGCGTCGGTGGAGGACGTGGAGTTCACCCTGCTGCTCACCATCGCGCTGGTGGTGATGGTGATCTTCCTCTTCCTGCGGACCCTCGCCGCCACCGTCATCCCCAGCGTGGCGGTGCCCTTATCGTTGGTGGGCACCTTCGCCGTCATGTACCTGCTGGGCTACAGCTTGAACAACCTCACACTCATGGCGCTGACGATATCGACGGGTTTCGTCGTGGACGACGCCATCGTGATGATCGAGAACATCTCGCGCTATATCGAGGATGGGGAGACCCCCCTCGAAGCGGCCTTGAAGGGTTCCGCGCAGATCGGTTTCACCATCCTGGCGTTGACGGTCTCGCTCATCGCCGTGCTGATTCCGCTGCTCTTCATGGGCGACATCGTGGGCCGGCTCTTCCGCGAATTCGCCGTGACGCTGAGCGTGACGATCCTGGTGTCCGCGGTCGTCTCGCTGACCCTCACCCCGATGATGTGCGCCAAGCTGCTACACCACATCCCAGCAACCGAACAGAGCCGTTTCTACCGATCCTCCGAGCGCGTCTTCCAGCGGATCATCGCTTTCTACGGCCGCACTCTCAGTTGGGTGCTCAAGCATCAGAACGCCACCCTGGTCGTGGCCGTCGTCACGCTGGCCTCCACGGTCCTGCTCTACCTCGCGATTCCCAAAGGCTTCTTCCCGGTGCAGGACACGGGCGTGATCCTGGGCATCTCTGAAGCTCCGCAGTCGGTCTCCTTCACATCCATGGCCGAACGGCAGCAGACCCTGGCCAAGGTCATCCTCCAGGATCCCGGCGTCGAGAGCCTGTCCTCGTTCATCGGCATCGACGGCACCAACACCACGCTCAACAGCGGCCGCATCCAGATCAACCTGAAGCCGCTGGATGAACGTGGACTCAGTGCCAGTGATTTGATCCGCAGATTGCAGCCCGAACTCGCCAAGGTGAAAGGCATCAAGCTCTACATGCAGCCCGTGCAGGATCTCACCGTGGAGGACCGCGTCAGCCGCACGCAGTACCAGTACACGCTGGAGGACGCCGACGCCAAGGAACTGGGGGAATGGGTGCCGCGCTTCGTGGACCGCCTCCAGGCCATTCCTGAACTCCGGGATGTGGCCAGCGACCAGCAGATCTCTGGACTGCAGGCCCGGATCATCCTGGACCGCACCACCGCCTCCCGGCTGGGCATCACGCCGCAGATGCTGGATGACGCGTTGTATGACGCCTTCGGTCAGCGGCAGGTGTCCACCATGTTCACGCAACTGAACCAGTACCGCGTGGTGCTGGAAGCGACGCCGGGATTGCAGCAGCGCCCCGAGGATCTCTCGAACATCTTCGTGCGCTCGGCCTCCGGCGGCGCGGTGCCCCTCAGCGCCTTCACCCGGGTCGAGACCACCACCGCGCCTTTGGCGGTGAACCACCAGGGCCAGTTCCCCACCGCCACCATCTCCTTCAACCTCGCGCCGGGCGTTTCCCTGGGCGATGCGGTGAAGGCCATCCAGAAAGCAAGGACGGAGGTCGATCTTCCCCCCAGCATCAAGGCGGGTTTCCAGGGCACCGCGCAGGCTTTTGGCGCGTCGCTGGTGAACACGCCGTTGCTGATCCTGGCGGCCATTCTCACGGTCTACATCCTGCTGGGTGTGTTGTACGAGAGTTACATCCACCCCATCACGATCCTGTCCACGCTGCCCTCCGCAGGGGTTGGCGCGCTGCTTTCGCTCATGCTGTGCCGCACGGATTTCAGCGTCATCGCGCTCATCGGCATCATCCTGCTCATCGGCATCGTGGAGAAGAACGCCATCATGATGATCGACTTCGCGCTGGAGGCCGAACGCAAGGACGGCCTGCCCCCGCAGGATGCCATCTACCAGGCTTCGCTGCTGCGGTTCCGGCCCATCATCATGACCACCATGGCGGCGTTGCTGGGCGGCGTGCCCCTGGCCCTGGGATCGGGCGTCGGCGCCGAACTGCGGCGGCCCCTGGGTATCGGCATCGTCGGCGGACTCATCTTCAGTCAGATCCTTACGCTGTACACCACGCCGGTCATCTACCTGGCCTTCGATAGGCTCTCGCGGCGCCTGCGGGGCGTGAAGGAAGCGTCCCCCGGCGAAGCGGCCAGCCTGGCTCCCAAACCGCTACCGTGAGCATCTCCGCGCCGTTCATCCGCCGCCCAGTGGCCACTACCTTGTTGACTGTCGCGCTGGCCTTGTTGGGGGCCATCGCCTATCAATTTCTGCCCGTGTCGCCGCTGCCCCAGGTGGAATTCCCCACCATCCAAGTGCAGGCTGGGCTGCCGGGCGCGAGCCCGGAGACCATGGCATCCTCGGTGGCCACGCCGCTGGAGCGCCAGTTCGGCCGTATCGCGGGCGTGACCGAGATGACCTCCGCCAGTTCCCTGGGCGGCACCAACATCACGCTGCAGTTCGACCTGAGCCGCAGCATCGACGCTGCCGCCCGCGACGTGCAGGCGGCCATCAACGCGGCCCGGGGTGATCTCCCCGCCAACCTGCCCAACAACCCCTCCTACCGCAAGGTCAACCCGGCGGATTCTCCAGTCCTGATGCTGGTGCTGACCTCCAAGATCATCCCCCGCGAACGCATGTATGACATCGCCTCGTCAGTGCTCCAGCAGAAACTTTCCCAGGTGAAGGGCGTGGGCCAGGTGTTCGTCTGGGGCGGCGCGCTTCCGGCTGTCCGCGTGGATGTCAATCCCGTGGCGCTCAACAGCAACGGCCTGTCCCTGGAGGATGTCCGCTTCGCCATCAACGCCGCCAACATCAACCGGCCCATCGGCGACCTCTCCACCAAGGCTTCGACCTGGTCCCTGGACACCACCGACCAGCTCATGGCTGCCAATGCGTACAAGGACATCATCCTGCGTTACCGCAGCGGCGCGGCGTTGCGGCTCGCCGACGTCGCCAGGGTCACAGATTCCGTGGAGAACATCCAGAACGCCGCCCTGTCCAACGGTGTTCCGGCCATCATCGTGCCGGTCTTCCGGCAGCCGGATGCAAACATCATCGAGACCGTAGACCGGGTACGGGCGGTCCTTCCCGAGATGCAGGCCTTCCTGCCGCCGGCCATGGAACTCAATGTCCTCATCGATACCACCCGCACCATCCGCACCTCCGTGCGCGACGTTCAGCGGGCCTTGCTGATCTCCATCGCCCTGGTGATCCTGGTGGTGTTCATCTTCCTCCGCAGCTTGCGCTCCACGCTCATTCCCAGCGTGGCGGTGCCGATCTCGCTCATCGGCACCTTCGGTGTGATGTACCTGCTGGGCTACACCATTGACAACCTGTCGCTCATGGCCCTCACCGTGGCCACGGGCTTCGTAGTGGACGACGCCATCGTGGTGGTGGAGAACATCACGCGCCATCTGGAAGCCGGTATGGAGCCCATGGAGGCCGCCCTCCACGGCGCTAAGGAGATCGGCTTCACCGTCATCTCCATCAGCACGTCGCTGATCGCCGTGTTCATCCCCATCCTGCTCATGGGCGGCATCGTGGGACGGCTGTTCCGGGAATTCGCCGTCACACTCTCCGTGGCCATCATCATCTCCATGGTGGTGTCGCTCACCACCACGCCCATGATGTGTTCGCGCTTGCTCAAAGCTCACGGCACCGAGACCCACGGCCGGCTGTTCCAGGCCAGTGAGCGGGTTTTCCAATGGATCATGGGGCACTACAAAGCATCCCTCGCCTGGGTGCTGCGGCATCAAAAGGCAACATTGACAGTTGCCATCGGCACCGCGTTCGCGACGGTGTTCCTTTACATCGTGATACCCAAGGGCTTCTTCCCGCAGCAGGACACGGGCCGCATCAATGGTTCCATCCAGGCCGCGCAGGACATCTCCTTCCGGAGCATGGAAAGCATCATGACGGAGTTTGTGGAGATCGTGCAGAAGGATCCCTCCGTGGAAAACGTCACCGCTTTCGTGGGTGGCGGCAACACAGGCAGGCTGTTTTCATCCCTGAAACCCCTTGAGCAACGGAAGGGCCGGGAGAATGCCGACCAGGTCATCGCGCGGCTCCGCAGCAACACCGCCCATATCCCCGGCGCCAGCCTCTTCATGCAGCCGGTGCAGGACCTCCGCATCGGCGGCCGGCCTGGCAGCGCCCAGTACCAGTACACGCTCCAGGGCGATGATGCGCGGGAACTCTTCGAGTGGGCACCGAAGGTCACGCAAAAGCTGCGCACCCTGCCCGAAGTGACCGACGTGAATTCAGACCTACAGAATAAAGGCCTCGAGGCCTCCCTGGTCATCGACCGAGCCACCGCCGCCCGCCTGGGCATCTCCACCCAAGCCATTGACAACACGCTCTACGACGCCTTCGGCCAGCGCTTCGTCTCCACCACCTATACCCAGCTGAACCAGTACCACGTGGTCATGGAAGTGGACGACCCCTTCATGCAAACACCCGAGGGCCTGCGTAGCATTTACATCCGCTCCACCAAAGGGGAGTTGGTGCCCCTGAGCGCCTTCACCACCCTGGAACGCCGGAACACCGCTCTCTCGGTGAATCACCAAGGCCAGTTGCCTTCAGTCACGCTCTCGTTCAATCTGCCCACCGGTGTGGCATTGGGAGATGCGGTGAAGGCCATTGACCGGGCTGAGCAATCAATCCGTCTGCCGGGCACCATTCGCGGCAGTTACATGGGCACCGCCCAGGCTTTCAAAGCCTCTCTGGCGAACCAGCCTCTGCTGCTACTGGCGGCCTTTTTGGTGGTCTACATCGTTTTGGGCATCCTCTACGAAAGCCTGATCCATCCGCTGACCATCCTGTCCACGCTGCCCTCGGCTGGCGTGGGCGCCCTGCTGGCCTTGATGGCCTGCCGCACCGAACTGAGCGTCATCGCCTTCATCGGCATCATCCTGCTCATCGGCATCGTGAAGAAGAATGCCATCCTGATGATCGACTTCGCCATCGAAGTGGAGCGCCGCGAAGGCAAGACCCCCGAAGAAGCCATCTTCCAAGCCTGCCTATTGCGCTTCCGCCCGATCACCATGACCACCCTGGCCGCCATGCTGGGCGGCCTGCCCTTGGCCATCGGCATGGGCACCGGGGCCGAACTCCGCCGCCCACTAGGCATCGCCATCGTGGGCGGATTGCTGTTCAGCCAGCTCCTCACCCTTTACACCACGCCCGTCATTTATCTCTACATGGACCGTTTGCGCCTGCGTTGGACCCGCTGGCGCGGCAAGGCTCCCGCCTAGCAAAATGCCGGTCCGGTCAATCCGCCTTCACGGCCCAACGCAATTTGGCGGAGCTGGAGCGGGGGTTATCGCGGCGCTCTTCGAAGGAGGCGCGGATGGGTTCCTGGGCCACGCTGGAGTAGATTTCTGCGCGCTGACCTGCTTGAAAAGCTTTCTTCACCCGGCGATCTTCTCCGGAATGGAAGGTAAGGATGGCCACTCTCGCGCCGGGCTTCAGGCAGCTGGGCAGATACGCGAGAAATTGATCCAGCACCTTGAACTCGTCGTTCACGGCGATGCGCAAAGCCTGAAAGGTGCGCTGCAGCGTCCCCCGGGTGTCCTCTTCCAGGGTGTCCGCAGCACCTTCCGCACGCACCACGCGGCGCACCAGGTCCGCCAGCAAGGTCGTGGTGAGGATTGGCGTCACTCGCCCTGCCAAGACGATGGCGCGGGCCAGGGCTTCGGCCAGAGGCTCGTCAGAATTTTCACGCAACAGTTCCGCCAGCTCCGATTGACCGAGGCTCTGCAACAGCGCGGCGGCTGAGCGGCCCCGCTGCGGATTGAGGCGCAGATCCAGGGGGCCTTCGACTTTGTAGGTGAAACCCCGGGCGGGATTATCAATCTGCATGGAGGAGACGCCCAGATCCGCCAGCACGAGATCAAAGCCCTCACCCATGTCCGGGCGCAGGTGCGGCAGTCCAGCAAAATTCATGCGCCGCACCAGCAGCACAGCTTCGCCAAAACCCGCCGCACGCAGGCGGGCCTCGGTGCGGGGCAGTTCGATGGGATCCACATCCAGCGCGAAAAGACGACCGCCAGGCAGCAGGTGCGGCAGGATCTCCAACGCGTGGCCACCGAAGCCCAAGGTGGCGTCCAGGCCCGTCTCTCCAGGTTTGGGCGCAAGAATCTCCAGGATCTCTCGAACACAAATAGGACGGTGCGTACCCGCGGGAGTCTGACCCCGTGCCCGGACCTTTTGCAACTCGCTGTCATGGGCAGCGGCAGCGGGATTCAGTTCTTTGTACTTGTCCTGGAAGCGCCGGGGATTGGCACCCTGGTAACGCACCCGGCGTTTGTGAGGTTGGAGTTCATCGGTCATGGACTGATTGTCCCCTGATATGTATCCGAGGGGGACCACCTGCTCGCTTCGCTCGCTACTCCCACCGATCAGTTGCTCGCGCAACTTCCCGCTCGCAAGCTCGCGGAGGTGGGAACCCTCCCCCCGAACCCCCCACCTCTTGGTCGGGGGATCCACCCATGCTGTCTAAGGCACGGTGGTTTGGGATCAGACCTTGACAGCCCACAGGACCAGGTCCGAAGCCTCGGGGCGCCAAGGGTCTCCGGTCATGGTCCCAAAGGCCTGGCACACTCGTAATCCTGCGGCGCCCAGCAGTCCTTCCAGTTCGGAACGGCGCCACCCGTGGAGATGGACGTTCTGAGCGGAGATCAGCTCCAAAGGCGGCTCCATCCCAGGCCGGTAACGGAGGGTGGCGGGAGTGAAAATCACCTCTCCGTCAGGCAGTGGCGTCATCAGGCGCATGAAAATTATTTCGTCACCTTCGGCCCCGCCAGGGCGCAGCGTGAGGGGAAAGGTCCGTTCTCCGTTGTCCAGGATCCGGTCGTAATTCAAGAGTTGCATCAGGAAGGGCGCACCTGGAATCAGGCGGCTGGCCAGTCCGGTAAAGAAGCGCTGAAGAGTGTCTGGCCCCCTCAAGTGCGGCAGGGTGTTCCCCAGGCAGATGGCGCCTCCGTAACCCACCGGGACTAGCGCCTCAATGGACACTAGATCGCCATAAACGTAGCGCGGCTGCTGGGCTTTTTCCTCACCGGGATCCGCCTCGCGGGCTGCCTGGATTTGCGCCTCGGAAGCATCCACCCCCGTTACCTCAAAGCCCAAGGACCGAAGAAAACGGCTGTGTTCTCCGGTGCCACAGCCAAGATCCAGAACGTTCTTAATTGGCGTGGTCCCCAGCACCCGCTCCAGGAGCGGCGCCTCTCGCCGCAGGCGCTCGGGCCATGCGATGAGCCCGCGGTACCGGAGCTGCCCGTAGGCGTCTTCAGGTTTTTCGTTTCCCACAAGCCCTCCGTTGCAGAGCATACCCCGTCCGCCAGGCTGTCCTAATGACTTGCCGACTCTCCGACTCGCCCCTAGGACGGCTGTGCGCCCTTGGCCAGCATCTGGTCCAGGTACCGGGATCGGACCTGCCGGGAGGCCAGGGCCTGCTTGAGAGGTGGCAAGCGCAGCACGGCGCCGAGAATGCCAGCCACGGCCCGATAGCCGTAGGAGGACTGACCGTCCACCAGCAACTCCGCCAACTGGCCCCTTTCAATGGCCATCATCACCACGCGGTGGGCGGTGGTGGCGGGGGTCAGCACCCGCTTGGCCCGATGCTTGAGTCGGATGGCGCCACGACCACAAGCCCTCACACACACACCACAGCCAAGGCAAGGGTCCTCGTTGAGTTTCGCGGTCTTCAGGTGAGCCTGTTTGGGGTCGTGGGCGGACACCAGACTCAGCGCCTCCACCGGGCAAGCAGAAGTACATTTCCCGCAACCGTTGCAAAACCCCGCCTCGATCTCAGGCAGGTAATTGGTCGTGTGGACCGGTCGCATGAAGCCGAAGCGCCGCGCGGCCACCATGGCCTCGCAGCAACACCCGCAGCAATTGCAGATGAAGCCCACATCCTCCCGGACGTTCTCGCCGAACTGCACGAGACCCCGCTCCCTGGCCTGTTGCAGGAGATCCAGGCACTCGGCGGCTTCCACCTTCCGCGCCACCCCGTGACGGGTGAGGGAATCGGCGCAATTGCCGAAGGTCATGCAGATGTCCATGGGTGCGTCGCAGGCCCGGCCCAGATGCGCCATCTTATGGCGGCAGTAGCATAGGCCCACGCCAATGGCCTTTGCGTTGCGCACCACTGCGGTGGCGCGTTCGTAATCCAGCACCGTGAGAACACCACGCTCATCCGGAAGGGCTGTTTCATCCACAAAGACCCGCCCCAGTTGGGTTTCACCTGTGGCAAAGAGATTGCGAACGAAAGCCTCTTCCACGTTCAGGTATTCATAGAAAAGCTCCGACAACGCCTTCTGGTCCAGATCGCCCCGAACCCGCATCAGCGAGAATTCAAAGAAGCCAGCCATGGGCGGCGGCAACACATACTGCGTTGCATCGCCCTTTTGGATATCCAAAAGCACCGCCCGATCAGCGAGCCCATCGAGCACCTTCTGGGCCTCCAATTCCGACATCTTCCATAAGGCTGCCGCGCGCGGAACGGTAAAGGGTCGGATGGGCAGCTGGGCCACCAGCCCCGCTTCCCGCTCGGACACCAAGAGTTTCAGAATCCGGAACAGGAGTTCGGAGGGAGGCGCTCCCTGAGGAAAGCGATTCAGGCGCTCAGCGAGCTGGTCATAGCTCCCGTCCCCATGCTTTAAAGTCCGATGGCCCATGTTGGCCCCCGCGTCCCGATGGTCCCAATGATAGCTTGCGCCATCATCGCAACTCACTTAGGAGGAACGCTTGCGCCACAACTGGCGGTAGGTGGCTTCCATCGCACGGGCAAACCCGGTCGCATCGCAGGCCGGCGATTCCGCCATACGCTTGCGCAGGTTTGCGCGGAGGGCCGCGAGTGCCGGCAGGTCGGAGCCCAGCTTGAGAGCCCGGTCCACAAACGCCTCGGCGTTCGGTGCAATCAACGTTTCGAGTCCCAGCTGGGTCAACAAGCTGGCGCCGCAACGGGCCGAATGGCGCCCCCCGGACAGCGTGACCAAAGGCACTCCCATCCACAGAGCCTCAAACGAAGTGGTGATGCCGTTGAAATTCAGAGTGTCCAGGGCGATGTCCATCCGGCTATAGGCTTCGAGGTGCGCTGCTCGTGTGGGAGCCAGGGGCAGCAGGCTGACCCGGGAGGGGTCCACACCTTGGTCAGCGAAGGTTTCCAAAAGGTCATCCTGGAGGTCGCCCTGATAGGTTTTGGAACTCTTCAGCACCAAGCGGTTGCCCGGCAAGCGTCGAAGGAGGGCGGCCCACAACTGCAGGGTCTGGGGACTCAGCTTGGCAAAATTGTTGAATGAACCGAACGTGATGAACCCGTTCTTAAGGGCAGGCAGGGAGGCCACCTCTGGTACATCCAAGGGAGGCTCATAGCTGAGCCACCCGCCTTTGATCCGAATGAGGGGCTCGGAGCTCAACAGGTCAGAGCCTTCCGGTTCGACGATGGGGTCCACGATGCGTCCCTCGAAGCAATCCAGGCCGGTGGTGCCTGGATACCCCAGCCATGTGAGCTGCACGGGTGCGGGGCGCATGGGCATCATGGCCAGACGGTTGCCATGGGTATGTCCGGCAAGTTCCACCAGCACATCAATGCCCTGACCGCGGATCAGCTCAACCAATTCCGCATTCTCCAGGCCGCGCACCGGGTGCCAGGCATGGAACAACCCTTTGAGCCGACGGGTGGTTTCATCTGGGAAAACCACATCCGAAAACGCATGCGCTTCCACCTGCTCAGGATCGTGGTGGGATAGCAGCGGCTCCAGGAATTGGCTAACGGAATGGGTGCACAGATCCGGTGACAGGTAACCAACCCTCAGCCTCCGCTCGGGACTCCAATCCCGATCCTCAAAGGGGAGTGGTTGGGACGGCGCACCGCCATGGTAGTGGCCGAATTCCAAGTGCTCTTCGAAGAAGTCTGCTTCGGTGATGCCGTCGAGGTACATCAGGTTCATCAAGCATTCGGACCAAACCCCTGGTTGCAGCGGATCCAATGCCAGGGACCGGCTGGCGGCTTCGACGCTTTCCCGTGGCCTTCCGAGCACGCTGTAGGCTGCCCCTAATTTGGCCCAGGCGCGGGGTTCCTCTGGGTGCGTAGTGAGCAATCTTGTGAGCTCTAAAACCGCCCTCTCCGGAAGGTCCTGTGCCAGCAGATCCGTGGCCTGCCCAAGGGCATCCTGCAGGGCCGGTTCCTTTGCGGTGGGCAGCCCCAAACTTTGCAAGCGGACACTGGCTTCACCCAGGCTGGGATCCAGGCGTTGGGTTTCATAGTAGGCTTCGGCAGCGTCCTCAAGCTGACCGCAGGCCTCCAAGGCCCGCCCCAGATTGAACTGGATCGCGGCTGCTTCGGGCAAAAGTTTTACAGCCTTGCGAAGGTGACCAACGGCTTCGGCGTGGCGCCCCTGGGCCCCGCAAGCGACCCCCAGCAAATGGATGGCGTTGGGATCGTCCGGCAGCTCTTCCAGCGATCTGAAGAAGAAGGCTTCCGCATCCCCTGGCTTCCCGGCTTGAAGCAGTTCGATGCCCTTCATGAGGTAATGGTCCTGAGACATTCGGACTCCGTGGAGGATGGGAGCAATGGGCTGGATAGGATTCGACCCAGGATGCCATCCTACTAGGCCGGGCAGTTCACGGCACTGAAAGGCCTGGCTGCTGGTTGAGAAAACCCATTTACCGCGCCGGGATGTTAACCGAGGTCACGTTCCAGATAGCGTGGCAATACTCCTGGATGGAACGGTCCGAGGAGAAATAACCCATGCGCGCCACGGTCAGGATCGCGCGCCGCGTCCAGGCTTCAGCATCGCAAAAATCCTTGGCGACTTTTGCTTCCGCATTCACATAGGCGCGGTAATCGCTGAGCACCATGTATTCGTCCCAACCAATGAGCGAATGGAGCAAGGGCGCATAGCGCTCAGGGTCGCCCCCGGATAGCTGACCGGAACCCATGAGATCGAGCGCTGCCCGCAGTTCTGCATCACCTTCCACAAACTCCGAGGGATGGTAGCCCCGCGTCTTGGTCGCGCGCACTTCCTCCGCAGTGAGTCCAAACAGGTAGAAGTTTTCCGCCCCCACATGCTCGCGGATTTCCACGTTCGCGCCGTCAAGGGTGCCGATGGTCAAGGCGCCGTTCAAGGACTGCTTCATGTTGCCCGTTCCGGAGGCTTCCTTTCCGGCGGTGGAAATCTGCACGGACAGATCGGCGGCGGGATAAATGCGCTCGGCTATTTTCACGTTGAAGTCTGGCACGAACACCACTGAGACCCACTGCCGCAATAAGGAATCGTGCCGCACCCAATCGGCCACGTCGTGGATCAGACGAATAACCAGTTTCGCCATGGTGTATCCCGGTGCAGCTTTTCCAGCGAACAGGAAGGTGCGCCGGGTGGCGGGGAACACTCCCGCTTTGATACGCAGACACGCCGTGATGACGTGCAGTAGATTAAGCACCTGCCGCTTGTATTCATGGATCCGCTTCACCTGGACGCTGAGGAGGGTTTCTGGGTCAAGACGCAGTCCTGTAGCCAAGGTTACATGCTCCGCAAGCAGTCGCTTGTTCTCCTGTTTGATGGTGCGGAAGGCGGCTCTGAAAGCGGCATCATCGGCCAAGGGTTCGAGCTTGCGCAAACGCTCGAGATCCACCTGCCAACCGTCACCCACTGCTTCCGTGATGAGTTCCGCGAGACCCGGATTGGCCAGAGCCAGAAACCGCCGCGGCGTGACCCCGTTCGTCACGTTTGAAAACCGCTCTGGATACATCTCCGCGAAATCCTTGAGCACGGTCTCGCGCAACAGGTTGGAATGCATCTCCGCCACGCCGTTCACCGCATGGCTGCCAACGCAGGCGACGTGCGCCATTCGAACAAATCGGTCGCCCTGCTCATCTATGAGGGACATGCGCTGCACGCGGGCTTCGTCGCCGGGATACTTGCCGCGCACAGCAGAAAGAAAACGCTGATTGATCTCGAACACGATCTCCAGATGGCGTGGCAACAAGCTCCCGAACAAGGGCAGCCCCCAGGTTTCCAGAGCCTCGGGCAAGAGCGTGTGGTTCGTATAGCCAAGGGTTTTCACCGTGATGTCCCAGGCTTCAGCCCAGGCAAGATCGTACTCATCCACCAGGATCCGCATGAGTTCCAGAACCGCCAGCGCCGGGTGCGTGTCGTTGAGTTGAATAGCGTATTTTTCGTGGAAGTTGTGAATGGAGGACGCGCGCTGCAAATAGATGCGGATCATGTCCCGCAGCGAACATGCCACCAGCAGGTATTGTTGTTCCAATCGGAGCTGTCGGCCCCCAAGCGCCACGTCGTTCGGATACAAAACTTTGGAGATGGTTTCGCTCCGCACCTTGTCTTCGACCGCGCGGTAGTAGTCGCCCGCATTGAACGCCTGGAAGTCGAAGGACTCTGAAGCGACCGCATGCCAAAGCCGCAGAAAATTCGCGGTTTCCGTTCCGTAGCCAAGCACGGGCGTGTCGTAGGGCATCCCGTTCACCACCCGTGCGGGTGTCCACCGCACCCGGACACGGCCACGATCATCCGTATAGCGGTGTGTGGCCCCGCCGAAGCCCACGGGATGAAGAATTTGCGGCCGCGGGATTTCCCACGGGTTGCCATAGCGCAGCCATTTATCGGCGAGTTCTATCTGCTGCCCGCCCTCAATCTTCTGATCGAAAATACCGTATTCGTAGCGGATGCCATACCCGATGGCTGGAATGCCCAAAGTCGCCAGGGAGTCCATGTAACAGGCCGCCAGCCGACCCAGCCCACCATTGCCAAGCCCCGGTTCTTCCTCGTGGGCCAGCATCGCATCGAGCGACAGGTTCAGAGGAGCCAAAGCTTCCCGCACAGCAGGCTCAATCCCCAGGCAAAGCAGGTTGTTCCCTAACTGCGGCCCCAGCAGAAACTCCGCTGACAAGTACGCCACCGTGCGACTGCCCCGCTCGAAGTAGGTTCTCGCGGTGCGCGTCCAGCGCGCCAACAAGCGGTCCCGCACGACATAGGCAAGCGCGAGATAATGATCATTGAGGGTTGCCACCGCTGGGAACTTGGCCTGCTGGTAGAACAGTTTTTCGATGAAGTCGCGCCGGAGCGAATCCGCATCCACCGGGATGACCGCATCATCAAAACCAACACGTGCGGAAAGGGGGGGCAGGCTTTCCATGGTTTCCTCGGCTGATCGAAGACTTTTCCCGCCGAGTGTACGCCTGGCATGGCTTCGCCAGTCGCATAAATGACGCCCTGCGGCTGGAACGCACCCGTTGGGAGAGTGATCCAGACCCTGGGAGAACTTTAATAGCGGAACATGGCGCCCGGCCCATCTGCTGGTTCAACTTGCCGGAGTCTCCACTGGGAACTGGATTCGCACGATGATGCGGCACTAGCTGCCCGAAGAGGATGCGTCGGCAAAGCACCAGTTTGGCGCTCCCAAGGCTGGAGGCGTGTGCACCCAACGGTCCACTTTAAATTCGAGAAACCGATACGTTCCGGCGGTCCTTCCTTCAGGATCCGGGGCATCCCAGACCACCCGGCCCGCGCCGGAAAGGTGCAGCAACTCGCCGCTGCCAAAGGCTGGGAATAGCATCCCCATTCGGCAATCCACCTCCAGATTTCCGAATGAGTTGAAGAGGCCATTGCCCAGATAGTCCGGCAAGCGAAGAGTGGAGCCATCCAAGACTTCCACAAAGCCAGGAGTACCTCCCCGATGGGAAGCATCAACACCTCGATTGGGGTGGATGGTGGCGAGAAACAGGGTTTCCGCTGCTTGGATCTGGTCCCGCTGCACCTTCCCGAGCACTTCGCCGATCCTGGCTGCCCTTGCACTGGGGGCGCTTCCCCGAGTGCTCAAGATTGTGCGTTTCTGGATGAACTTCGGACAGTTTGGGAAGGCCTCCTCCACCACCATATGCAGCTGCCCTGTCGATGCTTTAAGGATGCGACCGTTCACACGCAAGCGTCTCCTGGTGGCCAGTTCGATGAAAAGGGCGCCAGTGGGGCGGCCAATTGGATGAGATGCCAACAACGGATTCGCTGGATGCACGGGAGCTCGGCTTAAATCGAACTGCATTTGTCGGCCATCCTCCGATGCAGCCACGAAACCTGGCTCGCCGACGAGCGCAGAACACCAGAGCCGCCCCTCGGAGTCGGTCCCTCCGAAGATGGCCCAAGGTTGCCTGGCGATGAAAGCAATCGCCCCGGGCATGATTGCCGTGCTGATCATGGCTCCGTTGAGCAAGGCCGTATGGGTTTCACCCGCCCGCTCTTGAACCGCGCGCTCACCTTCGTGGAATGGATCCTGGATTGGCATCGGCACCTCTATAATTCGAATTCATCGATATTCTTGAAAATCACCAGACCATCAATGTGACCAAAAAATAGCTGATCTTATAAACGAATTGGGTCGGAAATAGCAGCGATGAAAGGTGGGTGAGTTATTAATAACAATGAGGCAGATACTAAAAAGTGATGAGCGTATAACCGTTGCTCAGGTACTCTGCCAGGCTGATGACGCCCTTTGTGCCAGGGATTTTCAGGTCTCGCCCAACCTTCAGGCCGGTGGCTTCCACTTCGCTGGCAGACCCGAAAACATCGGCACAGCCTCCGCACACGCCAGCTACCTTGTCCTTCACCGCCCGGTAAAGCGCGCCCGCGGGATGATCCTCCTGGGTCAGCACGGTGGCCCATCGTATCCCTGTGCCCTGAAAGATGAGGGCCACTTCTTCCTCACGTTCTTTCAGGTCATAAGTCAGGAAGAGCGCGTTGAAGAGGCGGCCCAGGGATTCTTCGGATCCCGCCTTGGGATCGGAAAAAAGGACGATGGCGGTTTTGCTCATGGGGTTGCTCTTTCAAAATGTGTACCGATCGTTCGGTACACTTTTAGATTACCTGCTGAAAAATAATCGTCAAGAATTATTTGTACCGATCGTTCGGTGTAAACTTGAAGGATGAACGGAGAGCGATCCACCCGTGAAGGCATCCTTGTGGACCTCCTGGAGGAATTCCGGGCCTGCGGCTTCGACGGCGTCTCCTTGAGCCGCATATCTGAGGTCACGGGACTTGGAAAGGCAAGCCTCTACCACCACTTCCCTGGTGGGAAGGGTGAGATGGCCCAGGCGGTGATGAGTCTCGCCGGGGACTGGCTGGAATCTCATGTCTTCAGTGTGCTGGAAGGGCAAGGCGAACCAGCCGTCCGTCTCGAGTCTGTGCTTCTGGCGTTGGAGGACTTCTACCAGCAAGGGCGGAAATCCTGCGTCTTGGATGTCATGCCCCTTGGCGGGGGTCCGGAGGTCCAGGCGGCGGTTAAACAGGTGATGCAACGGCTACTCAGTGGTTTCGAACGGCTGGCCCATTCCGCCGGAATCAAGAAAGCAGATGCGAAGGCCCGGGCCGAGTCCACGCTGATCGGAATCCAGGGCAGCCTCGTGGTGTGTCGCGGGCTCGGAAGCACAAGCCCCTTCCTGAACCAGATGAAAGCCCTGCGAAAGAGCTTCCTCACACCCTAGTCGAAACCATTGGAATCTCTTTCCATGTCTGAGTGCGCATCTGCTTCAGTCTGAGTTTCTGCTGGGGGCTGACAACGGTTGTATGGTGTGGTCAACCCTCGCCTATAGGAGGAACCCATGTCCGGCTGGCTATTGGTTTCCATTATCTTCCCTGTGTTCACCGCCATGGCCCAGCCCGCGCCGCCAAAGGTGCACACGGATCTGCTCGTGAGCACGGTCTGGCTCTCGGATCACCGCAAGGACCCAAACCTTGTCCTCCTCCACGTGGCGGACACGTTCGCGGACTACAAGCGTGGGCACATACCTGGAGCTCGTTTCCTGGCCACTGGGAAATTCATCGACAACGCTGGGCCGCTGGGCTCTGAACTTCCCCCTCTTGAGGCACTCACCAAAACCTTTTCCGAGCTGGGGATCTCAGAGAAGAGCCGGGTCGTCATCTACTCCACAGCCTGGATGCCCAATGCGGCCAGGGCCTTCTATACCTTGGATTACCTGGGCCTGGGAGACCGCTTGGCCCTGCTGGATGGCGGAGTCGAGCAGTGGCTCGCGGAGGACCGCCCAGTGACCGGAGCGGTGTCAGCCTTCAAACCCACCGCGTTCACCCCCCAAGTCAAGCCAGAGGTGCGAGCCTCTCTGGAAGAGGTCAAGAAGGCAGTGGAAGCCCCATCCGGTACGGCGGCTTGCCAGCTTGTGGATTCCCGCCCCGCCCGGCGCTTCCAGGCCGGCCACCTGAGTGGCGCGAATAATGTGTACTGGCAGGAGACACTCGTGAGCGATGAGCACCCTACCTTCCTTTCGCCGGAAAAATTGCAGGCCCTGTTGGTGTCCCGGGGACTGCTGCAAGGGAAGAAAGTATTCACCTATTGCGAAGTGGGTTTGCAGGCGTCCCACGGCTACTTCCTCTTCAAGTACCTGGGCTACGACGCCGCGATGTATGACGGTTCTTTCCAGGAATGGAGTGCGGGCAAACTACCAGTGGTCACCACAGAAAAGAAGTAACAGTCCTAAATTTTCATCTCCATCACAAGGCCTGGGCACCAAGTCGGAGTAGCTTTGAGGAAGCCTCCTGGCCAAAGGCGTCAGGTCTGCAACTTCCTTCTAGAAGTTCTTGGCGGTCCACCGCTTCAGCTTGCCCTGAGCAGATGGGCCTTCGGAAAAGCAGGCCATAGAGAATTAACCGACCGCCGATAGACTATAGGATTCGCCCTTTCGGGATGATCCTCCTATCCGGCAGAGATCCGAGCGGCGCGGCCCCATGGAGCTCCATGATCTCGTTTTCCAATGTCAGCAAACAATACGGCAAACAGGTACTTTTCATTGACGCCGACTTTCAGCTCAACGACGGCGAGAAGGTAGGTCTGGTGGGCCCAAACGGCGCCGGTAAATCCACGCTGTTTCGCATGATCATGGGCGAGGAAGTGGCCGATGACGGCACCGTAAGCCTCCCGAAAAAAATGTCCATCGGCTACTTTCGGCAGGAGGTCGATGAGATGTCTGGCCGCCCGGTGCTGGACGAAGCCATCGCTGGCAGCGGTCGTCTCGGCGACTTGCACCACGAATTGTTGGAGTTGGAACACGCCATGTCGGACCCCGCGCGTGGCGATGAATTGGATGCGGTCATTGAACGCTTTGGTCATGTGCAGGAGGAGTACCAGCACCTGGGTGGTTATGAGCTGGAAGCCCGGGCCCGGGCCTGTCTCCAAGGACTTGGTTTCGAGGATGAGCAGATTGATGGCGATGTGGGTGCGCTTTCCGGCGGATGGAAAATGCGGGTCTCCATGGCCAAGGTGCTGCTGGGGAAATTCGATGTGCTGCTGCTGGACGAGCCCACCAACCACCTGGACATAGAATCCATCATCTGGCTGGAGTCTTTCCTGAAAGGCCTGGGTTCAACGCTCCTGATGACCTCCCATGACAAAGATTTCATGAACCGCATCGTCACCAAGGTCATCGAGATTGACGGTGGCGACATCATCACCTACTCCGGCAACTACGATTTCTACGTGACCGAACGCGAACAGCGCGAGGCCAACCAGGAAGCGGCCTACGCCCGGCAGCAGGCCAAGCTCGCCAAGGAACAGCGGTTCATCGAACGCTTTTCCGCCCATGCCGCCAAGGCCGCCCAGGTGCAGAGCCGGGTGAAGGCCCTGGACAAAATCGAACGCATCGAGCTGCCGAAAAAACGAAAAACAGTGAAGTGGGATTTCCGCATTCCTGGCCGTTCCGGGGATGACGTGGCCATGCTGACCGGGCTCTCAAAAAGCTATGGGAGACGTTCCCTCTATGACAACTTTGATTTTCACGTGCGACGCGGCGAACGCTGGTGCGTCATGGGAAAAAACGGCACCGGCAAATCCACGCTGCTCAAGATGGTGGCGGGCGTGGTCGAACCGGATGCTGGCACCGTGCGCCTGGGCGCAAGCTTGAAGCTGGGCTACTTCTCCCAGCAGGCCTTGGAATTGCTCAATCCTGACCTCACCGTGCAGGAGCAGCTGCAGCAGGATTTCCCCATGGAGGGCATCGGCGTCATCCGCAACCTGTTGGGTGCCTTCCAGTTTTCCGGCGACGAGGTGGACAAGAAAATCCGCTCACTTTCCGGCGGTGAAAAATCCAGATTGGTGATGGCGCGGATGCTCTTCGATCCGCCCAATTTTCTGGTGCTGGACGAGCCCACGAACCACCTGGATCTGGCGACGAAGGAAATGCTCATCGAAGCCCTGAAGGATTTCGAAGGCACCATGCTCTTCGTCTCCCACGACCGCACCTTCCTCCGCGGCCTCGGCACGCGCGTGCTGGAACTGGCGCCCGAAGAACACACAGGTCCCCTGGCCTACCAGGGCTCCTACATCGAGTATGTCGAAGCCACCGGCCGCGAGGCGCCGGGCGCGCACAGCTGAATCTGAGGCCCATTAATTCCGGGTGACCCGAGCTAGCCCTCACCACTCGGAGGATTGCTGCTGGGCGGAGGCCATGGCGGAATATCTCCGCAGTCCTTACTGCGTTCTTTTATTCTCCGAATCCCACTGCATCCCCCGCCCGGATCAGGCCTTCGCTGAGAATCTCGCAACGCAGTCCGCCGCGATGGATGAGACCTGGCAGGACACCGGGCTGACCGGTGCTTTTCGCCAAGCTCTGGCACGGTTCGCAGAGCCGCATGCCCCGAAGGCGCACGTCGCCCACGGTGAAGTCCCGTTCCACGAGGTGGTTCAGCGCCACGCCGCGGGTCACGATATTCCGCCTGGATTCACCTTTGCCGATGATCAATTTCAATTCCCGCTCCAGAGCTTCCAGGGCCTCCACTTCAATGAGGGTCACCTCCCGCCCGCTGCCTGGGTTTTGGGAAAAGGAACCCGCCCCTGAAAAGTAGCGGTCCCCTTCAAGACCCTTGCCCGGCACGACCCGGACAGACTGCACTTCGCGCATGGGGGCCCCAGCTTCCGGGGCGACATGAATGGATACCACCGTGGCCATGGGACCTCCCTGTCCAGTCTATATGGATGCACCCGGGCCCGTGGGTCGCCACGTGCGAGGTTCACCTATTGCAAGATTTTGAGGTTCTGGCTGGAGGACGACTTGCTATTTATTCATCCAGGCCACCACCACGCCCAGAATCAGCATGCGCACCAGGTCGAATCCGACCTGCTTGGCCACCAGCAGGCCTGGCAAGGGCTGGACGACGTAGTAGATGAGGTATCCCGGCACGACCATGAGCAGCGCCACCGCCAAGCCGAAGCGCAGACCCTGGCTCAGGAAGGGCTTGTCCTCCTTGCCGCGTTGGTAGATCCACACGAAGGCCCCGGCGATCAGCACATGGGCCAGGAGCATCCAGCCGAAGTAGTGTTGGCTATCCGCTTCGGTGCGCATAAGGTTGGGGAGCAGGGCGTAATCACCGTGCAGTATCAGACCGTGCAGCAGGAAGTCGGTGGCCATGGCCAACACGAAGATGACGAGAGTGGAAAGCCAAAAACGCTTGGTCATCAGGCACCTCATGGAAAAGTTGGAACGGGGTTTAAGGGAGCCGATCTAGCTTATTTTCTACTTCACCAGCCAGGTGGCGAATCTCATCCAGGCCGGCGTGCCCATCACCCACATCCGCAGGGGCAGGGAAGCGAGGATGAGGCCCGCGCCCCAGGCAAAGGCTGGATGCAGTCGGCGGTGCCGGATCGAGTCATACGCCACGCACAGGACGATGAGCAGATCCGTCAGGCCAAAGTACATCAGCAGCCCGCCATCATGGATGAAGGCCACGGGAATGCGGGCGATGGCGGCGGTCAGGATGCTCATGTTCGCCAGCAACATCATCCGTTTGTGTGTCTCGCTCCGGGTCCTGAATGGAGCCCGGTGGCGACAAGGATGGTGAAGACGAGCATGTCGAAGAGGGGGATCCCCAGAAATATCAAGGGCGGCGGCCCGGGGGAATGGCCTTGCCGTGCGGCCTGGATTCCCAGGCTCACGCCCACGATCACCACACCCACCGCCAACAGCCCGCCCAAGACACCCAGGCGCCGATGCAAAGCAGTGCGCCCTGAGGCCACCAACCGCGCTTGAACGAGAAAGAGCCCGAACCAAAGGGTCATCACGATCCCATGGGCGAGTCTGAGCGCGTTCAGTTCAGGAGACCCGAAAGCGCCTTTCAGAAAGAAACTGCGCGAGAACCCGGCAAACACCACCAGCAGGGCCACCACGGCCGCCCAGGTGTAAATGGCGCGGTCCCCGCCGACATGGCGGTACCTGGGATCAACGCTCATGAGTGCCTCCTGCTGTATTGGAAATTGATTCTCAGACTCTGCACCAACCGGACGCGTAGATCAATGAC
>JANYBM010000006.1 GCA_025361125.1 Holophagaceae bacterium | reverse complement strand
TTTCAGCCTGTTGGACACAAGCACCCTGCCCGCCACCATCAGCAACTTCTACAGCCCCTTCCGTACGGACATCAAGGGCTACAAGGAAGTGGCTCAGCTCAAGATGAACTTCGTGGTTGGCCAGAACTGGCCCGCCGTGCTGACCCCTGGCACCTCGACCGTTCAAAAGATCGCGGCCACCATCGAACAGGCCTGGCCGATGTACTCCGGCCCGATCACAGATCCCACCAATACCTCGGTTGGTAACAAGGTAGACATGGGTCGTCCAGTCCTCTCGCCGGTTCGCCTGCTTAGGATCATGGACTACAAGGAGGACCACACCCAGCCGGATCGCATCCAGACCGTGCTTGATTTGGTGAACAGCGATCCCACGGACTCGACCACCGGGTTCGGCGCTGCGGCCCTCTCCACCCTGCCTTTGGATCTGGCCAATGTCTTTGCTGTGGGTTCCTACAACCTCAACACCAAGACCGAGATCAACCAGTACAGCACCACGACCCTGGCCTGGCAGTCATCTGTCAACAACCAGGTCATCCCCAGCGGCTACATCGTAGAGCTTTACTACTACGGCCCCCAGGGTGCTTCTTCGCCCGGCGGTCCGAACTTGAACCACACCTTCCGCCTTGGTCACATCGGTAGCCAGAGCCAGGTACAGGTTCTGCATCTCCCGGCCTTGCATACCTTCTCCGCCGTAGTCGGTACTGGATCCTGGTATTTCTTCAAGGTCCGTGCCTACTGGGCCCAGACTGCTCCTGGCGTCCGGGTTGATATGGAAAAGGCCCCGACGACCCTGGGTATCCCCTACGCGTACGCGGACTTCGTCTCTGCTCCGTTCCTCGCGGGAAGCAACTAACCGTTCAAGATCTACGGATCGAAAAGGGGGGCCCTTCGGGGCCCCTCTTTTTATGCGCAGGGTGCCGCCCTCTGGCACTTTGCAATCCGTCGAGGCACCCAAGGAACAGCGATGTTAAGCTGGACTGTGGCATTTGCCTGATCCAGGCGAGTGCACGTTTTCATTCCTTTCCTTCTGGAGTGCTTTTATATGCCCCTGAACCTAACGGCCACAGTTCTTCCCCTCCTGTTGGGGATCCTGGTTAGCGGCTCCGCACTGCGCTCAGCCCCAGCTCAAGACACCGCGCCCAAAGCAGTCGCGCCAAAGGCGGCTAAGCCCAAAGCAACCGTGGCAAAACCCAAGGCGACTCAAGTCAGTCCGCCTCCGGTGGCCGCGCCCGCGCCGCCAAAGTCAACCGTTCCGCGCTGGATCTGCACCATTGATGTTCGCGGCAAAACCACTCGCACCTGGGGCGCGACCCTGAAGGGCCAAGCTGAACAGCGCTCCGTAACTGAAGATTTCAGTTATTCAATCCCAGGCTTCTTGACCGAAACGACTGATCCTGGTGGTGCCGTCGCCTTCGAGTTTGTGGCGGATGAATCCCGCAAGGGTGACCGCCGTGCCCGTGCGATGATGATGGACGCCACCACCAGGGCTGGGATCACCAAAAATATTGTCGTGGACTCCGATAACATCACCAGCGTACCTGTCTGGCGTTTTGAGGCATCCGGTCGCGGCCAGAGAATCTTCCCCGCCAAGGTGGAAGTGATGCTCCAAGGCACCCAGGCGAATGCTCCTGTCTCCATGGTCGCTGCCAAGATAGCCCCATCCCGACCGATCTATTCCATTCCCATGATGGACGCCCGTACCGCCGCCATAGACTTCACGGCTCCTGCGTTGGAATTCCAGGGCCTTGCCCTTTGGGCCCTGGCCAATGCCAAGGGCGCCTTCACGGCTTCCGCCAATGTAACCTACCGGGACACCAAGATTCAGGGCTTCCAGAAACTGAACGGCGTGGTCGTGATCAATTTTAATTTCTCCGGGCTGGCCCGATAGCCCGCCCAGCCCGTGCGGTTGAATCTGTTTGGAGCCTTGATGTCCCGTAATTCCATCTGCCTGTCGCTTCTCCTCCTGATGCCCGGAATCGTCGTCTCCGCTGGGGAGATAAAGCCCTCACAGCATTCCTCCGAAATGCAGTTGGACCAGGTCTTGGAACGGAATTACCAAGCGCGTGGCGGACTTGAAAAGATCAAGGCGGTACGTTCATTCAAGATGGTCATGGATTTCAATATCAAGGGGGTCGGTTACCCGATGACCATCGAGGCGCGCCGACCGTCCTGTTTTCGAGCCGAATTGAACGTCAGCGGGGCCACCATGGTCCAAGCCTTTGATGGCAAGACAGGTTGGGTCGTGAATGCCCTCGCAACCAACAATCACGTTCGCATGATGGGCAAGGCTGAGCAGACCCAGATTGAGAATCAAGCCGATATGGATGGTCCTCTGGTGGACTGGAAAACCAAGGGGCACAAAATCGAACTCCTGGGGCGGGAATTACTTCCCGAGGGCGAATTCATCAAATTGAAGATCACCATGCGTGGGGGACAAGATTTCGTCTCCTACCTTGACGCTAAAACCTACCTTGAAATGAAGCAGGTCACAACCCGGACCGTGGATGGCAAACCAGTGGAAGGCGAGAGCAACTTCGGCGATTACAGGGCCGTGGATGGCCTGGTTTTCCCATTCAAAATGGAAACGGGCGCCAAGGGTACTGAACGTCACCAGATCATAACGGTTAAACGCATCGAACTGAACCCGGAACTGGGCGATGACCGGTTTGCTGAACCACCGGAAATCGTGGCTCCGCCCACTCCTTCGGAAGGGACGAAACCAATCGTGCCAGTGCAACCAGACCCAGCTCCCAAAGGTGAATTGGCTGTTCCGAAGGGATGAAGGCGATAGGCCTCTCTATGCAATCTCCAGGCGCGTCCGTTCATGGTGTTGCAGCTTGGTGTGTCGGCCTGTCATCGAAATGATAAGAATATTTTGACCCAACGACTTAAACTGGAAGACTGACTGTCAGGACTGATCATGGCGCAAGGTAACCCCTCCACTCCGAAAAGGCCTAAGGGCCTGAAACCCTTGAACCCAGCGGTGAAGGGCATGATTGACGCAGCGTTCCAGATGCACAAACAGGGCAATCTGGCCCAAGCGGAAATTCTCTACCACAAGGTCTTGCAAATGGAACCCGGGAATCCGTTCTCGTTGTATGGCGTGGGGGCCATCGCGGTGGTCCGCGGGGAGATGGAAAAGGCTGTTCCGCTCTTGAAAAAATCCATGGCGAACGGTTATCACCACGAAGCCAGCTACACCCATCTTGGCATCGCGCTGCAGACGCTGGGCCGCATGGATGAGGCCTTGGCGGTCTATCGCATGGGCAAGAAACTTGACCCAAAAAACCCTCGCTATGCCTGCAACACCTCGGTGCTGCTGGCGCAACAGGGAGACCCGACGGCGGCGTTGGAAGAGGCCATGAAAGCCATCAAGCTGGCCCCGACGTTTGTTCCTGCCTATGTGAACGCGGGTACTTTTCTCCAGTCACTTGAACGCTATGAAGAAGCCGCTGTGATGTTCGAGAAGATTCTGCAACTGGACCCCAATCACGACACGGCCCGTCAATCCTTCGAGGCCATGCGTCGAGTGATCGTGGCCAAAAACCTCAGGTAGGCTGCCGAGACCACCTCACACCGTTTATGGCCTCTTGGTTCCCCGTGCTTCGCGCACCAATTGTCCGCAGGCGCCTGCTACATCCTGGCCCCGGGAACGGCGGACGCTGACGATCAAGCCAGCTTTGGAGAGCAGCCCGCAGAGCTGGTTGATCCGGGCTTCGGTGGGTGGCTCGAAGCCTGAACCTTCATGTGGGTTGAAGGGAATCAGGTTGATTTTGGATGGGAAGGCTTGAGCAAAACTGGCCAGCCGACGGCCATCTTCAAGGCTGTCGGTCACGCCTTGCAGCAGCACATATTCCAGCGTGATCCGCTCGTTCTTTTCGAGTGGGAAGCGGCGCAACACTTCGGCTAGGGCCGCCAGATTCCACACGCGATTCACGGGCATGATGCGTGAGCGGTAGTCATCGGTCGTGGCATTCAGACTCAAGGCCAGCCGCGGGCGTTTCGGGTAGGTTGCCAGGCGCTGGATGCCGCTCACGAGGCCTGAAGTGGAGACGGTTATGCGTCGGGGCGACAGCCCCAGCCCACCCGCATCCGTGAGGATATTAAATGCCTTCATCACGTTGTCCAGGTTGTGCAGCGGTTCGCCCATGCCCATGAATACGAGGTTCACGGGTGTCGAGGCCGGGTGAGGGTGGGCATTTAGCATGGCCATCACCTGGCCCACAATTTCACCCGCAGAAAGATTCCGCACGATGCCCATCAACCCCGTGGCGCAAAAGGTGCAGCCCATGGCGCAGCCCACTTGGCTGGAAAGGCAGAGGGTCGTGCGCTTTCCGTAAGGCATGTGGACGCCTTCTATCTGCTTGCCGTCGGAAAGACGGAAGGCGTGTTTGGTAGACCCGTCCTCGCTGGGAACTGATTCGGTGATCTCAGGCCAGCTCAGCTCTGCGGTTGCTGCCAGTTTTGTTCGCAGGGCCTGGGAGAGATTCGTGAATTGATTCCATGCGGAAAAGCGATGCCGGTGTAGCCCATCAAAAAGCTGATCGCCTCGGAAGGCGGGTTCACCCAGGGCCGTGAGCCAAGCGCGCAATTCTTCCCGATTCATCTCCGTGGGGCGTGTTTGGGAGAAAGCTAGCTCAGGAGCGGGGCTATCCCAGGTAAAGGTTTTGGGCTCCAGTCCAGCAGTCACCTTCAATCCAGTGCAATGCGAAAGGTCCGCAGCAGGGCTTCGTCTCCGGGTGAAAAGGCCGCTGAAAACTCCGGCGCATTGGGCGAGCGGTTTCCGTCTTCGTCCTGGTCGGAATGCAGGGTCACCATGGCTTCGAGTGACAGGGAAAGGTCAAATCCTGCCGCCTGGATGCGCGTGGTCAGATTCCGGCAACGTTCGTCCAGGACCATGGCGCTGACCAGAGCTTCACCCAGTTCATCTACGAGACCGCGCAGTTCTTCAGGAATCTCCATGGCGCCCTCCACCGATCACTGATCATTGTAAGCCGGGAGCGGAAATGTTTTGGGCCCACGAGTAGGATTGCCTTGTTTTGGTGGCGGATCACCCTCCAGGCCTAGACCATTCTGAACCAAGTCTTGATCTGCTTGAGCCAGATTTCCCGGAGGAGTGATTTTCGGTTCGCCGTGTCAAGCGCATCGCCTTCCCTGGCCCGGGCTTCCATGAGATCCACCAGATGATGCACCAGCTCTGGCTCGCGCTTCAGGCAGGCTTCAAAAGCCGCCTTGGGTAGTTCCAGGATCTGACAGGCGGTCGCGGTCACCACCGTAGCATTGCGGGGAGCGCCCGTAAGCAGGCTGGCTTCCCCAAACCAGGCACCAGGGCCCAAAGTGGCGATGGTGTCCCAGAAAATGCCATTGTAGGGCTCCATGCGCTCGGCCACTTTCACGACGATGAGCGAACCGCTCACCACCGCGAAAATGGAATGTCCAGGATCACCCTCGCGGATGACGCCTTCATCGGGGCCAAGGTGCCGCAGCAGAATGCTGGGTCGAAGATCTTCGGACATTCGGGGGGGCAGTTGCAAAAGGGCCAAAAGATCCTGCATCTGAGCTTCAGTGGGAAGCGGTTCAGGCGCAGGTTCGGAAGTAGGTCCGTTCGGGCCCAGCAAGGGAAAGCCTTCCCGCGGGAGGACGGAGGTGGCCAGGCGTGTGGCTTGGTAGAGCGAATGACGGCTGTCCCGCCAACCAAGTGTCCAGTAACGGCATTCAAGCAAGGCGCCACCCAGCTCGGAACCGCACACAACCACTTCTGGCGGGCGATAGGCGAAGTGGGGAATGCCTGCCAAGGCCGTGGTGAGCTTTTCCAGAGCAACATGGAGCTCGGCGTTGGGCACCACCGCAAGTTTGAAGGAACGCTTGTGAAGCCCCGTGGGAGCGTACAGATTGGTCACGACGGCCTGGGCGATCAGGCGATTGGGAATGATGTCCATGTCGCCGAAATCGTTCTTCATCTGAACCGTCCGCCACGTGATCCCCACCACCTGGCCTACGAGTGTTTCCCGGCCCGGCCCGCCGCGCCATGAACCTGTGATCTCGATCCAATCCCCTTCCCGAAAAGCCGGATCCATATGCAGAGAAATCCCCGCGAAAAGGTTTCCGAGGGTTTCTTGCATGGAAAGACCAACGACAGCCGCGGCGATGGCGCCTGTGCCGAGAAGCTGCGTGATGCTGATGCCCACCACTTCTTTGAGTACGGCTGCGAGCACAAATCCATAGAGCACCAGCACCAATAGATCGCGCGCAAAGCCTGGAGCGGCTGACTTGCGTTCCCGCAAGAGCGGGTCAATGAGGAGAAACGTTACCAGCCGGACCGACAGGAAGGCCACGCCAGTCCAGAACACGATCCGTGTGCCGTTCAGCAGCACGGGATGTGGTGTGCCACTCAAGCGCGGCATCAGAAGTGCGAGGATGGTCACAATCAGGAGTAACAGTACCCAAGCCGCAATGCGGCGGGTTTCGCTAACGCGGGTTCTCAGATCCCTGAACATGAAAACGAGTGTGCGCCAAGCTGTTGGATCAAGACAACCCTGAAGGTTTCGGACTGTTCACGAAGATTCCAGATCAGCAGCCCCAGGACCGCCGGAAGGCATCCACTACGCGACTGGGTTCGGGTATATCCATGAGCGCGCGGATGAGCGCGATGCCATCGAGCCTCGGATGGCGAAGCGCTGCGGAATTCTCGGGGTTGATGCCGCCCAAGGCCAAGATGCGTGGTCCTGCGGGGATTTCATCCAGTACCCGATGAAGCTGCTCCACGCCCCAGGGTGCGCCCTTTCCTGGGACCGTGAAGATGGGCCCCAGCAGCAGTTGTTGACACTTGCTGCGGGAGGGGATTTGTTCTTCCGAATGGATGGGACGGGAAAGTGGCTGCAGGCCGGGGGGTACCTCCGGGTAGGTTTCTGGCGCGTGCAGGCCGCACTCCGCTGCAAGCGCCACATCCAGACGTCCGTTCACCCATACTTCAATTTGCGGCGCGATATCTTGCACCTGCCTCACCAACGCAAGCAGGGCCCCTGCCTCCAGTTGCTTTTCGCGAAGCATCAGTCCATGAATCCCCGAATTCAGAACGGCCTTTAACGGAATGTGGTCGAAGCCGCGACCGGGGCTGATGGCGAGAATGAACATGAAGAAAGATTAACCCTGCTCAGCCCTTGAGCATCCGAGCATCCGCTGGATCGCCACAACGGAAGGCACCTGTCCCTGACTTTTGACGACACCATCAACCACCAGGCCTGGGGTGCTCATGACGCCGCGGGAAACGATATCCTGGTAGTCCGTGACCTTGCTGATATTGGCTTCCAGGCCCAATTCCCGGGCGGCCTCTGCGGTGCGTTCAGCCAGCAGTTTACAATTCGCACAGCCAGAGCCAAGGATTTCGATGCGCATCTTGACCTCCTATAAAATGAGATTGAAAAGGTAGCCTGTCAGCAGGATTCCGAGCGCGACCACGCCGACGAACACAGCGATGAGGCGGGGTTTAAGAACTTTGCGAAGGATGATGGTTTCAGGCAGCGAAAGGCCGATGACGGCCATCATGAAGGCCAGGACGGTGCCAAGGGCCGCGCCTTTGCCGATGAGGGCCTGCACGATGGGTAGCACGCCCGCCGCGTTGGAATAGAGGGGTACGCCGATAAGCACCGCCACGGGCACACTCCACCAGGAAGACTTGCCCATGAAGCGAGCCAGAAGCGCCTCGGGCACGTAGCCGTGGATGAATGCACCAACGGCAATACCCATCAGCAAGTATGGCCAGACCTTGCCCACGATGTCCCTGACGCCATCAAGGGACAAATCCAGTCGCTCTGAAAGGGTTTTTTGGCCCTGTTCAAGGGTCGAAGCCTGGAAGTCAATTTGCATCACCCATGGTTCCAGATGCTTCTCCATCCTGAGCTTGCCCAGCACCCACCCGGCGGCAAAGGCCATGCCCACGCCGGTGCTGGCATAGAGCAGGGCAATTTTCCATCCGAACACCCCCAACAACATAAAGAGTGCCACTTCATTCACCATGGACGCCGCGACCAGAAAACTGAACGTCACGCCCAGCGGTACTCCAACGCTCACAAATCCGATGAAAAGCGGCACCGCCGAGCATGAACAAAAGGGCGTGAAGATCCCTAGCAGCGAGGCGAGTAAATGGCCCCAGGCCCCGGCCCGGTTCGCGAGTAGATCCCGCGTGCGCTCCGGGCTGACGTAGGTTTGGGTAAAGGTCACGCCCAGCACTACCAGCAAAAGCAGCATCAGCACCTTGGGTGCATCAAAGGCGAAAAAAGCCACAGCCTCTCCCAGGTGACTGCCTTTCGCAAACCTCAATAGTGAGAACGCCAGCCAGTTCCCAAAGGGCTTGAGGTAGTGATAAATCAGGAACCACAGCGGCAGCGTAAGCAGCAACCAACCCCCATGGCTCCAAAAATCAGATACCTTGACCCTGGTTGGAACCGGCGGAGATAGGGGATCTTGCAGAGGTACCTTCATTGTGGCGTACCTTACTGTTGGTCACTTGGGCTACAGGCCGTGGCTTCCACGCAAACCCTGGAATCTGTGAAGAATTTTCGCTGAATCCAAAGTGCAACACCCACCAGCCCGATCAGTACGGGCACTTCCACCAAAGGCCCGATGACCGCGGCGAAGGCCGCGCCGTGGGCGATGCCGAAGGTGGCCACGGCCACTGCGATGGCCAACTCGAAGTTGTTGGAGGCGGCGGTGAGGCTCAGCGTCGCGCTTTGGGGATACGTCGCTCCGACCTGTCTGCTCATCCAAAAGGAAACCAGGAACATGACCACGAAGTAGAGCAACAGGGGTAGCGCGATGCGCAGCACATCCAACGGCAGCTTCACGATGGCGTCACCCTTGAGGCTGAACATGGCGACGATGGTGAAGAGCAGTGCCACCAAAGTGATGGGGCTGATTTTCGGCACGAAGACACGGTTATACCAATTCAGGCCTTTGAGTTTTCCAAGGGTGAAGCGTGTGAGGAGACCCGCAACGAAAGGCACGCCCAGATACAACCCCACGCTCTTAGCGATCTCCAGGATTGTGATGTGTACCACTGCGCCCTGCAGCCCCAGTTTTGCTGGTAGCACGGTGATGAAGAACCAGGCGTACACACTGAAGAAAAGCACCTGGAAGATGGAATTGAAAGCCACCAATCCCGCGCAGTATTCCGTATCTCCTTTGGCCAGATCATTCCACACGATGACCATGGCGATACACCGGGCCAGGCCGATGAGGATGAGCCCGATCATGTACTCAGGCCTATCCCGCAGGAATAGCACCGCCAAGGCAAACATGAGCAACGGCCCAATGACCCAGTTTTGAAGCAAGGAAAGACCGAGCACTTTTTTATTCTGAAAGACGAGGTGCAGTTCCTCGTATTTCACTTTCGCCAAGGGCGGGCACATCATCAGGATCAGGCCCACAGCCAACGGGACGCTGGTGGGGCCCATGTTCTATGCGTTGATCCGCTTGTTGAAGCCAGGCACCCCATAGCCCAGCAAGATCCCCAGGCCCATGGCGAGGAAAATCCAGAGGGTCAGGAACCGGTCGAGGAAGGAGAGCCGCCTTGAGCCAGACACGCTGGCCTCAGCTTGGTTTGCGGGCGCTGATCAGCGCGCTGGTGACGAAATCACCCGGTGACAATCCAATCGGCAATTCCTTCAGGATCTCGGCGTGAAGCGGATCCGAAGGATCGAGCATCGCGTCAATGGCAGCTCCGTGAGTTTCGATGGACAGCCCCTCAAGACCGGCCTCCAACGCCATGCGCTCCACCTCCGCCAGCAACGATGCTCCTGCGATGCAGCCCACGTAAGCCGCGACCTGGGATTTTACAGAATCCGGCAGGGCTCTCAACAGCACCAGGTCCGAGATGGAAACCCGGCCTCCGGGCCGCAGCACCCGCGCAATCTCCCGCCACACAGCAGGTTGATCGGGGCTCAGATTCAGGACGCAGTTCGAGATCACCACATCCACCGAAGCGTCCGGCAGGGGCAATCGCTCGATTCCAGCGAAGTGAAAGGTGACGTTGTCCAAGCCTGTGCGTTGCCGGAAGTCCACTGCATTGGCGCGGGCCTTGGCCACCATCTCACGGGTCATGTCCACACCGATGGCTTGTCCCGCGGAACCTACCTTTGAAGCGGCGATGAAAATGTCGAACCCTGCTCCACTGCCCAGATCCAGTACGGTCTCGCCGGGTTTCAAAGATGCCAGCGCTGTGGGATTGCCGCAGGAAAGACCGAGATTGGATCCGGCTGGAATGGCAGCCAGGTCATCAGCTGAATAACCCAGGGCAAGGGCCAAGGTGTCACTTTCCGTGTCGCCGCCACAGCATCCAGAATTGGAGCCGCAGCATCCTCCGCCGCCGGATGCGATACGGCCATAGGCTTCGCGAACGGTGTCATGAATTGAATTCTGGGTGGAAGGCACGATCAACTCCTAGGCGAATTCCGCAGGCGCGGAGGTGGTTTGGTGTGGCTTTTCAGGGTTGTAGCGTTACCCAATGCTTCATCCGATGGCTCAGGTCGTCCCGCACTCGGCGGAAATTACCGAGGATTTCCCGCTCGGACCCAAAAAACTTGGCGGGGTCGGGGAAGCTCCAATGCTCGTGGCTGACCCTGCTGGGCAGCACGGGGCATCGGTCCAGGGCATCCCCGCAAAGGGTCACAACCTTATCGAAAGAATCCAGCGGATGCCCTGTGGCGATCAGGTCAGCAAGGGTTTTTGAATGGAGATCGGTGGGCAACTTTCCGCCCTCCTCCATCACCTGGAGCATCACCGGATTGAGACCGTGAGATTCCAAACCGGCAGATTGAACCTGCCAGGCGGGCCGGAGGCGGCGCAAAAGAATCTCCCCCATTTGTGAGCGACAGCTATTGCCGGTGCAGAGAAAGAGCACCTTCATCGAGAGGAGGCGCTGCGGGAAATGTGGATTTCAAGGAAGGATTGCATGGCATCACTCCTGAGGATTCGAATTCCAAAATAGTGGAAATACTTTGACAAAAAAATCAACAACAGCTCTTACCGCTGCCGCAACAGTCGTCCCAAATGTAGGTGCAGAGGGCTCGCAGAGACTTGAAATCACATCGGTAAAGCAGGAAGTTGCCGGAACGCTCGACCTTCACAAGATCCGCTTCGTTCAATGTGGCCAGGTGATGGCTAAGGGTCGAAGCGGGAATACCTACCTGGGCCTGAAGGTCGCCTGCCGAGGTGCCCGCCTCAGGCCCTTTGACCACCGCGCGGAGGATGGATAGGCGCACGGGATGGCCAAGGGCCGCGAGCCGTTCGGCATTCCGCTCCAAAAGCTTGGTCATGGCGTCCTCCGGAATTTAATTCTAATACTTTCGAAATAGCTTGCAAGGATATATTTCGAAAATATTCGAATCAGTTCCAGGAATTCCTGGGACAAACGTAAGAGACGGGTTAGCTTCCCAGCAAACGAGGAGATGGGACTCGCGACTCGCGCCTCATTGCGCGAACGACTCATATATTATCTAGGTACATGACCCAGCCTGTTCCCGTCCTCAGTACGATCCGACTGTCCATCATTCTTCCCTGGTACCGGAAACTCACCGAGTTTCAACAAGTGCTCCCCTTCAATGTGGAGGCATGGCGACGGCCTGATCTGGAAGTGATCCTGGTCTTGGACGAGCCCAGTGAGGAAATCCCCCTTATTGCGCTACTCAAGGGCTATCCGGATATCCGCTGGCAGGTGATCGTGAATGATCAATCACATCCCTGGCGCCCCCCCTGCAAGGCCATCAATGTGGGCATTCGTCACGCCCAGGGTCGCTTTGTGTTGGTGGCTTCTCCAGAATCTGCCTATGTTGGGGAGGTTCCCGAGGCGGTTCTGCGAACTCTGGATGCGGTTCCCCATGCCGTCGTCATTGGCCGCGTAGGATTTGCCAGCCTTCGGGAATTGAATGAAGTTCCTGATTTGAAGCTCCTGTTCCACCAAAAGGCTCCGCCCCTTGTTGAAACCCGGTCCTACTACGGCTCGATGGCCGTAGCACGGGAAGCCATTGAAGCCATCGGAGGCTATGACGAGACCTTTACGAGTTGGGGAGGGGATGACGACAACCTGCGGGTGCGTCTGGAAATGGCTGGGCATCCGCTGGTGGGTTGTCCAGACCTTCAGCTGTTGCACCTCTCCGTTGGGGAGAGACCCTCCGCTCGAAATCCGGACATGCCTTTCAATCCCTGGGAGGGTGCCAAACGCTGCGCCCCTTCTCAGGCCATATCTCCCCATCCGTTAGGGTGGGGGCGGAGTTTCAGCCGGGTGGCTTTGGACTCCTTGCCTAGCCCAGTGGCGGGGCCAAGAAAACAGGTGTACCCGGCTCGGGATATTCGGTCGGACTTGTTTTTCACTGTATCCGTGCGAAGCTGCCCGAGCTGTGGGCGCCAGATTTACCATGCCGTCTCAACGCCACCTTGCCCGCAATGCAATGGCGCCATCACGCTTCCACCCGCGACAATAGGGCTACTTGCAGAACGGAGTCGCGCGATCAAGGTATTCGGGGTCCTGCAAGTTCACAATGAGGAATCCTACCTTCCGGGTTGTCTGGACCACCTTCGTCCCTTTGTGGATGGGTTCGTCGTACTTGACGATGGGTCCACAGATAAAACCCGAGAGGTCCTGAACCATGAACCAAAGCTCCTGGCCCTGCTGGAAAATCCCACTACTCAACCTCACCGGTGGAATGAGCCGGAGAATCGTCGGCGCGTACTGACTGAGGCGCTCCGTTTGGGGGCCGATTGGGTGCTCTGCTGCGATGCCGATGAACGTTTTGAAACAGCCTTCCTTCGGCGTATGCGAAGCATTTCAGCGGTCTTCCCGGGGAATGGTCGGATCTTCCTTTCCTTGCTGTTCCGAGAACTCTGGAATAGTCCCATCCGGTTCCGGGTGGATGGTGTCTGGGGCAGCAAGCGCGCGGCTCGATTCTTCAGCCTACCCGATGAGATTTCCTTCGACCTGAGTCTGCCGCTGCACAGCGATTGGTATCCCGACGGTGTTCGTGTGGAGGGCCAGGGTGTGATGGAATCTGCTTGCATTTACCATCTGAAGTCCATCTTTCAAACGGATCGGATCAGCCGAAGGGATTTCTATAAAAACCTGGACCCAGATTGTCTCTATCAAAAAATTGGATACGACTATCTGGCCGAAGAAGGTCCAGAGATGCAATTCCAAACAATTGCATCAGCGCGGGGATACGACCTGACTTCCCTGCCTCCTTTTCTTCAGTTCTGAGTGAAAGGGCATGGGTAAACGCGCTGCAGCACGATGGTTAACACAAATCCAATCCTTGCTTGCGCGAGCTAAAGCAGCCCCTTCAGTAATTCTGGGGATAGCCTTGGCAGGCCCATCACCAGGGCGTTCTCATCCACATGCTTTTTATGGCCCATCCCACACAATGCGGTGGTGACGCCGGGACAGGAGCGGGTGAATTGCAGGGCCATTTGCGCGGCGCTGGCGCAACCTGGGAAGACATCAGCTAGTGCGGCACGCTGCCCTTCAATCTGCTTGAGAATGCGACCCTGCATGATGCTCGCGCTGGTCTGTACTTGGATGCCCCCCCTCTGGCAAGCCTCCAGCAAAGGCATAGCGCTTCCACCAAAGCGTTGGGTGGGGACCACGAAGGCCTCGGGCATGGCCAGGTTCAGGGGTGCCTGGATCCATTGGAAATGATGATCCCTGCCGCCCACGTCCTGGGCGATGCGCAGCAGGTTCTCCAGGCTCAAGTGCTCGGCAGAATCAGGGAAGACACGGAAGCCATTCCAAGTAGCGCAGCCGTAGGCCTTGATGCGACCGGCATGAAAAAATCCCTCGCAGGCCTCGAAGGCCATCCGCAGAGCATTGTCGAAGGCAAGTGGACCCAAAATAGGCCTCTGTTGCTCCGGATTGTGGATGTGAAAGAGGTCCACGGTGGACACACCCAGCGAACCGCAGCTTAGGTCGAGTTGGTGCGAAAGATACTTCGGCGTCATGGCATGACAGCTATCAATGACCTCATCAGGTGTTAGGATGCCCGGCCCTAACAACACTCGTTGAAACCAATCACGCTGGGATTCTTCAGTGATGCCATCACTCATGGGCAGATAGCCCGCCTTGGTACTGACAAAGAACTGCTCCCTTGGCAGTTCCGCGAAAGCCAAGCCCAAGGCCCGTTCGCTGCGCCCACCACGATAGTTGGCAGCAGTGTCAAAGATCGTGCCACCAACTTCGAAGAAGGCGTGGCTTGCTTCGATATAGTGGGTGTCGGTAGCTGGATCGGGAGAACCCAGGTAGGTACCTAGCCCCAGGGAACTGAGTCGCATGAAGGTTCCTGCTAACTGTCGAGTTCTTCCTTGAAGTCCCGCTGGCCCATCTCGACCAGGCGCTCCCGTGCCCGCATCGCCCATTCGCCCGTGGTGTAGCTTTCCACCAGTTTTTGGTAAAAACCTTTACCTTCAAGACGGTATTTGACAATTTCCTCTTTTGAAAATTTATCAAAGTCCAACTTGTAACGAGCGAGATCTGAGGGGGTCAACTCCGCGAAATCCTTCTTTTGAAACTTGGCCAGAAATTCCTTGTTGAATTGGGCGAGGACTTCCTGGGAAACCAATTTCTTTCGTAGAGCTTCGCCCAGAAAGAAATAGGCCCGTTCACGGTCTACGTATTCTGGATAGGTCTGGAGAAGTCCTTTGAGGCGGCTTTCAGCGGCTGGATAGTTGTAGGTATTCACGTAGAAGACGCCCACCAATAATTCGTGTTCGGCGATGCGCCTCCAGCATTGGGTGACTTTGCTTTTGGCCTGTTCGGAATAGGTGGAACCAGGGCTTTCTTTCAGGAGTTGTTGGAAAGTCTCCAAGGCTTTTTTCGTTTCTGCTTGATCGCGATCCGCGGATTCAATGGAAGCGTAATGGCAGAGGCCAATGTGATAGAGGGCGTAGTCGCGTTTTTCGCTGCGCGGGAAATAGTTCAGGAAGCTCTGATATTCCACCTGAGCTTCGGGGTAGTTGTTGGTGGATCCGAAGAAATAACTGTCCGCCAGCAGGAGCTTTGCCTTGGGGAATTCTGGCGTGGCGGGCAGATACTCCTCAATGAGCCTCAGGTCGGCACGACCCTGTTCCCATTTGCCCTTGCGCATCAGGGATTCGCCCTTCGCCAATAATTCGGGCGCGGTCTGGCCGTGGATTTTGTCTATGACCTTGGGCTTGCGGCAGCCAAGGCCCACGCCCATCAGTAGGGACAGCGTCAAGGTAGTGCTAAGAGTTCGGTTCATGGGTTTCCTGGAGACAGAATGGTGGACATAAAACTTATACAGCGAGGGCTGGGCGGATCGAACCAGGCTCGGCTTCCATGAGTGCGCCAGTCGCTTCCCAGGTTCGATAACGGGTTTCCAACCATGGTTCTACCAAGGCTTGGGCCTCGGCCCGATGAATATCATGGAAGATCTCATGATAGAAGCCATTCAGCCTATGGCGCTCCAAAAGTCCTGGCTTGATGGCAGACCAGATCGCTTCAGCGCCATCAGGATCCACCACGGTGTCTGTTCCGGCCTGGAGCAGCAGCATGGGGCGATCAAGTTCCGCTGCGAAGGCCAGCAACTCTTCCCGGCCCTCCTGGATGGCGACTGGAAACGACGCTGTCACCCGCCGATGGCAATATGGATCCGCCCAGTAACGCTGTACTAGCAAGGGATCTGAACAAACCAGGTTCTTATTGCCAGGAAGATCAATGGAACGATGGGGAGCCAAGCGGAAAAATATCGAACTCACCAGTTTCATCAGCCCGGCAAGTGGGCGAAGGCTGACGGCCGGGCTGCTCAGGATAAGCCCATCCATCGTGTCGGGATGCCAAAGACAGACCAGGATGGCCACCAATCCGCCAAAGCTGTGACCCAGGACGATTTGGGGCAGAACTGGCGGTGCGAGTACTGGAACCCCTTCAATCATGCGTGGATGGGCACCCGTGCGAGTTGCATCGTGCAGGCGTTCCTGGTTCAGGAAAAGCGCGAAATCATCGGCGAAAGGTCGGATCCCGGTGGCGTCACCACGCACGCCTTCGGACCTGCCAAACCCAGCATAGTCCATGCTTGAAACGGACCAGCCCAGGGAGTGCAGCCATTTGGCGGTGTGCCGATAGCGCTCCCCATGCTCTCCATACCCATGGGAGATCACCACGCGGCCCTTGGGCTCCGGATGCTCCCAGCGCGCAAAGGCCAGGTTCAAGGAAGCATGACCCTTGAAGGAACCCCTTCCCGAGGGTTCCAGATCGCTGGGCAGTACGGTGAGAGATTCGGCCATCTCACCTTAGAATACCGCGCCAGACAGGACTGGCCGAGCCAAGTAGAATGAAGGGTTGCCCTTACCTCGCATGTATTGCCCCAGGATGCCGAATGGACTTTGAAACCCTTATCAGGGCCAAGAATGAACTAGAGCCTCGAGTACGCCAATTGGCGGCGCATCTTGATCCTGAGCGCAAGGCCTTGGAACTGGAGCAGATCGAAGAAAAGACCGCTGCGCCTGGATTCTGGGATGATCCCGAAGCCGCCAAGCCACTGCTGAAAAAACGCGGGGTCCTGGGCGATGACATCGCGCTGGCGAAAAAACTGAACGCTGGGATCGAGGATCTGGACACGGCTCTGGAATTGAGCCGGGATGATTCAGAAATGCTCGGTGAAGCCGAAAACCTGGAAAGTTCTTTGCGGAAGAGCATTGAGGATGCCGAGCTGCGCATGATGCTCAGCGGCCAATTGGACAGCAACAACGCCATCGTCGCCATCGCGCCAGGAGCGGGTGGCACCGAGAGCCAGGATTGGGCCGCCATGCTGCTGCGCATGTACCTGAGATTCTGTGAAAGAAAAGGCTGGCCGACTGAAATGCTCGACTACCAGGATGGCGAAGAGGCTGGCATCAAGGGCGCCACCTTCCTGGTCACCATGCCTTTTTCCTATGGCTATCTGCGAGCCGAGGCGGGGGTCCACCGGCTGGTGCGCATCAGCCCCTTCGACGCCGCCAAGCGCCGCCACACCAGTTTCGCCGCAGTCTACGTGAGCCCAGAACTGGATGACACCATCAACGTGGATATCCCAGATAAGGATCTGAAAATTGATGTGTTCCGTGCATCTGGCGCCGGGGGCCAACACGTGAACCGCACGGAATCCGCCGTTCGCTTCACCCACCTGCCCACGGGCATCGTCGTTTCTTGCCAGAACGAACGCAGCCAGATCAAGAATCGCGCGACGGCGCTGAAAGTATTGCAAGGGCGGCTCTACGAATTGGAACAGCGGAAGTTCCTGGACAAGGTGGCCGCGGCATCAGGCGAGAAGTCTGATGTGGCCTGGGGTTCGCAGATTCGAAGCTACGTGCTGCAGCCCTACCAGATGGTGAAGGACCACCGCACCAACGAGGAAACCAGCCAGACCCAAAAGGTTTTGGACGGCGACATTGATGCCTTCATCCGGGCCCAATTGCTGGCGAAATCTTTGAAGAGTGAAAGTTAGCCCAAGAGTGCGCGCATGAAATCCCACTGCGATCTCTGCCTGAGCCCCATCGCGGAGGGTCGCACCAAGCGATTCCTCCACGGAGGCGAGTACGAGTTCTGTTGCCCTGGCTGCGCCACGGTATTCGGCATCCTGGGCGTGGAAGAAGCCATGCGGCAGGGGCCGCGTTTCAAGGGCGCGGCGGCTGAATCCGAATTGCCACCGGGGCCATATCTGGAACTTTGGTTGAAGGTGGAAGGCATCGCCTGCGGTTCCTGTGCACCGCTTATCGAAGGCATCATGCAATCCCAACGAGGCGTCGTAAAGGCTGTAGTGGAGCCCATCTCCGAAGTGGCTCAAGTGCTCTACGCGCCAAGCTTCGTGAGCAAGGATGAAGTCGTCAGACATATCACCAAGCTTGGTTTTCCATCGCGCGAATTGGCGGGACCACTGGATGAAGGAGACGAATCCCAGGGCATCCATCATTCGCTGCGGCTGGTACTTGCCATCGTTCTGGGTGCCAACGCCATGATGAACGCCATGGTCATGTATGCCACCTTCGCGCACGATCAGGGCATCGAATGGATCTCGGAGCTCGTCTTCCAATCACGCGTCTACGACAAGAATCCGATGCCGATGATCGTCCGGGACACTTTCACCTGGACCACGGGGCTGGCCGCGATGCCGGTGCTGCTCTACTGTGGTTGGCCCATTATCACGAATGGCTGGCGGCGCATCCGTCTCGGCGCGCCCAATACCGATTCCCTGGTGGGTTTCGGCGCGGTGATGGCTTTTCTCGTGAGCCTTTACGCGGCCCTGGTGCTGCACACACACCATGTCTATTTTGATACGGCTTCGATGTTGGTGAGCCTTCTGGTCGTCGGCCGTGCTATCGAGGGCGGGTCCAGACGCAAGGCCCGGGCAGCTGTCCATGGCCTGCTGCAGCTCTCTTCCAAGGGCACCGAAAAATGGGACGGTTCCGCCTTTCAGGAAGTACCCCTGGACCAGGTGAAGGTGGGCGATCGCCTGCGGGTGAAGTTGGGGGAGCGCATTCCCGTGGATGGCAGAGTCATCGGGGGAAGTGGCTGGGTGGATACCTCCAGTCTCACGGGCGAGCCCAAGGCGGTGGAGGTGAGCTCGGGTAGCACGGTGCTGGCAGGCACGCTGCTCAATGCAGGGACCCTGGAACTGGAAGCCCAAGCCGTGGGCTCCGATACGCGCTTGGCGCAAGTGGTGCAGCGCGTTCGCCAGACCTTGGCCGCGAAACCTCCGATCCAATTGCTGGCGGATCGCATCGCGGCGGTCTTCATGCCTGTCGTCATCGCCCTGGCGCTCCTTGGGGGCCTCCTGGCCTATGCCCACCACGCGCCGCTCGTGCAATCACTGATGGCCGGCATCGCCGTGCTGGTGGTGGCCTGCCCATGCGCCCTGGGCATCGCCACACCTATGGTACTGGTCAGCGCGGTCACGGAATGTGCCAAGCGGGGACTGCTGTTGCGCAGTGGCGAGGTGCTGGAACAGGGGCCAAAGCTGAAGGCTTTTGTCTTCGATAAAACAGGTACGCTAACCACCGGGCGATTGGACTTCACGGGCTCCCATCTGGATGGCATGACCGAAGACAAAGCGCTGCTGTTAGCTGCGGCGTTGGAGGAGATTTCTACGCATCCGCTGGCGGAACGCATCTTTCGTGAAGGCGCCACGCGGGCTCAGGTTTTAGGCGAGCGGCTTCCTGATGTATGGAACCGTGAAGTGCGTCCAGGCCTCGGGGTCAGCGGTCGCTTCAAGGACCAACGCCTGCTTATTGGCAGGCCCGCGTGGTTGCGGGAGCAAGGTATATTGGCGCCTGAATCCTGGTGGAAGGGGAACGGGCTGCGGGGTTCCCTCGTCATGTTCGCGGTAGGAGATCGCGCGGTGGCGCTTTGGGGCCTGGGAGATACCGTGCGGGTGGAGGCCGCCGCCAGCATCCGTTCCTTGCAGCGAATGGGCATTGAATGTTGGCTGCTCAGTGGCGATCGCCTGGAGGCCTGCCTCGAGGTGGCCGCCCACGTAGGCATCGCCCAGGAGTGCGTGATTGGCGGCGCCTTGCCATCTGAAAAAGCGGAGCGGCTCGCGGGGATCCAGGCCAGCGTCGGTCCCGTGGCCATGGTGGGCGATGGCATCAACGATGCGGTGGCGCTATCCCAGGCGGATCTCGGCATCGCCATGGGCAGCGGCGCTTCTGTGGCTCTGGAAAGCGCGGGCCTGGTACTGGTGCATCGGGATCTCCGCCGCCTGCCGGTCTTCCTGAAACTCTCGCGACTGAGCCTGCATCGGATCCGTCAGAACCTGGGCTGGGCACTGGGTTACAACACCGTGTTGATCCCCCTGGCCCTGGCCGGATATGTCCATCCCATCCTCGCGGCGGCTGCCATGATGGCCAGCTCCATCAGTGTCGTATTGAATAGCGGTCGCAGCTTGAAAGTGGATTCGCAGAAGCGGGATCTGGAAAGCGAATAACGTTGAACTTAATCGGCGTGCCGAAGGTGGTCTGCTTGAAGGAAGGTGCGGAGATTTTCTTTGGCAATCACAGCAGTTGGGGCTTTGGCATGGCGGTCAGCATTCATCGGGAGAAGCCCCGGACCGTGCCGGGCCCATTCGGCTGGGATGGGGGTTTCGACAGGCCACTCCCGCCACCATGTCTTTCCCGGGATAAACCACCAGGTCGGCGCTCACACTGGTTCCGACCGCGGCATTTACGGTGAGTGTGTAGTGTGTCGCCATTCCGGGCTTTACGGAAAAAGATACACCGCTAGTCACAGCCAGGTTGCCGGGGTTCACGACACCCGTACCGTTGGCAAAGACCGCTGTGAGTGTGGTTCCCTGGCTCACGAAGAAACGGGTTGAACTCGCTGTGAAGCTGGAGATGCTGGGTAAAGACGGAGGAGGCGGAGGGGGGGTGCCCCCACCGCCTCCTCCGCCACAAGCTGTTATCAGCGATATCAGGGCCAGTGAGGCCAGAAGCCTCCTCCACGAATGGACCATCCAGCATGTTGCGGGGTGGCGCCAGGGATTTGGTGGCTCCCGTGGAATTTCACAGGGCGGTAGAGAATGGGATACACCAGCGAATCCAGTGAAATTAATTGATCGCATGGGTTACTCCAAATATCTCCGATTAGGTCTGTCTATTCGCTGGGATTCGCGTTGCTTCCATTGTCAGCGCTCCCCGCTGTTTTGACCGCAAGGGCTTCCTGCTCGTCCCTGGGCAATCGCCAAACCCAGCGCCCGGTGGCGCGATCGAAAATATCGAAACAGCAGAGCCAGTTCAGCAGTCCGGCGATCATCACATAGCTGGCGCCGTATTCCTGGGTGAGGTTGCGGATCGGCTCGGTGCCTTGGCCACCGAACGCCCAGGCGAACAGGCCGTAGAGCGGTCCAATGCCCAAGGTTGCGCCCGCGCCCAAGGTTGGCATCCATTCAAAAGGTTCTGTTTTGGGGACGAAAACTCCGCCGGGAATGCCATTTCCTGCGCCAGCTGAGAGCTGCATCCATGCGAGCAGGCAGAAGAGCACCGTGATGCCGAAAAGCACCTTCGCGCGGCCCTTCTCGCCGATCATCCAATAGCCTGAGCCCGGCACCAGCCAATTGCAGAGCAAAGGCTTCCAGGAAGCCTGAAGTGCCTTTTGCTTGCGAAGGGGCAGGGGGAGTTTGGGGAGTTCTGGCGCTTCTTTGGGCATCCATCCAGGGTAACGGATCAAGACGGGAAAGACCGCCCTTCGGCGGCCTTTTCATACCGAAATCTGTGGAATCGGGGCTACATGTCGCCCACTGAAGGCGGACTATTCCGCTTGGCCAAAATAGTGGGCGTGGTTGGCGAGGCCAATAATGGAAAAGCAGAGGGGTTGCGTATAGATTCAACTGCCAAGTCAATGTCCAGCGATGGCCAAAAAAGATGGTTTTCGGCTGGCTGCTCGACTTCGCATAGCTGTTCGATCGTTACACCTCGAAACCACGGAAAATCGACGAACGGTAAAAACAATTCTTCGTCGCCAAGCAATAGCCAGAATCCGTGCTTTGAAATATGAGTGATTTCAGCCTGGGAAATGGGTGTGCCAAGCATGAGTTATCTCCTCCGTGTGA
>JANYBM010000122.1 GCA_025361125.1 Holophagaceae bacterium | reverse complement strand
ATTTTTGGCGTCCAGCTTCCGGTCAAAGCGGGTACGAGGGGCCACGTAGACCTCACTCCCCAGGATGGGTTTCACCGCCCAGTTGCCGTCCTTGTCCGCGGTTTTTTCGCAGGCATCAAAGAGCCGCATCATGCCGAACATGTTGCCGTGATCCGTCACCGCCACCGCTGGCATTCCCGAAGCCTGGCATTTCTTCACGAGATCAGGTATGCGCGTGAGCCCATCCAGCAGGGAGTACTCGGTATGCAGGTGCAGATGGGCGAAGCTCATGAGTGTATTGTCCCGCCCCTTGCATGACTTTGGAGAAGTTCCCGGCTGTCAGTCACAAGGAAAGGATCCTGGGGCAGGGTGCCGCGAAATTAGTGCACCAAGAGTTCGGTGCGATCCCTCGCAGGCCTGACCGTCTGAATTTCTAGATTCCAAGATTGTTGATGTCCCGGCTCTCCAGCACAGCCGCTGGTGCGCCCACTCGGGCAACCTTCAGCATGGCACGACCGATTCGCTCCGTCGTCGTCATGAAGGCGGGGAAAGCGCTCGTAAGCAGTGGAAGAAAGGGCCAGGCCAGCGAGTAAAAGATACGGTACGCACGGGTCTTTGATCTGATTTTGTGAAGTGGCCGGATGCCCGCGGGACGGAACAGATACACCGCTTTGAATGGCAGGCGCTGCAGTTCGTTTTCGGTCCTGCCCTTCACCCGTGCCCACATGATCCGTCCTTTTTCGGTGCGGTCCGTACCCGCACCGGAGACATAGATGAACGTCATTCCCGGATTCAGTTTCACCAGGGTTTCCGCAGCAGCCAATGTGAAGTCGTAAGTAACCTTGGTGTAGTCCGCCTCCGTCATGCCTGCTGCAGAAATTCCAAGGCAGAAGAAACAGGCGTCATAGCCTATGAGTTCTTCTTCATGGCCAATGTAGGTGGAGAGATCCGGCAAAACAAGGTCCCTGAGCTTGGGATGTAACAGCCCCATCGCACTACGGCCGACCGAGAGGACCTGCTCCACGCCTTCATCGCGCAGGCATTCCCGCAGCACGCCTTGGCCGACCATGCCCGTGGTGCCATAGAGAATGACTTTCATGCGATCTCCATTGATTAAATGGGCGAATTCAAGAAAAAAGGCGCCCTTCTGAGCGCCTCTTCGGGTTTATTTTCAAGTTGTTTACTTTGAAGCTACATAGGCCTTGAGACCAGCTGAGCTGGCTTTCATGGCCTTCTCACCCTTGTGCCAGTTGGCAGGGCAGACTTCCCCGTGCTCTTCGCTAAAGTCCACGGCGTCCACTAAGCGCAGAACCTCTTCCACATTGCGGCCCAGGTCGTTGTGATTGACGGTGATGTGCTTCAGCACGCCTTCCTTGTTGATGATGAAGAGGCCGCGCAGGGCGATGCCGATGGGCAGCAGCACGCCATAATCCGCGGCGATGGTCTTGTTGAGATCAGCCACCAGCGGGAAGGTGATGCCCTTGATGCCGCCTTCCTTGCGGTCCATCTGGGCCCAAGCGAAGTGACTGAATTTGCTGTCAACACTGACGCCGATCACTTGAGTATCGCGGGTTTCGAATTCCTTGATGGCATCCGAGAAGGCCAGGATTTCTGTGGGGCACACGAAAGTGAAATCGAGAGGGTAGAAAAACAGCACGACGTTTTTGCCCTTGTATTCGGACAGAGAAATGGTCTTGAACTCGCCGTTGACGAGGGCGTCAGCCTTGAAATCGGGGGCTGGCTGGGTGACGAATGCGGTCATTTTTATCTCCTTGAATGGGGCGTCGCCCCGTTGAGTCAGGTGGAAATTCCAGGTTATCCCGAGGGCCCTGAAGCCGCAATGTATTAAGAGTATGAAGACTCAATATCAAAGGCTGCAAATCCTACCGAACGCGATTTATGCTAAGCCTTTCAAGGCTTTACGTACGGTCGCTTCGAGCTGGCCGGGCTTCACTTCGGCCAACTCGTAGGTCGCCCGCACCATGGGCTTGTTCACCTTCAGCACGCGAGTGATGTCAATGGGTGTAGCACTGATCACCACATCGCAGGGGGTCGCTTCGATGGTGGCTTCCAGATCACGAATCTGCGCGTCGCCGTAGCCCATGGCGGGCAGGATGCCCTTGGCGTTGGGGTACTTGTTGTAGGTGGCGGCAATGGAGGCCACGGCATAGGGGAAGGGATCAACGATCTCCGCTGCGCCTGCGTTCTTCGCGGCCACGACACCCGCGCCGAAGCTCATGGAACCGTGTGTGAGGGTCGGTCCGTCCTCGATGACGAGGACCTTCTTGCCCTTCACCAGTTCTGGCTTTTCGCAGGTGACAGGGCTGTTGGCGCGGATCACGACCGCCTTGGGGTTGAATTTGGCTGCGTTGGCTTCGATGGAAGCCATGTTCTCTTCGGTCGCGGTGTCGCATTTGTTGATCACGATGACACCTGCCATGCGGAAATTCGCTTCGCCGGGGTGGTACAGCAGCTCGTGGCCTGCACGATGAGGATCGGCCACACAGATGTGCAGGTCGCTGGCATAGAAAGGCAGATCGTTATTGCCGCCGTCCCACAGGATCACGTCGGCTTCGGCTTCGGCGGAGCGGATGATCTGCTCATAATCCACGCCGGAATAGATGATGAAGCCGTTATCAATGTGGGGCTCGTATTCTTCCCGTTCCTCGATGGTGCACTTGTGCTTGTCCAGGTCCGAGTAATCCGCGAAGCGTTGGCAGGCTTGGATGGCCAAGTCGCCGTAGGGCATGGGATGGCGGATGGCGACGACCTTCTTGCCCATTGTTTTCAAAATGTTGCTGATGTAGCGCGTGGTCTGGCTCTTGCCGGCGCCGGTACGGACGGCAGTGATGGCAATGACGGGCTTGGAGCTTTTGATCATGGTCTTATCGGCGCCCAGCAGTTCGAAATCCACGTTATGGGCGATGCAAAGGGCGGCCAGATGGCCGATGGTGTTGTAGGTGACGTCCGAGTAAGAGAACACCGCGACATCGGGCTTCTCTCGCTGGATCACCTCTGCCAGTTCGCTCTCGTCGAAGATGGGGATTCCGCTTGGATAGAGCTTTCCGGCCAACACGGCCGGGTATTTGCGCCCGGCGATGTCGGGAATCTGGGCCGCCGTGAAGGCCACCACTTGATAGGCGGGGTTGTCGCGATAGACCGTGTTGAAGTTGTGGAAGTCGCGACCTGCGGCCCCCAGGATGATGACCCGTCGGGGTGTCTGAGACATAACGCTCCTCATGCGTCCAGAGATTGCCGACACGCACGATGGTGGCAGTCCTGGCACACTCTGGACCCAGCAATGGTAGCCGAATACCCAGCCAAATTCGGGGGGAAGTGGCGACCGTCACAAGGGCCCCTCCCGTGGCCCCTGTGCTAGGCTCTGAGGCACCCTTGAAGGTGCTTGGCAACCTATGCAACCCATCCAACTCTCCATTTTTTCCGAGATCCATCGCCTGCGGCAGGTAGTGGTCCATCGCCCTGGACCAGAAGTGGATCTCATGGTGCCCGCCATGATGGAAAAACTGCTTTTTGATGACATCCTTTTTGGCGACCACGCCCGGGCCGAACATGACGAGTTCCGCCAAGTGTTGGCCCGAGTGGCCGAGGAGGTGCTGGATGTGCAGGACCTTTTCCAGGAAGCCTTGGCCGATGAATCTGTGCGTTTGGCGTTCATTGATGATCTTCAGCACCTGGTGGATCTGCCTGAAGCAACCTGCACTTTGCTAAAGACCTTTAGCGCCAGTGACCTTGGCGCGAGCGTAATCACGGGCATTCCCTGGCCTGATATGGCTCACCACATGCACTGGATGCGCGAATTCGAGTACCGCCTGCGCCCCATCCCGAACCTGCTGTTCATGCGAGATCCAACTTCAGTCGTGGGCGACGGCTACAGCGTCAACGCCATGGCCACCATCGCCCGGGAGCGCGAGCCCTTGATCCTCAGTTACATTTTCAGGCACCATCCCCGGTTGCGGCATCTCACGGAACACGACAAATGGTTCGATCAGGTGACCCCCCTCCTGCGCGGAGAAATCAAGATGCCCATGAGCCTGGAAGGCGGGGACATTCTGGTGCTTTCGGATAAGGTCCTGGCGGTGGGGTGTTCGGAGCGCAGTTCCACGGATGCCATCCACCACCTCGCCGAGAGCTTGCGGGCCCACCACCAAGAGGCCGGGAACAGTTTTGAACACCTTTTGATGGTGCTCATGCCCAATAAACGAAGTGCCATGCACCTGGACACTATTTTCACCCACATCAACCATGGCGAATGCCTGGTGTATCCGCCCTACTTCACCGACGGATCCCGTGAGCTGTTGAACGTCGTGAAGATTGATTTGCGCCATGAAGAGCTGAGATTCACTACCCGGCCCAATCTTTTGACGGTTCTGAAAGAAGTCGGTATTGAGCTGAAGCCTATTTTTTGCGGTGGCAACGACTACATCATGCAGCAGCGGGAGCAGTGGACTGATGGCGCCAATGCCTTTGCGTTGGCGCCAGGTGCCATTGTAAGTTACAGCCGCAACATGGCCACCGCCGAACAACTCTCCAACAACGGCTATCGCGTGTTGACGGCGCAGGAACTGATCCCCGACCCAAGCATCAACCTGTTGGATGGCAATAAATACATGATCATGTTGAAAAGCGGCGAACTGAGCAGGGCCCGTGGTGGCCCGCGGTGCATGACGATGCCCCTGAGCCGGGTTCAATAGCCTTCCGCCTTCTGCTTTTCCTGGGTAGACTTACCTTTACGCGCCTCGGCTCCCCGAGGCGCCCTTTTTTATGCCAAACCCATCCCAACCCACCTTCCGCCATCGCGTTGAGTTTCGGCTCTTCAAGGCCTTGGACCGCCTGCTCTCAGCATTTCCGAACTCCACGGTGCAGACGCTTGGCCGGGGAATGGGAATTTTTGCGTTTCATTTGGACCGGCGCCATCGAAACGTTGCGTTGGAAAACATCCGAGCCGCGAATCTGGGCCTTACGGAACCACAAGTCCAGGAGGTGGCCCGGGAATCCTTCCGCCATTTCGGGGGGCTGCTTTTTTCGAGCATCCCCATGATGCACGCCGAAGCCTCAGAACTGGATACGCTCGTGCGCGTAGAGGGGCTTGAGCACTTTGATGCCGCTTCCGCCGAAGGGAAAGGTTTCATTCAACTTACGGGGCATTACGGCAACTGGGAGGCCATCGCGTTGGCTCAAAGCCGCCATGGACGGGGTTTGGCGGTGATCGCGAGAGAACTCGACAATCCGCTGCTGGAGCCTATTCTTACTGGACTTCGCACACGGTTTGGGAACACTGTCATTCCCAAAGATGGCGGCGTTCGGGGTTCCCTGAAGGCCTTGAAAGCTGGCCTGGGCGTTGGCTTTCTCATGGATCAGGATGCCCTTGGCATGGGTTCCTTCGTGCAATTCATGGGCCGCTGGGCTTCCACCTTTCTCACAGCTGGAACGTTGGCCGTAAAATTCGACCTGCCCATTCTTCCGGTCTTCAGTTGGCCCGAGCCCGATGGCACCATCACTGTACGTTTCGAACCGGCCTTCCATGCCCCGCGGTCAGGGGATTTGGAGCGCGATATCTGGACTGCCACCCAGCTCATGACCCGCCGAATCGAGGATCAGGTCCGGAAGGACCCTCGCTGGTGGTTCTGGATGCACCGCCGCTTCAAAACCCAGCCCCAGGACGAACACCCCGCTCCTCCCCCGGAGTGGATAGAATCCTATTCCGCCGCATTTCCAACCCAGGCCTGACCCATCCCGGTCAGCGCCCTTTTTTTTGGACATAACCTAATGCCCAAGCATGTCTTAGCCAAGCTGGAAACCGACCTGAGAAATTTGAAACAGGCCCTGCTCGTGGATATCCCCAAAGAAATAGCAAGCGCGGCCAGTCAAGGGGATCTTTCTGAAAACGCAGAATATGAACAAGCCCTGGCCAAGCGCGATATGTACCAGTCCAAAGTCGTGTCCATGGAAAAGCGCATCGCCGAGGTGGCCACCTTGGACATCACCCGCCTTCCCAAAGACCGCGCGGCTTATGGCTCGAAGGTGACACTGCTGGATTTGGACACAGATCTGGAAGTCACCTACCACCTGGTCTTGCCCGAAGAATTAGGCACTAGTAAAGATCAGCTCAGCATCAATTCGCCCATCGGTCTCGCTTTGGTAGGCATGGAACAAGGTGCCGAGGTCAAGGTGCGCATTCCTGCGGGCACCAAGCGTTATGAGGTTCTAGCCCTTTTAACCATTCATCAACTGGCCAATCACAAGAAAAAGTGATCACAGACAACCAATGAGAATTGAATGAAAGAGAATCTGCACGCGACACACCAAGGTTTGAGTAGTAGTGTGTCATCCCGGGGAGGCCCCCATGAATAAAATCAAGAAGGATCAGCACTGCTCCTTTTGCGGCAAGGCCGCCGCCGAGGTGGAGCAATTGCTTGCGGGGCCAGAGCCGTTGGGTTTTGCCTTCATCTGCAACGAGTGCGTAGACGCGGGCCAGTTGCAAATGCGCATGAGCCGTCAAGGGCGTGCCACTGGCCGAGTAGAAACGCGCCTTGCCCGACCCAAGGAAATCATGGGTTACCTGAATGACTACGTCATTGGTCAGGACCAGGCCAAAAAGCGCCTGGCTGTTGCTGTCTACAACCACTACAAACGCATCCTGGTGGCCAAACGTCCCGTATCCATGAAAGACGAAGTGGAACTTGCCAAGAGCAACATCCTGCTGCTCGGCCCAACTGGAACCGGCAAAACGTTGTTGGCACAGACGCTGGCCCGGGTACTGGATGTTCCCTTGGCCATGGCGGACGCGACCACCCTGACCGAGGCAGGTTACGTGGGGGAAGATGTCGAAAACATTCTGACCAAGCTACTCCAGGCTGCGAATTATGATGTGGACCGCGCCCAAAAAGGCATCGTTTTCATTGATGAGATTGATAAGATCGGGCGCAAGAGCGAAAACCCGAGCATCACCCGCGATGTGAGTGGTGAAGGCGTTCAGCAGGCACTGCTCAAGCTGGTGGAAGGCACCGTGGCCAATGTGCCGCCTCAGGGTGGCCGCAAGCATCCGCACCAGGAATTCATCCAGTTGGACACCAGTAACATCCTGTTCATTTGTGGGGGTGCCTTCATCGGCATCGAGGACTTGATCAGGCAGCGGGTCCATGCCAAGGCCGTGGGGTTTGGTGCCGCAGTGAAGTCAAAAGAAAACGGTGAAAACCTGCTGAAGCTGGTGGAGCCCGAAGACATCATCAAGTACGGCCTCATTCCGGAACTCGTCGGGCGCATGCCGGTGGTAGCGGCCTTGGATTCCCTGGATCAGGTGGCGCTCATGCGCATCCTCACGGAACCCAAGAACTCCCTTACCAAACAGTACATTCGCTTGTTCGACATGGATGACGTGGATCTCACGTTCGAGGATGGCGCGTTGCAAGCCATCGCTGATCAGGCCATGACGCGCAAGCTGGGTGCCCGGGGCCTGCGTAATTTGATGGAACAGATCCTCATCGAGCCCATGTACGAATTGCCCAGTGAAGATCGTGAAACCCGCGAAGCCTTGCGCATCACACGGCAGAGGGTCGAAGAGATCCTGAAGATTCCAAGCCTTCCTATTTCCGCCGCGGGATAAAAAGGGTTCGGGTGCAGGAGTTCAAGTGACCTTGTCTGAAACTCGCCTTACCTTGCCGGCCATCCCCATCCGGGACATGGTGTTGTTTCCAAACGCGCGGGTGCCCTTCGTGGTGGGTCGAAGGTCGTCGGTGAAAACGCTGGAATCCTCCATCAAGGCTGGGGACCATCTGGTTTTGTTGACCCAGAAAGATCCCAAGATCGAAGAACCGCAAACCGAGGATCTCTTCCAGATCGGCACACTGGCACTGGTCGAGTCCCTGATCGCGCTGCCCAAGGACTACTTCAAGGTCGGAGTAAAGGGTGTAGCCCGCGTCAGGTTGGAGCACTTCATTACCGATACGGAAGCCATCCAGGCGGATGTGACCATCCTCCAGGAGCCGCCTTCGGTGTCCAGTGAAGCGACCCTGTTGAAACCCTTCCGACGCAACGTGGAAGTCTTTCTGGGGCGCAATCCGGATGCCTCCAGGTTGCTCAGCATGGATCAGATCCGCGAACTGCCCTTGGGCAAAGCCATAGACACCGTGGCCGCTCTGATTCCGGCGGAGGTCAAAGAAAAGCAACCCATTCTTGAAGCCCTGGAGATCGAACCCCGGTTGGATGCGGTGCAAAAACTGTTGGAGATTGACGCGGCGAGATTCAAGGTGGAACGCGAAGTGGATGAGAAAACCCGGGCACGGCTGGACCAGGATCACAAACAATATGTACTGAACGAAAAAATGCGGGTCATCCAGCAGGAGCTGGGCAAGCCCGACGAAAAAAATGAGACCAAAAAACTGAGGGAGCAGATCCTCACCGCAGGCATGGCCGATGAGGCTGAGAAAAAGGCCCTCGAAGAACTTGACCGCATGGAGGCCATGCCACCCCAGAGCGCCGAAGCCACGGTGAGCCGTACCTATATAGATTGGCTGTTGGCCCTGCCCTGGAAGAAGCTGGCTGACGAGCGTCTGGATCTGGATGAAGCCGAAACCGTGTTGGATCAGGACCACGCGGGGTTGGAAAAAGTGAAGGCCCGTATCCTGGAGCATCTTGCCGTCATGCGCAAATTGCGGGAACGGCAGCCGGAAGCTATACCTGGGCAAGAACCACCTGAACCATTGCCCATGCGGGGTCCCATCCTTTGCCTGGTGGGTCCGCCCGGAGTGGGCAAGACCAGCCTGGCCCGCAGCATCGCGAGGGCCTTGAACCGGCCCTTCGTGCGTTTTTCGCTTGGCGGCATCCGCGACGAAGCGGAAATCCGCGGCCATCGCCGCACCTACATCGGTTCCATGCCAGGGCGCATCGTCTCGCTGATGAAAAAGGCTGGCGTCCGCAATCCCCTCATGTTGCTGGACGAAATTGACAAGATGGGCAGCGATTACCGCGGTGACCCCAGCAGCGCATTGCTGGAAGTCCTGGATCCGGAACAGAATGCCGCTTTCCAAGATCATTACTTGGATCTCGGCTACGACCTAAGCCAAGTGCTTTTCATCGCCACCGCCAACGTGAGGCACAACATCCCAGAACCGCTGGATGACCGCTTGGAGGTCATTGATTTGGCCGGATACACCACGCGGGAAAAGCTTGCCATCGCCAAGGGACATTTGATTCCAAAAGCTGTCGAGCGCAATGGAATGCAGGATATGGGCATCGTGTTTGAAGACTCCGCCATCGAGAAACTGATCCAGGGCTATACCCGCGAAGCTGGTGTGCGTCAGCTGGAGCGGGAACTGGTGAGTGTGTTGCGCAAGCTGGCGCGCCATAGTCTTCAGCCCGAAAAAATGAAAGAACAAGCGGGTGAAGTATTTGATCCCAGCATCACTGCCGCGCGGATCCCAAGCCTCCTTGGGCCTGAAAAGATCACTGAGCATCGCCCAGACGACCAGGCCCTTCCTGGCATCGTGAACGGCTTGGCATGGACCCCCACTGGCGGCGACCTGCTCACCATCGAAGCCGCTGTGTTGCCTGGCAAAGGCAACCTGAAACTCACGGGCAAGCTGGGCGAAGTGATGCAGGAGAGCGCGAACCTGGCCCTCAGTTTCGTGCGGGCCCGAGCAGAACGGCTGGGCCTGAAGAAAGATTTCCTGGACACCGTGGATCTCCATGTCCATGTGCCCGAAGGCGCCATTCCAAAGGATGGCCCGAGCGCGGGCATTTCCTTGGCCACGGCGCTGATCTCGGCGTTGACGGGCATCCCTGTGCGGTCGGACATCGCCATGACCGGCGAACTGACCCTGCGGGGTCGGGTGCTCCCCATCGGCGGTCTGAAAGAAAAACTTCTGGCCGCCCACCGCCTGGGCCGCAAAGCCGTCCTCATCCCGGCGGAAAATGCGCGGCACCTGGAAGAGATCCCCGCCGAGGTCCGCGAGCAGTTGAGCATCCATCTGGTGAACCACATGGACGAGGTGATTCAGCTGGCCTTGTTGCGAATGCCTATGCCGAGAGAGGGCACTACTCCCCAAACCCAGGCCGAAGCATCGAAGCTTCAGAATTCGCCGGAGCCCCCAAGCCCAACCCAAGCGCCCCCGACGGTACCGCAATAGCTGGTAGCCTGGAACCATGCGTTTTCTATCCAGCCATGTCATTCATTTCTTCCTCATGGGCCTCGGCATTTCCGTGGTGCTGGGAATGATCACGCCGACGACCCGACCTGAGCGAACACGGCTGAGCATTTTGAAACATCTGGGCGGATTGGTGGGGATCGGCTTGGTGCTGGCGTGGGTCATGTACCTATTGCCCAGGCACCCCGTCCGTTTTTAAGCCGTGTGGGAAGTTCAGCGCATTTGGACCGAAGACCTGCGCCTGTGGATTCCCAAGCGGGCTGAAGCCTTGTGGCGGCTCCTTGCCCGGAGATTCCCCCGCATTGGCCAGGTGGGGCAGTTTGCCTGGGAAGTGGGAAAGAAATACGACCACGATGACTGCTTCAGCTATGCCGCCAGCTTGTCGTTTTGGTTGATCGTCAGCCTCGTACCCATGTTCACTCTTTTATTTAAACTCTTAGGACTCTTGCTGGGTTCCAAAGCTCACGGCAAAGCCCTGGTAATGGTGCTCTTCAACCTGTTCCCATACCTCCCCACGGAGTTCCTGCGGGACACCATCCAAAGCAGCCAAAAGATTGGGGGCCTGGGTGTTTCATGGGTGGTCCTGATGGCGGGTGGGTATTGGTGCGTAAGCCAGCTGGACACGAGTTTGGCCCACGTATTTGGCATCCGCCGTCGCAAGCAGCACCAAACACGGCGCTTCCACCTTGTGCGCCGGACCGTCCTGATGGTGGGCGCGGTGTTGGTGCTCGCCATCTTCATGGCCTTGCTCACCGGCAGCTTTCTTGGCAACCTGCTGGGCCTCCCCAGGGCAATGCTTCTGCCGGTGCTGACCCCACTCCTGGGACTTTTGGCAGTCACCATGATTCTCCAGCACATGCCGAGATGCCACGTTGGATTCAGACATGCTTTGCTAGGAGCTTTCGTGTCCACCTCGCTATGGTGGGTCGCGAAACGAATCTTCGCGATCTACCTGAGCCACACCCTCACGTTTGGAATCATGTATGGCTCACTCAGCAGTTTGATCGCGGCACTGATTTTTCTGTATTACAGTTGTGCAATCTTTCTGTTGGGCGCTGAAATCACGGCGGCCTTCTACCGCCATGAGACCGGGGCGTTCCAGATCCCTGAGGAACTCAGGAACACCTGAATTCTTCATACCTCGTCATCGTCTTTATCCCTTCCGGCTGGTGGGATGGCGAAACCCTGAGCCCTGTATTCATTGAGCTTGTTGCGCACGGTGCGCAAGGCAACCCCAAGCAATTGCGCGCAGCGGGTCCTGTTCCCATCCACTGCTGAAAGCGTCGAGAGCAACCAGAATCGCTCCAGATCTGGTAAAGGCAGTCCCAACGGCAAGGCCACGAGGGCTCCCAATTGAGCGCTGGCGAGGGGCGCCTTTGGATCTCCGAAAATGGCCTCCCGTTTTGAGTCTAATATATCCCCACGGTGTGACGAGGACTGGGAGGACTGCGGTTCGATCGCGGGTCGGACCGACCGTTCCGGAAGATCACTTGGAATGTCAGACAGCAAGTTGGGCGAAAGCAGCCAGGCCAAATCATCTTTTGTGAGCGTGGTTGCCCTGGTCAGCGCGGCAGCACGCATGACCGCGCTTTCCAATTCCCGCGCATTGCCCGGCCATTCATAGCGAGCCAGTGCCGAAAGGAAACTTGGTGCCAGGCGAGTGGATGGCCGCGCATTGGTCCTGGAGAAGTGCTCCACCACATGCGCCGCTAGCATTGAAACGTCCTGCACTCGCTCCCGCATGGGGGGAATCCGCACTGGAACCACACTCAGGAAATACCGGAGTTCTTCCATGAAACGCCCCGCCTTTACCTCAGCGGCCAAGTCCCGGGTCGTCAGGGCAATCACCCGGATATCCCTCACAGGCGTACGCCCAATGCCACGCTCCAGACGGTCCCGCAACCTGTGCAGTAACCATTCCTGCTGCGCACTATTCAAGGCGCCCACTTCTTCCAGCAAGAGGGTTCCACCATCGGCGCGATAGATGAGGGACACTGCATCGTCATCCCCATGAAGGCCATGAGGGTAAGAACCAGATAGCCCGTTCGGGTCTCCAATGGCGGGAAAACCATCAGGCGAGGAATCCGCTCCACATCGCACCGTCACCCAGGGGCCGACCTTGCGATTTCCAGCCAGGTGAATGAGTCTGGCCAGCCGTTTCGCATCTGAGCCCTGCTCGGCTTCGATGAGCACATTGGCGCGACTCTCGGCGGCCCGCCTCGCCCGGTACAAATTTTCTGCATAGACCTGATCTTGGGTGAGCAGCACCAATCCATCACCCCAAGTTTCGGCTCTGAGATGGTCATCCCCCCGGATGGCGCGCCAAAGCGCCGTTACTAGGCTTTCAGGACTAAAGGGCTTAATGATTGAAGCAAATACTTGCGACAGGTGGGCATGTTCAACTGGGTGGCCCACCGAAGGGGGCGTCAGTACATGGAGGATGGGCAAACCCGTGATAACTGAGCTAAAGCGGCTGGTGAGCATGAAACTTTCAGAGAAGCCTGCCTTGCCTGGTTTCAGCGACAGGCCCCAGTTGGCACCCGATACCACCGCATCAAAGGCTCCCGGCCTAAGCAGGTGCAGAGCCTCTTCTCCATTTCGAGCCTGTTCAACCACGAATCCTGCTCGTTTCAAGCTGAATGCCATGCCGTCGCGGATGCCAGGTTCTTCATCAACCACCAACACACGAAGCGAACTCGCCATGGCGTTTCTTGCCCTTTCCGAACCCTCACAGGTGCGTCAAACACCATTCTCTCGGAATTGTTTGCCTTTAGGAAGTTTTTACCTTTCTCTTTAAGAATCGCTTAGGTCCAGGATCAGTTGGAATTTCTCCTCGAAGCGGGTCACCGTGGCGACCAATAAGCAGGTAGAGTTGGCGGCGACTGACACCCAGCCGACGGGCAGCTTCTACCCTATTTCCATAACTCCGACGCAAAGCCCTATGCAAGAGCAACCGTTCGAGTTGGTGAAGGTGGGTTGCTATATCTTCGGCATCGACTTTTTCCATCCCAAAGCCTGAAGTGTCCTCCAACGGTTCTGGCACCTGACCGAACAGCTTCCAACGCACCAATCGATTCCTGAGCCCTCGGAGGTTTCCAGGACATGGCAGGGCGCCCAAAGCTCCCATCACTGGGTGCAAAGATGCGGTGATGCCTTCTTCTACAGCCAGCTGGGTCAGACAATCGCCAATGACCGTGGAATCCTCATCAAGGCTTGCTAATCGCAGGGCCAGGCAGCGGCTGCCCAAATCTGAGATGGGTTCTGCCTCTGGTGAAATATGGGAGGCAAATACCCCTCTCGGATTCTGCGCCATCCAGTGTTGCAACTTGGTTACTTCTTCCCGTTCCGCATCATCGAAAATAGCCACCTGCCGTCGATCCGCTAAAATCCTAGCCAAGGTGCTCACGCCGCTCCCTAGGGCACCAAATACCCAGATCGGCTCAGGCCTTGCCACCAGAGCATCCAGGCCATCGCCCCAGCGGGCAAAGCCTGGCATGTGCTCCAGCGGGATCATGAGTTCAACAAACCTTGTGCATCCAGCCGTGGGTGTCTGGTGCCAGGCCGTGTTGGATAGCGAGCAGCGTCTCCCTCAATTTAACTGCGACGGGTCCTGTTTCCCCACCGTTCACGATCCAATCGCCATGCCTGGATTTGACTCGACCGATGGGTGTGATGACCGCCGCGGTGCCGCAAGCAAAGGCTTCGGTCATGCGGCCATCCTTCAGCGCCGCATCCCATTCCGCCACAGTGATCTTGCGCTCTTCAGCACCGAAACCTAGCTCTGCTGCCAATTCAAGGATGCTGCGGCGGGTGATGCCCGGCAACAATGTGCCGGTGAGTTCAGGCGTCACAACCACGGTGCGACCGCCTTCCGTGTAGACGAAAAAAATATTCATGCCGCCCATTTCCTCAACATTGGTGCGATCCACTGCATCCAGCCATACCACTTGATCGCAGCCTTCGCTTTTCGCCTGCCGTTGCGCAACCAGGCTTGCAGCGTAATTGCCCGCACATTTTGCAAACCCTGTTCCGCCAGGCGCGGCCCGAACGTAGTCCTCACTGATCCAAACCGTCACGGGCTTCACACCACCTGAAAAATAGGCACCGGCGGGAGAAGCAAAAAGCACGAAGAGGTATTCGTGGGAGGGCCTCACCCCGAGCGCTATATCAGTTGCGATCATCAGGGGCCTAAGATAAAGGCTTTCTCCGATGGCCGTGGGCACCCAAGCCTTGTCTTCACGGATGAGCGCATCCGCGGCTTCCACAAAAATATCTTCTGGTACCGGTGGCATGGCTAAGCGCTCCGCACTGCGTGCAAACCGCTCGGCATTGGCGAAGGGGCGAAAGGTATTCACACCTCCATCCGGCTGGCTATAGGCCTTGAATCCTTCAAAGATCGCTTGGCCGTAATGCAGCACTGATGAAGCTGGATCCAGCATCAGCGGACCATAAGGCTGCAACAGACCTCGCTCCCAACCGCCAGCTTCGGTGTAACGGACCGTCACCATGTGCTCAGTAAAAACTTTTCCGAAGCCGGGATTAGTCATGCGAGCCAGGCGTTCCACCTCTGAAATGCGGTGTTCGGAGGGGCGGGCATCAATATGGGACAACAGGTCGAGGGCCACGAGGACTCCTTTGCAAGCAACCTATTCAGCATGGCCGATCCTATTAAAAATTTCATGCCCTCCCGAGAAAAGAGCAGTCCGTCACAGTGCCGTGAATGGCCGGGCAGTCATGGTATATATCAGTTATTGCCAAATCGTGGCGCCCATTGTGGGAGCGCCCCATTCCGGGAACTAACGATGTCTCGTCTCCGAACGCTTCTGATTGCCTCAAGCCTTCCCTTTGCCCTCTGCGCGGCACCGCGCAAAGATCCCAAACCCGTCCCCCTCAACCGCAAAGTTGCACCCATGACCGAAGCCATTGCCAGTAATCCATTTTTTGGGGTCAGCACCCTTCCCTTTCATGCGCCCCCCTTCGACAAGATCAAGGAAGGTGATTACCGACCTGCCATCGAAGAGGGCATGAAACGGCACACGGCCGAAATCGAAAAAATTGCCAACAACCCCGCCGCTCCGACCTTCAACAACACGTTCGTGACCTTGGAGAAGGCCGGCACGATGCTGACCCGCGTGATGCTGGTCTTTGGCGGAGTGGCGGGCGCCAACACGACAGAGGCACTGCAAAAGTTGCAAGAGGAAGTCGCCCCAAAACTCGCCGCACATCAAGATGCCATCGTCCTGAATGCCAAGCTCTTCCACCGGGTAGAGGCTGTCTACAACAAACGTGCGTCCCTGAAACTCGACTCTGAATCCACGCGCCTGGTGGAGGTGACCTACCGTAACTTCGTACTTGCCGGCGCCCGGTTATCCGATGATAAAAAGACCCAATTGAAGGACCTAAATAAAGAGGAATCCACCCTCAGTGCCCAATTCGTGAACAAGTTGCTGGCCGCCGCCAAAGGTGGCGCTTTGATCGTTGATGACAAGGCCAAGCTGGCCGGGTTGTCCGATGGTGATATCGCCGCTGCCGCCCAGGCAGCCAAGGACCGTAAGCTGGATGGCAAGTGGGTTTTGACTCTGCAGAACACCACCCAGCAAGCCAAGTTGCAGGATATGACCGACCGCGCTACCCGCGAAGCCCTGTATAAAGCTGCCTGGGATCGAACTGAAAAGGGTGATAGCAACGACACCCGCGAACTCATTTCCCGCCTGGCCCAATTACGCGCCCAACGGGCCAGCCTGTTGGGGTTCCCGAGTTATGCGGCCTGGAAGTTGACGGACCAGATGGCCAAGACACCTGAAGCTGCCATTACCTTCATGCAGAATCTCGTGAGCGCCGCTACGGCTCGAGCCCAAGCTGAGGCCAAGGACATTCAGGCTCTGATTGATGAGCAGAAGGGTGGCTTCAAGCTTGAACCTTGGGATTGGAGCCACTACGCCGAACAAGTGCGCAAGGCCAAATATGATTTGGATGAAACCCAGATCAAACCCTATTTCGAAGTGAACACAGTGCTTCAAGATGGCCTGTTTTACGCCGCCAATCAGCTCTACGGCATCAATTTCAAAGCGCGCAACGATATCCCGGTGTACCAGGCGGATGTGCGGGTGTTCGAAGTGTTCGACAAGGACGGCAGTTCCATGGCGCTGTTCTATTACGACCCCTTCAAGCGCGACAACAAGAACGGTGGCGCCTGGATGGACAACTTCGTCAACCAGTCAAAATTACTTGGCAACAAACCGGTGATCTACAATGTCACCAATTTCACCAAGCCTGAGGTGGGCCAGCCCGCGCTGATTTCGTTTGACGATGTGACCACGATGTTCCACGAATTCGGCCACGCCCTGCATGGCCTGTTCGCCAACCAGCAGTATCAGTCGCTCTCCGGCACTGCCACAGCGAGGGATTTTGTGGAGTTCCCCTCCCAATTCAACGAGCATTGGGCCACCGAGCCGCGGATTTTCGCCCACTACGCGAAACATTTCAAAACCGGCGAATCCATGCCCCAGGCCCTGGTGGACAAGATCAGGAAAGCCGCCACCTTTGACAAGGGATACGGTATGACCGAGGTCATCGCAGCTGCCCTGCTCGACATGAAATGGCACAGCCTGGGCACCCAAGCACCCAAACAGGCTCCGGATCAGTTCGAAGCCCAGTCGCTGAAGCAGGACAAGATTGATCTCAGCTATGTGCCGCCCCGCTATCGTTCCAGCTTTTTCCTGCACATCTGGGGCAACGGTTATGCTGCCGGTTACTACGCCTACCTGTGGACCCAGATGCTTTCTGATGATGGGTTCGAATGGTTCAAGGAGCACGGTGGCCTCACCCGCGAAAATGGGGACCGATTCCGGGCCAAGGTGTTATCCCGCGGCAACACCGAAGAGCTGGACAAGCTGTATCGAGACTTCCGCGGCAAGGCCCCCAGCGTGGAGCCGATGCTGATCAGTCGCGGACTGAAGACAGAGCAACCCTAAACTCCGGTCAACCTCAAAGGTCCAGCAGCCCTGCGACCTCGAAGCGAAGTTCGGGTATACCTGTCCCCTTGGCGGCGCTGACCCATGCCATGTCACCGGGCAAGATGTTCAGGATCGCTGCGACATCTTTGCGCTGCTTAAGAGCCTTGCTGGGTTTGACCTGGTCGGCCTTGGTCGCGACGATACGATATGGGAGGTCCATGGACCGCAGCCAATCCAGCGTCTGAAGGTCCAGTTTGGTGGGGCCGACTTCCGCATCTACAAGCACGAAAACCATCCGCAGTGTTTTTCGACCCGTCAGATAGCCGCTGATCATCTGCTCCCAACCCGCGCGTTCTTTGGCAGGGCCCGCGGCGAATCCGTAGCCCGGCAAATCCACGACCCAGCGGTCCTTCCCGGTAAGGAACACATTGATGAGCCGCGTGCGCCCAGGCGTCTTGGAGACCCGCGCCAGTTGCTTGTGATTCGTCAGGGCGTTCAGCAGCGAAGACTTCCCAACATTGGACCGCCCGATGAAAGCCACTTCTGCATGGCAGACGCCCAGCTGCTTCGTGTCAGAAGCGGAAATCAGGAACTGAGCGTCGAAAAGGGGTGTAGCCACCCTTTGAACCTAGCACACCGGCGGGGGAATAGGGCGGCCTACACCACCACCGTGCTGGCAGGCGCTGGCTGGTCGAAGGCCAGTCGGCCGCGCTCAAGCCCAAGCACGCGCTTGCGCATTTTCTGAATGAGGCTGCGGTCATGGGTAGCGACCAGAACGGTGGTTCCTTGGACATTGATGCGCTCGAAAAGCGCCATGATTTCAGCGGCTAGATCGGGATCAAGATTACCCGTGGGTTCATCTGCCAACAGCACCAGCGGGTCGTTCACCAAGGCGCGCGCGATGGCCACACGCTGTTGCTCGCCACCGGAAAGTTGCAAGGGATAGCTGCTCAATTTGTGCTGAAGACCCACCAACTTGAGAGCGCGAAAAGCACGCTGCTTCTGTTCCATGAAAGGCACGCCCAGGATGCGCAAGACGAATGCCACATTCTCGAAGATCGTCATGGTGCGGATCAACTTGAAGTCCTGGAACACCACCCCCAGCTTGCGCCGCAGGTAGGGGATCTCCTTGGCGGGCATGGAAGCCAGGCGATGCCCTGCCACCACGATCTCACCGGAACTGGGCACTTGCTCCCGAAGGATCAATTTCAGCAGCGTAGACTTCCCGGCACCCGAAGGCCCCGTAAGAAAAATGAACTCGCCGGGCTCAACGGCAAAACTCACATCCGAAAGTGCGATGTGAATGCGGTCGTACTGTTTGCCGACATGCGTGAGGGTGATCATCGAATATGATTTAACCGCGAAAAGCGTGAGTTTACGCGAAAGAGATCAGGGCAAAATCACAGGCCGGGGGTCAGTCCCGATGAATTATCAGAATTCCCGGCATTCTCGGATCCAACCCTTCAGACCCGTTCCACCAGCATGGCAACACCCTGGCCGCCTCCCACGCACAGTGCGGCGACGCCAAGTCTTTTATTTTCGTCCTGCAGGATGTGCAAAAGCGTGACCAGAATGCGCGTGCCGCTGGCGCCCACTGGATGACCGATGGCAATGGCACCACCTCGCAAATTCACCTTCGATGGATCAAGTTCTGGTAGGTCATGGAGGACGCCGAGACTTTGCGCGGCGAAGGCTTCGTTCAGCTCGAACACATCGATGTCGCTGAACTTCACACCGGTCTTGGCCAGCAATTTCTGGATAGCTGGCACAGGCCCCAGACCCATGGTGGCCGGATCCACCCCAGCTTGGGCGAAGCCCAGAATACGGGCGATGGGTTTGAATGGCTTGGCGGCGGATTCCGATGCAAGCACCAGGGCCGCTGAACCATCATTGATGCCAGATGCGTTGCCCGCGGTCACGGTGCCATCCTTCTTGAAGGCGGGTTTCAACTTGGCCAATCCTTCGGCACTTACATCCAATTTGATGTATTCATCCTTCGAAAAAACCGTGTCACCCTTTTTACCTTTAAGTGTGATGGCAAAAATCTCACGGTCGAATTTGCCTGCGGCTTGAGCGGCGGCGGCCTTTTGCTGGCTCTGAAGGGAAAAGGCGTCTTGGGCGTCACGCGTGATCCCATAGTTTGAGGCGATGGCTTCGGCGGTGATGCCCATATGAGTATCCCCATGGCCGCACCAAAGGCCATCCTGGATCATGCTGTCCAGGAGTTGAGTATGGCCCATGCGGGCACCCCAGCGAGCAGCGGGCAGCAGGTACATGGCGTTGCTCATGCTCTCGGTGCCGCCCCCGATGGAAATATCCGCGTCGCCCGCGGTAATGCTTTGGGCCGCCAGCGCCACAGCCTTGAGGCCGCTACCGCAGACCTGGTTGGTGGTGTGGGCCGGTGTACTGAAAGGAATGCCCGCCTTCAAGGCTGCCAGTCTTGCCACATTTTGGCCAGACCCAGCCTGGAGCACGTTCCCCATGACCACATCGCCGATCTGGTCAGTTGTGATGCCTGCGCGGTGGAGTGCCTCCTGTATGGCGAGACTGCCCATTTCCACTGAATTCAACGGTTTCAGGCTGCCCCCAAAGGAGCCCACAGCGGAACGGGTAGCAGCAAGGATGTAGATACGCATCAGTTTCTCCCAGTGCCCTTAGTCTAGCGGCTCCTGAAAACCAGCTCTAAGCCCCATCGAAATGATCCCGTAGACTGCTCACGAGGTTCCCACCCGACTCATTTGCTGAATGGAACAGCCATGCAACTGAAAAACCTGCTCCCCCTTGCTTCCCTCCTGGTCTCTGGCTTCCTCCTGGCTCAAAAACCGCCCGCGCCTCCAACACCCCCCACCCCGCCGACACCCCCACCGGCACCATCCTGGGCCATGAGTGGCCCCACCCGCACCGAGCAGCGGACCGAAAAACTCCAATATGGCGCCAAGCTATGGGTCAAGAACCGGAACGGCGGCATCAAGATCATGGGTTGGGATAAGGAAGAAGTCGCCCTCACAGCCCTGATCAGGGATTCTGAACGGCGCAAGGTGGAATTGGTCCTCCAACACATCGGCGCGGATCTGGATATTGAAGCAGTCTTCCAGCAGCCCTCCTGGTCCTTCGGCTTTGTCACATCACCCCGCTGCGAGATGACCCTGAACGTGCCTCGGAAAGTACTTGGATTCTTTCACACCACCAATGGCGGCGTGCAAGCCTCCAACCTGGAAGGCTACGCCCGCTGTGAAACCACCAACGGCGATGTGAAACTCCGCGACATCAAGGGCGAAGTGCAGGCGGAAAGCACCAATGGCACCATCGAAGCCATCAACCTGAAGGCCCGAATCAAGGGCGGCACCACCAATGGCAGGCTGGTGCTCGAAAATGTTGAAGGCGGTATCAGCCTGGAAACCACCAATGGCAGCATTTCAGCCAAGAACCTGGATGGCTGGGGGGAAGGCATCAAACTGGAAAGCACGAATGGCGGCATTGATGTCGAACTGGGCTTTGCCACCGGCGATATTCTGCTGGATAACACCAACGGTTCCCTTGAAATCAACCTTCCCGGCAGCCAGATCATCGAGAAAGAAAAGCACAACGCCCATATCAAGCGCCCAGGTAAAAACCAGCGCATTGAACTGAACACCACCAACGGACACATCAGTATCAAGTAAGCCCTGAGTTCCATCCTCAGGTAAGCTTGGCGGGTGAGACTTTTCTGCTGGATCCTCGCCACTGCCATTGCAGCAACACTCCCGGCCCAAGGGCCGGAAACAACCGAGCGTCGGCTTTCCAATGGTATTCGGGTGCTTGTGGTGGAGCGCCCCAGTGGCGGTATGGTTCACGCGGCACTGTTCGTGCGGGGCGGGCGGAGCGATTCAGGAGGACTCCCGCCCACGGCTGTGGAAGTTATGGCACGCAGCCTTTTTGGGCGCTGCACGCCTGGGGATCTTTCCAGTGAAACCGAACGGATCGTACGAGAGGAAGAAGGCTTGTACGAATCCGCGCGGCACGAAACGCTCCAGCGGTCACGGAACGGAGCAAGCACTTCGCCCCTTGAAGTGACGGCCTTGCACACACTCGCCATGAATCGGTTGAAAGCAGAACTGGGCGATGACACTTCGCTGGATCTGATGGAGAGGATGGGTGTCACTGCGCGCGTGACCAAGACTAGCGCGGATCTCATTTCCACTTCCTTCGACCTTCCAGCAGGCCAGCTGGAGGCTTGGGCCGGGCTCGAGGCCCGCCTTTTGAAAGAAATGAACCTATACCGGTTCCCGCTGGAACGGGAACGTTGGATTAAAGAGCTGAACAAGTCTGACTTGGCCGATGCTGGCCTCTCTCCCCTACTGGGTAGTGCCTTCGTGGGCCAACCCTACGCTTCGGTCATGGATGAAAATATTGGAGCCATAGCGTGGCTCACGCGAGCTGAGGCCAAGGCTCACGCGGTGCGGTTGTTTTCCCCTGACCGCCTTCTACTGGTTTTTGTAGGCGATATCTCCGCTGAATCCATAGTGCCCATTCTTGAAGGGACGTTTGGCCAACTGAGGAGCGAATCTGAACCTGAAGCCATTCTGTCAGGGTCCATTCCTTCCATGTCCAGCCTGAGATTGCAGGTTTCCCGTTTCGCTCATCCTCGTATCTACATGGGCTGGCGTATCCCCCCCGCTTCCGACCCGGACACCCTTGCACTGGCCCTGACCACCAGGCTGCTCGGCGAAGGTTCCACCGGTAGGATTCAAAATCTCGTGGATCACGGGATTGCCAGAAGTCTGAAGGCAGAGCTTGGCATTCCTGGCTCCAGGGCGTTAAATCTGCTGCTCATCACCGCGGAACCAGAAGAGGGTCATAGCAGTGCAGAGGTGGAAATGGCGCTCCGTGGTGAAATGCTCAGGCTCCTTGAAGATGTGGTTCCCGCTGATGAGTTTCAGAAGGCGGTAAATCAAATTGAGCTCCAAAACCTGAGCACTGAAGCAGATCCCGCCACTCTCGCAAAAACCCTTGGCACCAGTTGGGCAGTGCTTGGGGATTGGCACCAGGCTTTCCTTCCAATAAAACGGCTTCAACAGGTTCGGCCCGAAGAAATCCAAAAGGTGGCACGAATTCATTTGTCCATGGACCACGTGATCATCGGAATCGTCGAACCAGATCCCAGCTTGAGTGAAGATCCCCTGGATCACAAATTGGCACAGGCCCTGCGAGCCCTGGCCCTACGTAAGGGAGTGGAACCGGCAAAAGCAGAAACCCTTGTTCAAGAAGGCATGCGGCAATTGCAAATGCTGACACGGGATCAGCGTGCGGCCACGCTGAAGCTTTTGGACCCAGCGTCCACGGGTTCGAGATCCAAGGAGAATCCATGAGATTTCTCTTGGCGATTTTTCTTCTGGTGCTCCCGTTGATTGCCCAGCCAGTGCCTAGTCAATCTTTTCAGCTTCAGAATGGATTGCGGGTGCTGCTCCTGGAGAACCACCAGCACCCTCTCATTCGCCTTCAGCTCATAGCGGTCTGGGCCCCTTTGGAGATCAGAGCTGCTTCCCCTATCCCCGGGGTGCAAGGAATAGTTCCCAGCCTGCCATCCCACAGCCAAAGTCCGCTTCAGCCCCTTGCCCTGGGCGTTCTGGATAAATGTTCCGTGGGCAACCGCAGCCGAAAAGCGTTCAATCGAGCAGTAGAAGAACGAGGTCTCAGCATTCAGCTTTCAGGCGGGCCAGATGGCCCAATTTGGAACCTGTTTGGGGGCAGCCCCGAGGCAGAATCAGCATTCTCACTGTTGGCAGACGCAGCAACCCGACCTATTCTGGAAGGCGGTGATCTTGATGCTCTGCGACTCCACCTGATCCACGACCTTCATGACCAGGGACGCCAGGAAGTTGCAAGAATCAATTTTTATCACCTGTTGGAAAGGCCAGATTTGGTGCTTGAACCTATCACCGAAAAAAGCCTTGGCCAGGTCTACCTCGAAGATCTACAGCGTTCCATCATGGCGACGCTGCGACCGGACCGGGCGGTTCTGGCCATCTCAGGGGATCTGAACCTATCCCAAGCAAGGCAGCTCACTCAACTGAATTTCGGTACTTGGAATGAATGGGGCGGCGAACCCATCTCAATCGCGGCCAAAACTGATCGCGCACTGGCTTGCCCACCACTGATCGTGCCTTGGGATCGTGCGGAAACGACTCTTGCACTGCCCTTCCGTGCCACGGACGGAACCCAGCGGGCCGCACTGGATTTATTGAGCCTCTGGTTGCCCCGATACCTGGGGTCGAATCGTTGCACGATCCGCACTGGCGCCGTAGGTTGGCGTTCCTTGATCCTCACGGCTGAGGCCCCGGAAACCTCCCTGCGAGAAGTACTACTGGCCCTCAAAAAATCAGGTTTGAACCCCAAGGATCTGGAACAGGCAAAGGCACTTTGGAACGCAGGCCGTCGGGCCCTCGCGCTGCATCCACAGGAGCAGTTGTCGTTCGCCGCGAAAGAGAAACTGTGGGGCACTGAACCATCCGAACAGGAAATTCAAGCTGTTGATCTGGCCATCTTCAATGCGACTTTACAGGCTTGGCTCGATCTGGATTCAGCGCGGGTGCTGACATTTGATAGTGAGCAAAAGCCCCTGCCGAGAGTCAACCAAACCGTTAAAACAAAATAATTTTGTCGTTGCCATGGCGGTCCGGCTTTAGGAGCCGTAACAAAATACCCAGAAAAACACTGGTCATTTCGTAACGGTCACTAAAGCTCAACGCCGAACCGTTTAGCGAGATCCATGTAACGGGAACGAACCCCTTCAATGATGTTTGAAGGCAGCTCCGGTGCGGGAGGTTGCTTGTTCCAATCGGGCAACCGCTCCAGATAGTCCCGCAGGAATTGTTTGTCCAGGCTTGGAGGCTGGGTGCCAGGGTGCCAACCATCCGCAGGCCAGTAACGGCTGGAATCAGGCGTCAAGGCTTCGTCTATGAGGAGTAGCTGACCATCCTCATCCACACCGAACTCAAATTTGGTATCCGCCAACAAGATGCCCCGACTCAATGCAATCTCTACTCCCCTGTGGTAGAGCCGCAGGCTCAAGGATCTCAAACGCCTGGCCATGTCATCACCGATCAGATCCTGGAATTGTTCAAAGGAGATATTTTCGTCGTGGCCAGTCTCTGCTTTTTTGGCAGGCGTGAAGATTGGTTCTGGCAGCTTTGAGGCCATAGGTAGATTGGGCGGGAGCGGAATACCGCAAATAGACCGTGAGACTTGATATTCCTTCCATCCAGATCCAGCCATAAATCCCCGTACCACACATTCTACGGGTAGGGGCTGGGTCTTCTTCACCAGAATGGAACGACCTTCCAAAAGATCAGCGTGAGGCTGCAAAATCGCTGGGTAGTCTTCAACCTTTGTGGCTTGAAGATGATTAGGGATCACATCCGCTGTCATTCCAAACCAGTAATTAGCCACTGCTGTAAGGATGCGGCCCTTGTCCGGGATACCTTGGGACATCACACAATCAAAAGCCGAAATACGGTCCGTGGCCACGATGAGCAGATCCGCGCCGAGATCGTAGACATCACGAACCTTGCCGCGCCGGAACACGGCATAGGGGAGATCAGTGGAAAGTAGGGCGGCCATGAAACATTATCGCATTTTAGACTGCTGATTTGCGATTTCGAATTGGCCCATATGTGAAGGCATGGGCTTTAGCCAATGGAGGAAGGGGGAACCCCACCCTGGAAGGATCTAGAACCTTTAGGCGGGGTACTGACCTGGCCCGAATGAGTCACTGCGCGACGAGAGAACCCACCGCGACGGTGATGTTGCTTGGGCCTCCGCTTGAGGGGAGCTGGTTACCGGCGGTGAAGGACATCGCTACGGTTGTGTTTACGGGAATCCCGGGCTTCAGATCCAGGCTGATTCGCATGAGCGGTTGAGCCAGGTTCACGGCCACGGAACCGGGCTTCTGGAACGCTGCCCCCTGCAACTGATTGCCGGTCACCTTAACAGCAAATGCCTGCGTACCCATCCCCAGATTGAAGGCCACATTCTGGACCATCGTTCCTATCGAAGGTGGGTTCGACCAAGTAACTTTGGACTGGTCAGCATTGACGATGAAAGCTACCCCCTGGCCCGTGCCAGAGGGGCCCATGAGATCCAAGACAAGTTTGGCCGCGCTGGAGAGACCCGCATTACGGATAAGGCGGAAACCACTGCTGACTGGGTCTACGTAGGTCAAGGTGTCGGCAATAGTCTTCGTAATGATGTTGACTGTAGCGGAAGAGGTCGCGGTGCTCCCGCTCCCGGTCACTGTCAGGATGAAGGTCGTGGTGGCCTGTAGTGTTCCCGTAGAAACGGCCACCCCTGACTGGACGCCACCTACGCCGTTATTGATTGAGCCTGTTCCGTTCGTGAACACTCCGGTGAGAGTGGTTGAAGCACCCTGGGTGATGGTCCCCTGAGCGGCCGCGAAACTGTTGATGACTGGAATCAAGAGGACTGTGACAGTCGTGGAAGAACTCACAGTGTTTCCGTTCCCGGTCACCGACAGGATGAAGGTAGTGGTGGCCGAGAGAGAACCCGTGGAAATAGCCACACCCGATTGCACGCTACCGACACCGTTGTTGACTGAGCCAGTTCCGTTAGTGAACACTCCCGTAAGTGTGGTTGAAGCACCTTGAGTGATGGTCCCCTGGGCCGCAGCAAAACTGGCGATGATGGGGTTCGGTAGGATTGTGACGGTCGTGGAAAAACTCGCCGTACCCCCGCTCCCTGTCACTGAAAGGACGAAAGTAGTGGTGGCCTGTAGTGTTCCCGTAGAAACGGCCACCCCTGACTGGACGCCGCCAACGCCGCTATTGATTGAGCCTGTTCCGTTGGTGAATACTCCGGTGAGAGTGGTTGAAGCACCCTGGGCAATGGTCCCTTGGGCCGCCACAAAACTGCTGATGACGGGGGCTGGTGGAGGAGTTGACGCTGGTGTTCCACCCCCACCACCCCCACTGCAAGCCAGGGACAAGATCATTGAGATGATGCAGATGGATGTAATTGGGTTTGGGAATCGCATGGGATCTCCTTAGAACGCAGCAAGCAACAGGGCGAGGTCTGCGTCGTCGCAATCCCCATCGCCATCCAGATCAGCGGCGGGGTTGCTTGTGGGAACGCCGGATCCGGAGTAGGCCGCGATCAACGTGGCAATGTCCAGCACATTCGTCTGACCATCGCCATCCAGGTCGCTACTCTTTGAATTCACCGTCAAGGTTGCATTTGCACTGGTGGCAGGGCTCCCCACACCGTTGCTGACGACCACTGAATATTGCGCACCGTTGTCGGCCAAGGTTGCCGTGAACGTATAGGTCGCGCTGGTAGCGCTGATGATGTTCGTCAAATTGCGGCGCCATTGGTAGGTCAGCGTAGGCGAACCGGTGGCGACCACGGTGAAGCTGGTGCTCTGGCCTGCCGTGACGGAATGGGCCAGAGGTTGTGTGGTAACGGTCGGAGGCACTTGCACCGCAGCCACTATCAGTGTCGCGGGGTTGCTCGTGACGTATCCGGCGCAATTGCTCACCAACCCTGTGTAAACGCCTGCATCCCCCGCCTGGGCCGATGCGATTGAAAAAGTGGAACCCGTGGCGCTCGGAATGACCGTACCGTCCTTCCGCCATTGGAAGTAAAGCGGTGCTGTACCCGTAGCCGCTACGGTGAAGGTTGCCGGTTGGCCAGTGGTCACGCTTTGGGGGCCCGGATGGGTGGTGATCACCGGAATCGTCGCGGAGGAACCGCTGGTGACATTTAATTCGAAGTCGTCTAAAAGGAAGGAGGTTTGCGTATTGGAATCCTCCGCCCCTTCAAAGGCGATACGGATCGCTTGTCCGGCGTAAGCCGTCAGGTCAAATGATTTTTGAACGTAATTATTCATAGCATCAACATTTGAATAAGTGGCAAGCAAAGCAAGTGTGCCACCAGTCCCATTCTGGATTTTTACATTCAGGGTATCGAAGGCGACAGCCCCGATTTCGTTTGTGAATATATGCAACCAGAATTTCAGAATGGCGTTTGATGCGCCCGCTGGAACATTCACTGTCTGGTAAATGTTTTCATGGGTGCTGACACCATACCCACATAGATAGGCGTACCAGGAACCTGTATGGGATTGCGAAGGGGAATTACTGGCGTCAATGATGAAGTTCCCCGCACGGGTGGTGCCTGTAACCCAGGTCACGTTTCCTGATTCAAAACCGGGATTCTGGAGGAGTTGGCTCGTGCCCCCAACGCCACAGGGCGTGACGGTCAGAATTCCGGAGCTGCTGAGGGTGCTACCGGTGCCATCGGTGACATTGACCACGAATGGGATCCCGGTGTCTCCAGCGACAGTGGGCGGTGTGGTGTAGCTGGCTGAAGTCGCCCCGGGGATGACAACAGCGTTCCTCCGCCACTGATAGGTGAGTGTGCCCGTACCGGTGGCAACTACGTTGAAGGTCGCGGCCTGGCCCGCCAGAACGGTAACGGGGGCTGGTTGGGTGATGATCGTCGGACCGCCGGCGACAGGATTGACGGTGAGCGTGGCGCTGGAGCTGGTTGTGGATCCGACGGTGTCAGTGACCACTACCGAGAATTGGCTTCCGTTGTCACTGAGGATGGTCACAGGAGTTGTATAAGAAGAAGAATTGGTACCAACGTTCGTGATCCCTTTCTTCCACTGATAACTGAGAGTGCCGCTCCCAGTGGCAACCACGTTGAAGGTGGCTGTTTGACCCACCAGCACGGTTTGATTTCCGGGCGGGGTGGTGATGGTCGGTCCCAGCGCAACGTTTCCACCAATCTCCCACACTCCGCGGCCATAGGTCCCGACCCGCATGAAGGAACCATCTGGGGCCATGAATATGTCCGTGATGCGCACCTGGGGCAGCCCCTGGCCATAGGGTGCCCATGAGGCGCCTCCATTGGTGGTTTTGTACATTCCGATCCAGGTTCCCGCATACACGGAATTTCCGGTGGTGTCGGTTGGATCAACGGCTAGACGAGTTACAGGAACATCGGGCAGTCCTGTCCCCGCAGCATTCCATGTCGTACCGCCGGTACTGCTGCGAGCCACGCGCACAGAACCGGGAGTCACGGCTTCCGAGCAGGCATACAGGATGTTGTTGTTGAACCAGACTACATTGGCGTTGAAGTTGTTCCATCCAGGTACCTGGGGAGCGACTGTAACCTCAGTCCAACTGGTTCCTCCGTTCGTAGTGAGCAGAATGTTCCCGCCATTACCCGCAGCTGCAATCCGGTTAAGGTCCTGCGGACTGACACCAAGACCATGAGGAAGAGATCGCACGTAGGTTGTGGCAGAAAGCCCGGGAGTCACGCCAGCTGAACCGATGGTGGTCCAACTTGTCGCACTGGAGCGGAAAATGGATTTACTGTTCGGCCCGGTGCCTGAGTTGCTATAAGTGAAAAAGGTCTGCCCGCCTGGGTCTGCACCTGTCGGCGGGGTATAGATTGGGGTCACAAAGTAATAGCTTGTTCCATTATCACTATTCCCGGTCGCTCCCAAACCATTTACGAAATCCGAGAAATTCCCTGCATCAGCCGGTGGATTCGTTGTGGAACAAGCTATTACTTTGTGACCCCAATCTATACCCCGCCGACAGGTGCAGACCCAGGCGGGCAGACCTTTTTCAACCAAATAGCAACTCAGGCACCGGGCCGAACAGTAAATCCATTTTCCGCTCCAGTGCGACAAGTTGGACCACCATCGGTTCAGCTGGCGTGACTCCCGGG
>JANYBM010000141.1 GCA_025361125.1 Holophagaceae bacterium | reverse complement strand
GGTAGATCACCACCACATCCAGGGCGCCCTTCTGCCCAACCCGCCCCTTGATCCGCTCCTTTTCGATGACGAACTCGCCCGCCACCATCTGTGCCTCCGCCGAGGCGTGGAGATCGGGGTTGGTCTTGAAGCGCTCGGCGTAGAGGTCCCGGAGCCAGGCCTTGGTCCGGGGGCCCATGGCCGCGGCGGGCACCTCAGCCACCTCCAGATCGTCCGAGTAGAAGGCCAGGAAAGCCTCCAGGTCGTGGGCATTGAAGGCCTCGAGCTGCTTCTGAACCGTGGCGGCAGGGCTGAGCAGCTTCGGGGTGGGGGCGGCGGCCAGGAGCACCGGGACCAGCAGCAGGGACAGGGGACGGATCATGGACACTCCCGGAAACAGAAGCCTCACTCTAGCCGCCCCTCCGGAAATCCGCCCGTGCCTATCGGCTGTATCCGCGATAGACTGAAAGGCTTGGAACAACCATGAAACTACCCCTCATCGCCCTCTGCGGACGCCCCAATGTGGGCAAGTCCACCCTCTTCAACCGGCTTACCCGCAGCCGGGCGGCACTCGTGCATGATCTGCCAGGCATGACCCGGGATCGCAGCTATGGCCGCGTGACTTGCCTTTCTGAAGAAGGCGACCCTGAAGAAGTCTTTGAGCTGGTGGACACCGGCGGTCTGGATTTCGAGGGCGATGACGTCATCACAGCAGGAATCACGCGCATGGCTAACGCCGCGTTGGCCGAGGCCCACGTGGTGGTGCTCCTGGTGGATGGCCACGATGGCTGCACCACTGGAGATGAGGAAATCGCCCAGCGGCTGTTGCGCATGGGCAGGCCCGTGATTTTGGCTGTCAACAAAGTGGATGGCATGAAGGGCGGCGCGCCCGACGGAGCTTTTTACTCGTTGGGATTCGATGAAATCCTTGGCATTTCCGCCAGCCATGGCAGCGGCGTGGCCGAATTGCTGGAGGTTATCCGGGCCCGCCTGCCTTTTCATCGCACGCCCGAAGAAGCCGAGCATCATGAGTTGGATGAAGAATTGCGCTTTGCCATCATCGGCCGACCCAACGTAGGTAAAAGCTCCCTGGCCAACCGGTTGCTGGGCTACGAGCGCAGCCTTGTCAGCGATGTGGCGGGCACCACCCGGGACACGGTAGATACGGTTTTTACCGTGGAGGACCAGGTCTTTCGGTTGATTGATACGGCGGGCATTCGCCGCAAGGGCAAAACCTACGAAGGTGCTGAAAAACTCTCCATCCTGAAAGCCAAACAGGCCATGGCCCGCGCCGATGTTTCCTTGCTGCTCATTGATGCGGTGGAAGGCGTGACTCACCAGGATGCGGTCATCGCGGGCTACGCCCACGAGGCAGGGGCGGCGGTGATCCTGGTGGTGAACAAATGGGATCTCGTGGAAAAAGATGGCTTCACCTCCCTTGCCATGGAGGACAAGATCCGCCAGGATCTGGGCTTCCTGGCTCACGCGCCGATGATTTTCATTTCGGCGCTCTCGGGCCAACGGGTGTCCAAGCTCTTCGCCCACATCCGTGAAGTGGCCGCCACCCACGCCCTGCGCATCCCCACTGGCAAGCTCAATGCTTTCTTGAAAAACTGCGTGGACGCCATGAGCCCCCACATGGTGGAGGGCAAATTGCCCAGGCTTTATTACATGGTCCAGGTCGGCATGCGACCCCCCAGCTTCGTCATCAAGACCAACACCGACCGTGGCCTGCACTTCAGCTATGTCCGCTACCTGGAAAACCGACTGCGGGAAGTGTTCGGTTTCATCGGTACCCCCATCCGCCTGAGCATCCAGAAGAAGCAAAAGGGGGACGAAGCTCCCCTTGAGGAAGCCAAGGTACGCCGCATCCTGGATCCCGGAGAAGGCCTGAAACCAGGTTTTCGCAACGAGGCTTTCCGAGGGCAGAAAGCAGAAAAAGCCAAGCCCAAGGTAAAGCGCAAAGTGGTGGAAAGGCCAAAGCCCGCCACCAAGCAAGCTCCGAAAAAAGGCAAGGCCGCACCCCAGAAACGGGTGCGGCAGAAATCCCTCAAAAGAGGATAGGTCCGGACAAAAAATCATATTCCTTGCTGCATTCCTATTCGCAGGTATGGTTGGGCCAGTTTTCAAGGAATCCCATGCGCACCGCGTTGACTGGTCTGATGTGCCTGATCGCTGCTGGCCTTTGTGCCCAAGATCACCCGATTCTTATCAAAGCCACACGGATGCTCGACGTGCGGACAGGAAAGATCATTTCTCCGGCGCAACTGTGGGTAAAGGATGGGCGCATCCAAGGCGGTGAGGCGCCTGCCGGCGCTGAAGTCATTGATCTTGGAAACCGCACGCTGCTGCCGGGCCTTATTGATTGCCACGTGCATCTCACCATCCAGGCTGGGCTTCCGGAGCTCGCCCAACTCAAACGTTCAAAAGCCCGCCAGGTCATTGATGGTGTGGTCAACGCGGGCAAGGTATTGCAAGCTGGTTTCACCACTGTCCGGGATTGCGGCAGTGGCACGGATTTCGGTGATGTGGCGCTGCGGGACGCAATCAATGCGGGTGAGGTTGATGGCCCCCATCTTTTCGTCTCTGGAGGTGCCCTTTCCATCACCGGTGGCCACGGTGACACCAATGGGTTTCCCTGCGCTATCCACTTTGACCACACCAATATCGTAGATTCACCTGAACAGGCTGTACGTACCGTTCGCGAGTGGAGAAAGCGCGGCGTGGACCAGATCAAGATCATGGCCACCGGCGGCGTGCTTTCGAACCACGATGATCCCGGCGCGCCGAGCTTTTCACCCGAAGAATTCCGCACCATCGTTCAGGAGGCCAACCGCCGGGGTATGGATGTGTGCGCCCATGCCCATGGTGACAAGGGCATCCTGGAGGCAACCCTGGCGGGTGTCCGCAGCATCGAGCACGGTTCGCTGCTTAGCCCGGCCACCGCTGCCGAGATGAAGAAGCGCGGCACCTTTCTGGTACCCACCCTCTACGCGCTGGAATCCATTCTGCTGCCGGGAAATCCGCTGCACATTCCCGAAGGCAGTCTTGCCAAAGCCAGTGCCTTGCTACCACTGCGGCGCGCAGGCTTCAAGGCAACTCTGGATGCAGGTATCCCCGTGGCCTATGGCACCGACATCGGTGTGTTCCCCCACGAGCAAGTGGCCTTCGATTTCCGCTATCTCGTGAGCTATGGCATGACACCGCTCCAGGCCATCCAGAGCGCCACAGTGACAGCTGCTCAACTGCTGCGCCTGGAAGACCGGGCCGGCACGCTGCAACCGGGCATGTGGGCGGACATCATCGTCGTGGATGGAAATCCCTTGGACGATGTGAGGACGCTTGAGCAGGTCCGTTTCGTCATGAAGGAAGGCCGAATCTCCAGAAACCTTAGATGAAATCCATTTATCAAGTGTCGTTATTTTCATTAAGTCAGTCAACAATGAGACGCTTTCACACTTGATAGCTCGTGAATGAAAAACGATTCTCATAAAATTAACAATACTTAACTAGGCCTGGAAGAGTGGTGGCGGGAAGGTTGTCCTCGAACCTCCGTTCCTTCTCACAGATTGGTCCACGGCAACCCTTTTCAGGGTTCCTGGAGTGACCGCAGGCCCGACCCGGCCGCTTTGAGAAAGAAGCGGATCGCACTCGGGGCCTAAACCTTCCTTCTTTTTTTAAGGAGTTGCCAATGGCAACGAAAGGCCGTCTTGCAGTTTCCTTCCTCACTGCCGCCCTGGCCTCAGGCGCGCTTCTCGCGGCTGTGCCGCAGACTGTTGTAGCTCAGCGCGCCACCAGCCAACTCTTGGCTCAGCGAACTCAGCTGGGTCTGGATGCGGACCACAGCTTCGCGATCATCAGCGTCCATAAAGATGGTGACCTCGATCAGACCCACACCCGCTTCGACAAGCTGTATAACGGTGTGAAGGTTTGGGGTGGGGATCTCATCACCCATTCCGGTGCTGATGGAGAAATCCTGGGCATCACCACGAACCACAAAGAAAAGATCAGCCTGAATGTGAATCCGACCTTGGGTGTCACCGAAGCGCTCGCCGTGGCCCACCAGAACCTGAACCCCATGGGACCTTACGTCTCGGAACCCACCGCTGAACTAGTCATCTTCCCGATGACAGTAAACATGCGTCACCCTGTCCGCAGCCGCGTCGTGGATCAGGAATTGAACGCCGAAGATGTCGTTCGGACCGTGGTCCGCAACGCCCTGGCCTACCATGTCCATGTGGCGCTGGAAAACGGCGCCCCGGAAACCATCCACCGCGACTACATGATCGATGCCCACACCGGCCGCATCCTGAAGCAGTGGGACGACCTCCACACCGCCGCCGCCACCGGCACGGGCAATTCCCAGTACAGCGGCACCGTCAGCCTGGCCACCAACAGCACGGCCTCGGGCTTCGAGCTGCGGGATATGACCCGCGGCACCGGCGGCACCTTCGGCAACAAC
>JANYBM010000129.1 GCA_025361125.1 Holophagaceae bacterium | reverse complement strand
CGAACGGCAATGGCGGCCCGGTCGGAAAAGGCGGAGGACGCGAGAGCGTTCGCAGCCGGTTCCGCGAAGCGGAATTTCCGGGGCCAGCCAGTGCCGGGGAGCGAAGCGAATCCTTCCTCCCCAACCAGATGCCAGCCCCGAGGATGCCTTCCAGCCTATGGCCGAACAATCTTAGAGGCGGTTACGCTTTGGACTAGTCTTCCCAGATATGCCCCCGAGGTTCCCATGCCACACCCCATCGATCGCCGCGCTTTCCTTCAAACCAGCGCCGCCGCAGGTGTTGCTACAACTTTGCCTCTAGCGACTCCAAAATCCCAGGCGCCTGCCGTGAAGCGCTCCAGCCCGCGGCTCGTGGTCATCTCCAGCGCCAATGGCAACCGCTTCAAGAACGGCGGATCGCTCACCTGCGTGGCTCAGGCCTTCGCGCTGATGGAGCAAGGTTCTGATGTCCTGGATGCTCTCATCCAAGGGGTGAACATCGTGGAATTGGATCCAGAAGATGACAGCGTGGGCTACGGCGGCCTGCCCAATGCGGAGGGCGTGGTGCAACTGGATTCCTGCTGCATGCATGGGCCGACGAAACGGGCAGGGGGTGTTGCCTGCCTGGAGGGAATCCGCACACCTTCCAGAGTCGCCAAAGCGGTCATGGAACAAACGGATCACCACCTTTTGGTGGGCCATGATGCCCAGACTTTCGCCAGGCAGCTGGGTTTTACCATTGAGGCCGATCTCAACACGGAGCACTCCCGCAAACTCTGGCTGGAGTGGAAGCGTCGCACGGATGGCAATCACTGGTTGGACCCCAAACAACAATCCAGATTGGGTTTCGAGGCGGGCCTGCAAATGGTGCGGGAGGGACTCATTGATCCTGAGCATTACTACGGCACCATCAATTGCAACGGCGTGAATAACAAGGGTGAGGTTTGCGGCGTAACCACAACCAGCGGATTGGCTTGGAAGATTCCTGGCCGTGTTGGCGATAGCCCCATCCTGGGCGCAGGACTTTATGTGGATGGCCAAGTGGGCGCCGCAGGTTCCACGGGTCGAGGTGAAGCCAATCTCTACGGGCTCTGCTCCTTTCTCATCGTCGAACTGATGCGACGGGGCATGCAGCCCAAGGACGCGGGGATGGAGGCTCTGCGCCGCATTCAGGCCAACACCGTGAGGAAGTCCCTCCTGAATGCCCGCGGCCTGCCCAATTTCAATGTGAGTTTCTACGTCCTGAGCGGGAGGGGGGACTACGCGGGTGTTTCGCTTTACGCATCCACCTATGCCATCTGTGATGCCAAAGGCCCCCGCACGGAACCCACAGAGGCGCTCTTCGCGGGAAAGCCCGGTGAGTGAGCCAAATCGTCATCGGGGAACTTTACCGCCGCCTAAACTGTCGAATATATGAGCGTGCCGCGGTTAAACGAGGAGACGGACGATGTGGAGCTGGTGTCGGCCTGCCGGTCGGGGGATGCAGAACGCTCCGAACAGGCCTTTGAATGGCTGGTGCGGCGGCACCAGAAGGCCATGTTGAATCTGGCCTACCGCGTGGTCGGTGATTATGACGAAGCTTGCGAGGTGGTGCAGGATGCCTTTGTATCCGCTTATAAAAATCTTTCGACGTTTCGCGGAGACGCCCGTTTCGGCACCTGGCTCACCACCATTACTTTGAATCACGCGCGGAATGGACTCGTGCGGATCAAGGCCCGGCGCAGTCACGAAGCCTATTCGTTGGATGCGACCTTGGCAACCGATGACGGTGAGCTGCGCCACGATCCCCCTTCACAGGCGCCCTCGGCCCTGGAGCAAATGGAAGCAACCGCAGTGCGGAAAAAAATCCAATCCTGCATCCAGGAACTCCCGCAGGATTTCCGGGAAGTCCTGGTGCTGCGTGATCTGCAGGAACATTCCTACCAGGAAATCGGGGCGATGTTGCAGGTGCGGGAAGGCACCGTGAAATCCAGATTGTTCCGGGCGCGAGAGGGCATCAAGGATTGCCTGAAACGCGCCATGGAGCCCCTATGACGGCCTGCCGAGAAGTCCTCGAGCTGATGTCTGAAGCCCTTGATCAGATACTCTCACCTGAAAAAAAGGTGCTATTGGATAAGCATGTGGCGCAATGCCCGGAATGCCGCGCGGCCTGGAAGGAACTTCAGTGGACACATGCCCAGCTTAAAGGGCTCGAAACGCTTGAACCTCCGCCTTGGCTGGCCTCGAAAATCATGGCGAGGATCCGGGCTGAAGCTCAGCCTCAAGCCTCCTTTTGGAGACGCTTTATCCGTCCCATCGTGATGAAGCCCCAGCTTCAGGTTGCGAGCATCCTGCTACTGGCGGCTACGGGGTTCTACCTCTTGAAATCCCAACGGTCGGAACGTGATGTCTTCACTGAGATGAAGCAGCTTGATGCCCCGGCACCATTGCAAAGCCTGCCCGCTAAAGCTCTAGAAGCACAAGATAAGCTCATTCCGAAATCCAGAAATGAACCAACAGGCCTAGGGAAATCCTTACAGCCGGGAACACAACAGAACCTACTCGAAGCTTCCAAGCCAGCGGAAGCAGGCTTTGCTCCGCCTCCAACAGCCACGCCAACGCCAATCGTGTCGCCCAATGTTGAAAGGGAAAAGCAGGAAAGAGACAGGGCACGCCCGGAACCTCCAGCCGTCGCACCTTCAGCACCTTCCGCCCTGGCTGGAGCCTCCGTAGGCGCTGGAGCGCCTGCGGCGGCTGAGTCTGTGGCGGTTCCCACGCGGCAGGCCAAGAAAACCTTGAAGCGTGAGGAAGGGTCGGTTCGGGCCGACTCATCAAAGGAAGGTCCCCGCGGGGGAATGGCCGACGCTAAAGGTCAACTCATGAATGCCCAGGAGCAAAAGGACAAGGCAGACGCCGCGATTTGGGTGATCCGCCTGGAGCTGCGCGATCTCCACTCCGCCGAGGCCATGGTTGAACGTGAACTGACAAGGGCTGGGGCCACCATGGTGTCCCAACGCGAGCCGATTGCTCCCCGTGTATTGAGTGCGCGGATCGAATCAAATCGTTTACCGGAACTGCTTTCCCGATTGGCGAGGCTCGGCAGGATCCTGCAGCAGCCAGACCTCCCAGGCGAACATCCTTCATTGGTCATCATCAGGATTAGCTGGTAATCGAAAACCAGGTCTTGGGAACTTTCGCGTAGGCCCTCTTGTCTAACAGAGCAGGCCCATTTGATAGGAGGCTCCCATGAAATCCCCAACGATGTTCTTGCTTGCTGCAGGACTGGTCAGTTGCGCTGTCCCAGTGGTCGCGGACAGTGTCGGACGCGCGGTCACCTTGGAAATCCGAACCGATTCCGGCCGCGGGCTTTCCTTTTACCCGGCTGCGAATCGAGGCGGCAATTCCAGGGTTTACGCTGAAGCGGTGAAGGGTGAAAACTACCGCGTCATGGTGCGGAACAACTTGGCTCGCCGTGTGGGTGTGGTCATCGCCGTGGATGGGCGGAACATCCTGTCGGGCGGGAAATCCTGGCTTCGAAACAATGAGCAGATGTACATCCTGGAACCTTACGCTACGGCGGAATATGGCGGCTGGCGCACGGGTAGGGACAAGATCAACCGCTTCTACTTCACCGAAGCGCCTGACTCCTATGCTGCGGCTTTCAATGATGAATCGGCCATGGGGGTCATCGCCCTGGCGGCCTACCCGGAAGTGCGGCATCAACCCGTACCCCAATACCGGCATGAATACCGGAATGACCAGCCGCGAAAATCCATGTCGGGCGCTGGAGCCATGGCACCGACGTCCCCCATGTCACCAGGCGTGGCCGCCGAATCGAGCCGAGACTCGGTCCAGCGCGATAAGAAAGCCGAAGCGGGTACCGGGTATGGCAGCGAAGAATATTCCCCCTCCATCGCTGTGGCCTTCGAGCCTGAGGCCACAGCTTATGAAAAGACCTTCATCAAGTACGAGTGGCGCGAGACCCTTTGCCGCCTGGGTGTGATCCGCATCCAACCACCGCAGCCTCCACGGAATCGCATGTGGGACGGTGATTTCGCGCCGCCACCGCCAAGGCGTTATTAAGCATTCAGCCCGGCGTGCTCTTGGGCGTGAAACCGAACTCCTCGACACCGAGCAGGTCAGGGCGGACTGGACCTGGTTCGCCCTGCTCAATGCGGGAGATGGCTTTGCGCCCGGTGGCTTCCTCGAAGGCCAGCAAGACCTTCTCCTGGATAAAGTCCTTGGCCCCAGTGTTCAGAGGATAGGCGATATCCTTGAAACTGCCGTCCCGCTTGCGTTTGCTGGGCATGACCACATAGTAGCCTTCCTCGTTTTCCAACACCCTCAGATCGCCGACCAGGAAACATTCATCTAAGACCAGGCTCGCGAAGGCACGCAATTTTTCGTCCCCTTCGACTTTATTGATTCGCACTTCGGTGATGTTCAGCATGCTTCTATTGTCGATTGATGCTTGGTGATTGTCGATTGAACCCTGCGAAGGCGCTTCCCCACTGCATTTCAAATTGGGAACCGGGAATCAGGAATCGGCAATTCAACCAATCTCGATCCATCCCCATTGCCGCTCGGTGCGATCACCGCGCCGGTAGGACCAAAGAAGGTCGCTCTGGCAAACAGTACAAAGAGGCACCGAGCCTTCATTTGCCGGGTTCAGTCCCATACTCAATCCCTGAGCTCGCAAGAGGCCATGAAGATCAAGATGAGGCTTTTCGGACGAGCCAAATGAGCCCATGGATACCAAGGCATCGTGCCACGCGGAATCTATTCGGGCAGCCTCGATCACTTCCGTTCCCACTTCAAAATGGCAAGGCTGGATACAGGGACCGAAGGACCACGCTAACGAGGCAAGGTCGCCCCCCTGTGCTTTGAACAGTTCGATGCCGTTGCGAAAGATCCCGGCTACCGCTCCGCGCCAACCCGCATGCAAGGTGGCAACCCACGGTTTCCCCCGCGCAAATCCCGCGAGCAGAATAGGCACGCAGTCTGCCACGCGAACGCCAATTCGGGTGCAGGGTTTCGTGGTCCAGAGGCCATCGGCTTCCTGTACTTCATCTAAAGAACTCACGACCTTACAGCCATGAACCTGGGAGAGCCTCACGGGCGGTAGCTCCGTGAGGTCATCCAGCCTGGTGGAAAAACCCCAGTTGAGCAGGAAGGGTGGGGTGATTTGGGGAATGATCATAAAGGCTGGTACTCATGAATTTCGATGTTCGGTGGAAGCGCGTGAAGCAACGGTGGTGGGACGCTGAACGCTCGACTTTTAACTCTCGACTTCTTGCTTTCTATTTCGGCCACAACAAGACCAGCACGCTGATGTCGGTGATGGCCCAAGCTGTGAGGCCACGGTACATACCGGACTCGGCCTGCTGCGTACTGACCCTTTGCCAGCGCAGTCGCCAAGGGATCAGGATGCCCAGCCATGCGGCAAGGGAGAGCAACAGGAAAAGCGGATTGACCTGGGCCTTCAGGCAGGCCTGGGCGAACCACAGATGGGCGCTAAGGGTTGCAATGATCGCGTAGGTCAAGCTTTGACCAATGCCGAAACGAATCACGAGGGTCTGGTCGCCCCGTTGGGTGTCCTCTTCGACCTGGTAAATCTGGGTGAGCGGGTAGAGTGCGGCAAAGAGCAGGCCGAAGCCAAGGCAAAGGCTCATCAACACAGGTTCCAGACCACGGCCTGTGAAAACCCAGCCGGCCATGGGGGTGAAGAATCCAAAGCCTGCACAATTGATGAGCAGATCCCAACCCGCTCGGGCTTTCAGTCGGATAGGTGGCATGCTGTAGAGAATGCTCAGCAGCACGCAGGTCATTACAATCTCGAAGAAGTAATGGCCACCGGGCTTAACGCGAGTGAAGGCCAGGCTCCAGCATAGACTGGCAGCCAGGAGCATGAAGCCAAAATGGGCCAGGTATTTGGGTGGCTTGGGCGGCACCTTCAGGTAGCCGATGTCCCCTTCATCCTGGTCGAAAGCCGAGTTCAGCGCCAGAGTGCCGCCATTCATGAGCACCACGAATATTGTCCAAGCTGCGATGCTTCCAGTCACCCCAAACACCCCGGCGGTGAAGGCGGGCCAGCCTTTCGCAAGCAGGGTGCCAAGGAAAAAGTGGGCGGTCATGATGGGCCATTCGCCTGGGCGCAGATGCAGCAGATAACTCATCAACGCCTTGCCCAGGAGCTTCTCGAACAGCCTTCGGGTCGTGAATTTCGGAGGCTTCATGGGAGCAACAGCACCTTCCCAATCGCGCTGCGGCCTTCAAGAAAGGCATGGGCAGCGGAGCCTTCAGAGAGTGCAAAGCTGGCCGCGATGCGAAGCTTCAAGGCCCCGTTGCGGACCCCTTCAAACAATTTATTTGCCCGCCGGGTACGTGCTTCATGCGTGGTCAACACGTTCCAAAGATCTCCTCCAGTAAGGGTTTTAGATGTGTCCATGAGATAGCGCGGATCCACGGGTTGAGGGTCTCCACCCGCCATGCCGAAGAAGACTGCGTGGCCTCCCACACGAAGGGCATCCAAGCTTTGTCTCAAAGTGGAGCCCACAGAATCGTAAACGACGTCTATACCGTTGCCAGTACCGGAAAATTGGTGGGCTGCTGCCACCCAATCCTGCGAATACAAGATGGCTTGCTCCGCGCCCGCAGCCAGAGCTGCTTGGCGCTTGGCCTCACTGGAGACAAGGCCCATAATCCGGGCACCCTTGGACTTTGCGATTTGGATGAGGAGGAGACCTACGCCGCCCGCGGCGGCATGGATGAGCACAGCTTCCCCAGTTTCCAAAGAATGACTATCCTCCGCCAGATATTGAGCCGTGAGCCCTTGTAGCAGCAAGCTCGCCGCAGTCTCGAAGGAGATGTCCCCAGGCACTGGGATTAGCTTTTCATAGGGCACCGCCACTAATTCCGCATTGGCAAAGGGGGCGTCGGTGAAGGCCACCCGGTCACCAATGTTCAATCTGTTCACTCCACTCGGGTGATCTCCGTTCATTCCTTCGATTAATCCAGCCCCTTCATACCCGGCAATCCAGGGCGACTCTCCAGCCAAGTGGTACTTTCCCTTCCGCCTATAAATGTCGGCGAAATTTAAACCAATGGCTTTCATTCGAACCAAGGCGTGGCCTGGAAGCAGCAGCGGTGTTGGCAACTCTTCAATGCCAAGCACTTCTGGGCCACCAAATTTCCGGAAGCACAATGCCCGCATTAAGCGGCACTCATGGAGTCCTGGCCTTCGACAGGGCGAGGGCCCAACTTGGGTTCGGCAAGGGTCTGCATGGCGGCGAACAGGTGTGGAACACTGAATTGAGTGTCCACGCACATGCCATGGGGAAGGGTCAGCGGGATCACATAGGCCGGGACTTCTGACAGCTTCGTCAGGCCTTTGAGCAGCCGGTCTGTGCAACTTACGGCAACGATCAAGTCAGGTCGGTACTCGCGGGTCTCCCGATAGGCCTTATAACTGCGGTTGGTGATGCGACTCTCCCAACCCTTTTCCAAAATGCCGTGCATGTAATCGCCCACAGGGCAAAGGCCGCAGTCATAACATTTTTCGAGGTCATCGAGAATAGGCGCCTTGCACTTGGCGAGCTGGATGCAATGAGGCAGGAGGATCAAGGATCGTCGTGCTTTCCGGTTCTCAAATGCCTCTCGAACGCGGTGATTGTTCCAACCGCAGAAGGAGAGGATCCATGCATCTTCCAGGCCTATCGCTTTAGCTAGAGGTCTCAAGAGCCACACCCACATGCCATCCCAGCGGATGATAGCCCGGCGGGCCAGCAAATAGGCCTCGCCCCGTTTAAATGTGGGCCACGCCACACCCGCCATGGCCATGGCTGCTAGAGCCCACCAGCCGAAGCCATGAGGTCCATGGGGCATAAGGAACCCCACTAGAAGGAAGCCCGCCATCAGGGTCAAGGGGACACCACGCCGAACCCACAGGAATAGCCGATAGTGTTCGGCGGGTAATGTGTCGAAGGTCATGACTCTTATTTTCAACCAATATCTGAATGATGGACCATAGCTATTTCGCGGAACTCGCCAAACCTACTAGTTTTTTGAGGTCGTCATCCTTCCAGCGGATACCGCCACCGACAAAGAAGGTGCGTAATTCCTTGTTACCCAAGTCTTGGCCGCCGATCTTCACATAAACATTTTTCCAGAACTGATAACTGGCGGTAAGCCGGTAGCGGGGATTGGGTTTATCGTCGCGCTTGGTGAAGTCATAGGCCAGAGCGCCAAAACGGAAGCGGTCTTCGAAAGAGCGCCACTCGATACCGGCGCCGCCCTTGCCCTCTACAATGCCCGCGCTGAGCACCCAGTTCTCCGCGAAGCGCTTCGCGAACTGAGCGGATACAGTGACGGCCTGATCGGAAGTCACTGTACGGGTCTTCTCCAGAACATCCACCGGAAGGCCGGTGCTGGGATCTATCTTCTGGACCGTACGGCTCGAATCGGAGATCTTGCCATCGGGAGTGGAATTGAGGTCCAGGGAATACCAGTAGTCGTGGCGCGGCGCGAGTTCAATGCCCAAGCCGACCTGGCTGTCCCCACGGGAGGTCCAGCGGGCGGCGCTCATGTCCAGACGCAGGTCCATGGATTTGACGCCGCCAAGCATGTCATTCAGGCTGTCCACGGCGGTATTGATCTTTTTGATGGTGGAGTCGTCATTCAAAAGTTTGCCGATGGTGCCTTCACCATTGTTGAGTTTGGCGGTGATATTTTTCAGGTTGGCGGAAGTTTCCTGAAAACTACCCGCCAGCTTGTGGACGTCCTGCATCGTGCCCCGCAGTTCCGGACGGGTTTCCTGGACCATCGCATCCAAATGCTTTCCGAGATCTTCGAACTGTTGGGCGAGCCGCGGCATCCGCTCGCGCAAGTCGCCGGTCATGGCTTCGGCATTGGCCAAGGTGTGATTGATGGCAGCGTGATTTTCCTGGGACAGCGTCCTGAACTCTCCGGTGAGCACCCTGATGTTGTCCACGATCTCATCCAATTTGACGCGACCTTCTTCGCCTCCGATGGAGTGGTTCAAAGCCCCGGTGACACCCTTGATATCCCGGCTGATGGCAGCCAGGGTGACCATCAGATCATCCAGGCTCACACCGCCCCGGCTGGGGATGGGCAATGAAGGATCAAGCAACCCCTTCTCATAGTGTCCTTGGGTCATGTCTATGTACTTTTCACCAAGGATGCCGATGGAGCTCAAGGAAGCTTGGGAATCTGAATAAACCGGAAAATCCTTGTCCAACTTCAAAGCCACTTTGGCCCGGCCATGGTCCAGCGTGATGGTCTTGACTTCGCCCACCTTCACACCGGCCACCCGCACCGGAGCCTGCACCGCAAGACCCGCCACCTGATCAAAATAAACGGTGAAGTGTTCGGAATCCTTGTCGCTGCCCAAAGTGAATTTTCCCGTGTTGAAGACGAGAATTCCCAGAACCACGAGGGTGCCCACAAAGAATAAGCCGACCTTGGTCTCAATTTTCATGTGTTTGCCTCCGGGCGATTATGTTTGGGAGGTGGTGGATCTTGCAAGAAAGGGCCGTCCGCATCTCCACGCAAGAATTGCTGGATCACGGGGTTTGGGTTCACTTTGAATACTTCTGGTTTTTCAATGGCAAGGCACTCGCCTTGGAAGATAAGGGCCACGCGGTCGGCGATCATGAAGGCCGATTTCAGATCGTGGGTGACCGTGATGCTTGTGACACCCAGCTCGTGTTTCAGGTCCAGGATGATCCGCCCGATGACATCCGTCATGACCGGATCGAGGCCGGTGGTGGGTTCGTCGAACAGGAGGATCTTGGGTTTCAGCGCGATGGCCCGCGCGAAGCCCACACGGCGTTTCATGCCGCCGGAAAGCTCTGAGGGCTTGAGCTTGTCGGTCCCCTTCAAACCAACCATTTCCAGGCATTCGTCCACGCGCATCGCGATTTCCTTCTTGGTCATTTTTGTGTGCCGCTTCAGCGCGAAGCCCACGTTCTCAAAAACACTCATGGAATCGAACAGGGCTGCCATCTGGAAGCACATGCCGATCTGTTTACGGACCTCAAACAGCTCTGGGATGCTGAGCTCTTGAATGGTCTTCCCCTCCACAGCGACATGTCCGCTGTCGGGTGCCAACAGGCCCATGATGATGCGGAGCAGGACCGTTTTTCCCGTCCCAGACCCGCCCATGATCACTAGGCTCTCGCCCTGTTCCACGGCAAGGTTCACGTTCTTGAGCACGACCTTGGAACCGAAGGCCTTGGATACGTTGGCGACTTCAATGACCGCGGTCATACGAGCATCAACTTGGTCAGGAAGAAATCTGTCACCAGGATCCACAGTGAAGAAGTCACCACGCTACTGGTGGGCGCGTTGCCCACGCCTTCGGCGCCACCCCGGGTCCGATAGCCCCTCCAACATCCCACCAACGCGATGATGAGCCCGAAGACCATGGCCTTGGTCAAGGCGATCCGCAGATCCCGGGTACCGATCAGTTTGTAGAACTCATGGGCAAAGGTGTAAGCGCTTTGGCCCTCTACGTTGACCAGGATGAGATATCCGCCCCAATACCCAACGTAGATGGCGAGGCCTGTGAGCAGTGGAAGCATCACCAGAGCCGCCAGCAACCGAGGCACAAAAAGGTAGTGGATGGGGTCCGTGGCCAAGCATTCCAGAGCGTCAATTTGTTCGGTCACTTGCATCGTGCCCAGCTCTGCGGCCATGGCGGAACCGACCCGGCCACTCATCATCAGGCCTGTGATGACCGGTGCCAGCTCCCGGACCACGGCCAGCCCCTCTACGCTGGAGGCAAGACCTTGGGCCTGGAATTGCTTGAAGCCGAAGGCCAGTTGTACCGCGAAGACCATGCTCACGGCCAAGCCTGTCAGCAAGACCACGGGAATCGAGTTCACCCCGATGGCAACAAACTGTCGCATCAAGTTTTCAAAATCAAAGGGGCGCTTCAGGATGGCCCTGAGGGCGCGAGCCGAAATCACCGCGAAATCCCCAGCTTGGCTGAAAAACTCCATCAATGACGCGCCGATTTGGGTAAAAGATTTGAGCATTCGTTTCCCGGGAATCTGGTTCATAGCAAAGATTTAAGTCTAACTCATGTCTTTTTTTTCAGTCTTTCCCAATACCGGATGGCGCCTTCCGCCTTGAGCACCAGGGTTGCGCGGGTCATGGCAAGCGCATGATCGGGAACGTCTCCGGTGATGGTGCTTCCGGCTGCGATCACAACCCCAGCGCCGATAGTCACGGGCGCCACGAGTTGCGTGTCGCTGCCGATGAAGGCATCTTTGCCGATGGTGGTGCGATGTTTACTGACGCCATCGTAATTGCAGAAGATCACGCCCGCACCGACATTGCTGTTTTCGCCTACTTCGGAATCTCCGAGATAGGCCAGATGATTGGCCTTGGCGCCCTGCTTGAGAAGGGTTTGCTTGGTTTCCACGAAGTTGCCCACATGAACATTCGATTGCAACTCGGTGCCTTCCCTCAATCTTGCAAACGGCCCCACCACGCAGTGGTTCCCGATCTTGGCGCCCTCGATGATTGAATAGGGTCGGATGGATACTTCTTTGCCGATTTCACCGCCAGCAATGATGGAGCCTTGCCCTACATGGGTGCCAGCGCCCACATGGACCAGACCTTCCATACGCACCAGCGGTTCGATAAGAACATCCTGCTCAAGCCGGACCCGGGGCCCCAGAAACGTGCTGGACGCATCCAGAAAGCTCACGCCCTGCTTCATCCAAGAAGTGTTGATGCGCCATTGGGCCGAAGCCTGCAAAGCGGCCTGATCATTCCTTGAATTCATGCCGGCGAGTTCCTCTGTATCGCAAAAATTGACCTGGATGGCATGCTTGCTGGCAATATCCGCTACTGCGTCCGTCAAGTAAAATTCACCTTGGGCATTATTGTTCTTCAATCGGTGCAGCGCGGGCCTGAGCAAGGACCAGGGCAACGCATAGGCCCCACCATTCACGAGGGTGATGGCTTGTTCAGCAGGGCTTGCATCCCGTTGCTCCACCAAGGTAGAGAGGCTGCCATCAAGATTTTGAATGACCCTTCCATAACCATCAGGATCAGGTAATTCCATCGCCAGCAACGAGCCTTCTGATGTGCAAAGGGCTGCCACGGTCTCTGCCCGGATCAATGGCACATCGCCCGAAAGGATGACGACCCGGGAGGCTTTTAGGCGATCCAGTTCAGCCGCGCAGATTCGCACCGCATGCCCAGTACCTAGGGGCTCGCCCTGATCAATCGTTAGCACCCTGCAGGGGAGCAACTCTTCTTTCCGCCAGCTTTCAAGGGCAGCAAGCACCTTCTCTTTGCCATGATGAATTACCACGATGGCCGCTTCGAGTTCCGTCGGCAGGGCCCGCAGTACCCACAGCAACGCCGGGTCGCCCAGGATCGGGTGAAGGACCTTGGGCATCCTGGATTTCATTCGTTTGCCCATGCCTGCAGCAAGAATCACCGCCACTGTAGTCATGCCCGCTCCTGTCCATTGGTTTTGCTCAGAAGAGCCAAGATGCTTTGCACGAATTCCTGGCTTGGGAATGGTTTCTCAATGAAGCCGAGCTTCAACAGGCCTAAACGTAGCGGACTTACGGGCTGTGCTTGGCCATTGCCCATCACAAGGGTGGGAATGGGTTCCCGGTGGAATCCACTCATGGCCTTGGCGAACCGTTCAAGCTTGGGCGATCGTTCCAGCACCAAGGCATCCGGTGGATCTTGTTCCTTGCTTGCTTTCAGCAGGTCTACAAGGTTTTGGAAAGCCATGGCCTGCCCGCCTTTTCGGATCACAAGGTTTTCCAGAGCTTCCCGTACCAAGGGATCCTGATCCACGATCCAGATATAACGGGATAGCAAAGGAGAGGGTGTGGCAGGTGTCTCGGGCTCAGCCAAGGGCAAATAGATCTGTGGCCAGATCCCGCCATGATCATCCTGGGTCAGTTCCAGCATGCCCCGGAATTCACCCACCACTTGCTGTAGCCATGGCAGGCCGAGCATGACGTGAGGGTGCTTGAGATGGGAACCGTTCAGGTCGAGTGTGAGCAAGGCCCATCTGCGGCCTCCCAATTCCTGGAGTTCCACCACGAGCGTCAGGGTTCCGGCACGGAGGGCCTGCCTGCCATGTAGCACCAGGTGGGTTGCAACCCGCTGGAGCGCATCTTCAGAAAGCCTTAGGGGTAGGCTCTCAGCGCGGATCTGGACCTGAATCAAGGAGGGCAACATTCGCTGGAGCTTGGGTATGAGGGAATCCATGGCTTTGGGCGCATCCAAGGCCGTAGCCATGGAAGACTCAGGCAAATTCCCCTGCCCACTGGGAGTGAGTCGTTGCGCCGCCAGCAGGATCATCTCCGCGGCTGTGCGGGTACCGTGCTCCAGGGTCTCTCCCAGAATCTGCTCCGCTGCGGGAACGATGATGCCCAAGGCATTCACCAACGAGCGCTGTGCGACTCCAGAACCATCGCCATTCATCAGGACGGGACCCAAACTCTCACCACGAAGCGCCAAGGTGCCACCGCGTTGATCAGAGATCCACACCAACGCCATGTTCCGGTCGAAGGCTACTGCTTCCAATTGCACATCCTGAAAAGCGCCATCCTTATGTACCAGGGCGGAAGTGGTTCGCCCTCGTCCCAACTGGCCCAATTGCTGACGCAAATCGTCCCAAGTGGATGTATCTTGGCCCTGGAGCATGGCGGAAAGCGGTAGCCCACGGACCTCATGGCGGGGCAGCCCCACCATATGGCTGAACGCTCCGTTGGATTCAGCAATCGCTCCGGAATCATTGACGAGGAGCATCGGTTGCTCCGAGTCAATGCCATAAAGGAGGGACGGGCTTTCGGGCTTCTCACTGACATCCAAGGCCGTCAAGGCCGTGCGGACTGCATCCCCGCGACCCTCCACCCAGATGCCTTGGCTGCGCAGCCAGGTGAGTTGCTGAAGCGCTACGAGGCCCAGCAGCAACCCCGCCAACAGGGAAGTTGGAAAGGACATGGTGGTGAAGTGACCGGGGAGAAAGTGATAGATGACCTTGCAGACGAGCACTGTCACACCGCCAACGATGGGCACACGGGCAGACAACCAGCGGCCTTTGCTCAGCCGGTAGCCGAGATCAGAAAGCAACATCCACAGGGCTGTCTGGGTGATGGTGGTACCCCAGAATACGAGGAATGACTCCGTTGCATCGAGACCTACTTGCACACTTAAAAGCCAAGCGAAGATCGTTGCCCCGCCTACACCAAAGCCCAAGCGCCGGATGCCTTGGGCGCCTTCGCGGTTTAACTGCACGAATAGACTGAAGCCAAACAGCGTGCCTCCAAGGAACGCAGAGGGCAAAGGCTCGATTCCTACTGTGCGGGAGAGCATCAGCCAGGGCAGTGAAAGTACCGCCAGGATTCCCCCCAGGAAATAGCCATAGCTGATCCCAACCCTTCCTTTACGACGAAAGATCCAGAACCCAAGCCAAGGAGGCAAGGGCAGCATCAGGGCGAGAAAGAGATCTTGAAGCATCAGAGTTGGACTACCTCAGCCTGCCACAAACCACGCACGGCGTTCATACACCAAAGGCGTCCGCTCGAAACTTCCTCCAAAGCAATGGGACCGCGCCGAATGCAAAGTGACAGGGAGGCAGCCCAAGGGGGCAGATCAACCGCCTCGGTGATGCTGGCAACCCTTCCCTCGGTGGGTGGCAACAATAGCTGGTCATTCACTTGCAAACAGATGCTGGCAATGGCGGTTTCGGCGAGGGTCCCATCTGGCCAAAGGAGCAGGGCATCATCTGCAAAGTTTTCTTCGGCGTGATTCCGGGTCTGGCTATCCCAGGCGCCCAAGAGTCCTTTGTGCCCTGCCTTGTCATTGCCGCGGATGTCACCCAATGGATGAGGCATGACGAGCAACCGGTAGGAAGAAAAGGGAACAGGGACGGCTTCCAGTCGAGCGGAAATCGCATCAGGAAATAACTGCAATCGGAGCGCAGCGGTCCCCGCATTTGAGATCCAGGCTGTGAGGGCAGGCTCAACTTCAGGCAACCAGGTGACCTTCCAACCAAGCTCCATGGCGCACCTTTGTAGCCGTACCAGATGGCTCTCCCAGTTCCTTGCGCGACCATCCACGATTTTCAAGGCCGTGCGGGGCAGGGGGTTGCTGGGAGGCGCCCAGGCCGATAAGCGCTTGGTGCCAGGGCCGAAGGCCCGCCAAGCGGGGACAGCCAATGGCTTTGGGTCGCTCAGGCAAGCCCCTTGGCCGAACCTGCCTCGGCACTCCACACTTCTCGTTTCGCCCTGGCTGCGAGGCGCACCGCGAGGGCCGTAGCTTCGAGAAAATTCGTTGCGTCGGATTTCCAAAGGCCTGCTTTGTCAAAGGCGGTTCCATGGTCAGGACTGGTTCGGATGAAAGGCAGGCCTAAGGTGAGATTTACCGCGCGAGCGGGTTCCAGGACTTTTATGGGTATCAATCCCTGATCGTGATAGAGGGCTACCACCAGGTCGAATTCTCCCTTTGCCGCCCGATGGAAGAGGCTATCGGCACTTAGAGGTCCAAAAAAGTGAGGGGCAGGGCGAGGGCTGGGGGCGATGGGCCTTTCGGATATTTCTTCGATTTCAAGGCCGGAATGCATGCTTGACTCCGCCATGGGAAATGGACCCGTGTTGCCACTATTCTGATTATTCCGGCGGTCCCTGGGCTTGCTGGGGAAGATTTCCCAACCCTCTGGGATGGCGCCAGTACTGAACGGAGATGCCACATATTCAAATGGGGTGGCGATTTCATTCAAATCAAAATCCATGAAAGCGGCTTCCGCCATCACCACCGCTTCGGCCAGGGCGGTTTCTTCCTTGCCGAAGGCGCCACCTTCGCCTGCATGAGGATTGAGGGCGCAAAGAGCCACCCGCAAATCATTCTTTCCCATAAGTTGGATGAAACGATCGGCTGCGAAGCTGAGGGTTTGGGCTACGGATTCCGCATTGATACCTTCCACCACCGAACGAAGACTCTGATGCACGGTATGAAGCACGATTTTCAGGCTAGGACTGACAAAGGCCATTCGTGTAATCGGCGATCCCGATAATTCCTGCAGAAATTCAGTGTGCCCTGGGATATCGTAGCCCGCTTGGTGCGCGGCCGCCTTGGAGAGTGGCAGCGTGACCATCGCGTCGGCCTCGCCGACCATCACCAGATGGGCGCCGATTCGAACTGCCTCAACAGCGGCCTTCCCTGAAGCGGCTGAACCTTCACCGAGCTTGAGAAGGGAAGCGTTGATTTCGGGAGTCGGATCAATCCATAATGCATGTCCCATGAGTTGACGCTGACTGGGTTCCCAGGAATTCCCGGAACCCGTCCAAAGGCTATAAGACTTGGCCCCGGGTAGTTCGGGGCCACCTCCGGGCGGGTTGCTCCAGCGCCACTGCACTCTGCGCTCTCCCGCCGTTTGGGACTCGAGCAGATCGGGCCCCGATTTGGCGCCGACAACGATGACATCAGCCCACCGATTGATGGCAAAAAGTGAACCCAGCAGGAGTTCCGGGCCAATGCCACAGGGATCCCCGAGGGTGATGGCGATACATGGGCGGCGTGCGATTGCTGGAAGCGATTGGCTCAAGCGGGGGACCTCTACAACCCTCAATCGTAAAGCGGAAGGTCCACATCCGGTGAGATGAGTTCTTCTTTCTTGGGGCTGCTTTTCCGGCGGATGCGGGGCTCCTCTTCTTGTTTATAGATGTATTTGATGTTGTGTTTGGGAACCACCACATTGGGCTCTTTCAGCCTGTTGATCTTCAGACAGTGCTTGTCGTACCACTCGATGACGCCGCGCAGCTTTTCATCATCCTGCAGGACTATGACCACTGGGGTTTTGGACTGCATTTGCTTAAGGTAGTAAAAACTTTCAGCGTTGGTTTGTTCGGGTGGTGCGATCTTTCTGCGAGGGCTACCAGGTCCTTGAGGTGCTAGGGGTGCACTTGGATCCACGGCAGTGACGGCCCCGTCAGGCTGGATCATGGTGGGAGTGGGGGTGAGCACCATGGCACTGCCTACTGAAGCCTGGGGTAAACCTCCTCGGCCCAGCTTTTCTTTGATCTCATTCATGTTGGGGCGAATCAGTTTGCGGTTCATGGAAAATCCTGAATTATTAACGTATCTCTCTGGTGTCAAACAATTTAAAGGTAGCGGGCAATTAACTTAGCCAAGCCATTTGGGAATGGCCTTGAATCTGACAGCCCAAATTGGACTCCCAAAGGAACCTCTGCCAGGTTTATGACGGAATGGTAAGAAAAGTTTAGGCGAAATTTCGAATGGTTGCCACTTGAGTCTTGGTTCATGGAGTCCAGTTGTCCCAAAGGGGAATTTTCAGGCTTACCAGTGTGCCAAAGGTAGGTTGGCTCTGAACCCGGATATCCCAACCCATCGCTTGGACGAATTGGAAAACCAAGCTCATACCCAGGCCCGTACCCTCTTTGAAAGTGCTCGAAAAGGGAACGAACAGGGTTCGTAATTGTTCAGCGTCCATGCCGCAACCGTTGTCGCGGACTTTGACCTGCAGGGCATTCGAGTCCACCTCGAAATTCATTTGAACTTTTGCCTCTAAGATCCCCTCCAGCGCTTTCCTGGCATTGGTGAGGAGATTCGTGAAAACCTGGTGCGCACAAAGCGGATCAGCTCTCACCCAGATTGCAGGAACGGGTGCGATGTCCAAGTGGAGGCCATCGGTCCTGGGATCCGTTTCCCAACTGGCTCGGAGTTCTTCGATCAAATCAGGGAAATAGACACTCCGCAAATCCACAGGTTTGGGCTTTGTGAAATCCAGGAATTTGGTGAGGATGGCACTGACCCGGTTTGACTCACGGCCCAAAATCCCCAAGGCCCGATCATTCATGGCGGGGGCATTACCCTCTTCTTTAAGAATCTGAACGCAACCCAATATGGATGCGAGTGGGTTACGCAGCTCATGAGCCAGTCCTGCGGATAACTCACCAATGACCGCCAATCGTTCACTGAGGCGGGTTCGCTCCTCAAGCGCCTTGATTTCTGTCAGGTCCTGGAAAAGCATCAGATGGCCTGATTGATTGCCTTCGGAATCCCTCAGTGGTGCGACATTCCCACCGTAAAGCCGCCAGGATCCGTTGGGTGCGATGTAGCTCCCTTCGAAGCGTTGCTCCCGGGGAAGGATTTCCTGCCTGGCCAGGTCCACCGGAAGGATCGCGTCAATGGTGCGCCCCATGGGCAAGGCCCGTTGTAGAATGGCCTCAGCAGCCGGGTTGGCCGAGGTGATCTGCCCGTTTAGATCTGTGGTGATAAGACCTGAAACCATGGACTCCACCACGCGGCGATAGAGTGCCGAAAGGTCATCCACTTTTGCTTCCGAAGCCAGCAATGTACGGCGAAGGCCCTCGAGGTTTCTTCGGATCAGGACAACGATGAGCGTCGCTGCAAATATTTCAAGAGAAGCAAAAGCCAGGATCCACTCAGCGGTATCCAAGTCCATTGGCGTACCTGAATGGCCGAATGGGGGGAGCACCCCGGTCCCAAAGAGCAGGAAGCTCGACAGGTGCAACGTGAAGGCAGTGAACCCGACAAGAACAATCTCAGTGGTACCCAAGTAAAAAGCGGAAGAGAGGATCGGGAATAGGTAGATCGCCGCAAAGCGTTCCTGGTCCACCCCCTGAAATGCGATGAGCACTGCTACGAGGGCGATGTCCAGGGCGAGGTTTGACCGGATGCTCCCACGCCCTGGGGCGGTGAAAGGACCCAGCCCAAGATTCATGGATCTTTGGATTTCCCAAATGGCTTCAATAAAAAAGAGGGAAACCAACAGTAGGTAAAGCGACTCGGAAGCCAGCACCCGAACTGAATCCGGTGGAAAGGCTATGTGCAGCACCAGCAGGCCAAAACTGGTGGCCAAGCGAAAGACCAGAGGCAGGAAAGGGGGAGCAGGGGCCCCATGTGGGGAGCGTTCCATCAAGTCGCGGAGCATGGCTTCAGGATGCCCCAACTTATGGATTCAGTGAGAACCGATTCACTAAGCGATGGTTTCTTGTCATTCTGATTGCGTGAGCCACCATTCGAAATCCTCAATCCTGCCTTCTCTGCGAGGAGCTGGCATGCGCCAGACCCCTCAGCGGGAGGGAATTCTGCGCGCGCTGAACGCCGCCGACCGGCCACTGTCCGTGGAGGAAATATCGTCGCGCATGGGTGAGGACCGCTCAGGGTTGCCCACCATTTACAGGAACCTGGAACGCTTCATCAAGGAGGGCTGGGCCGAGAATATTCTTGGACAAGACCAAGTCATGCGCTTTGTGCGCTGCAACACCAACCATCACCATCATCATGTGCAGTGCGAGAGCTGTGGGCGGATGGTGGAGGTGGACTTCTGTGGCGTGGAAGATTCCATCAGACAGCTTGAAATTTCTTCGGGCTTTCGCATCACCAGGCACCAGCTTTCACTCTTCGGGCTTTGTACCGATTGCCAATCCGCAGAGAAAAGACATTGACGCTAGGCCCTGGTTTGATAAGATCTAGGAACAATGCGGGTGTAACTCAGTGGTAGAGTGCAACCTTGCCAAGGTTGAAGTCGTGGGTTCAAATCCCATCACCCGCTCCACTTAACTAAGGGCCGCACCAGCGGCCCTAGTCGTTTATGCTAATGGTAGACAGCAAGGCGCCGTAGCCAAGTGGTAAGGCCGCGGACTGCAAATCCGCTATCCATCGGTTCGATTCCGATCGGCGCCTCCAAAAAGATTGGCCCCGCAAGGGGCCTTCTTATTAGCGCAGATCGGAGTCGAATCAGGATGGCGCGCCCATAGCGGCCCCGGAGGGCGCATGCGACCGAAGGGAAAAGCCGCGGGCGCAGCCAGCCTGCGGCGGGTACCGGATTCCGATCGGCGCCTCCAAAAAGATTGGCCCCCAAGGGGCCTTCTTATTAGCGCAGATCGGAGTCAAAGGGTTCAGGTTCAAGATGCGGTAATCCAGCCGCCTCCCAAGACTTCATCATCGCGGTAGAACACCACAGCTTGGCCAGGCGCGATGGCTCGCTGGGGTTCTGCGAAGGCTACTTTCGCCATGTTTCCGGGTAGCGGCATGACGATGGCCTCCACTTCTCGTCCACGGCTACGAATTTTAGCGGTACAGGGTAGGGGATTGAGCGGACTGCTGCCGCACCAAGTCAATTCCCGAACCATCATTTCGCTTCCAAAGAGATCAGCATCATCCCCGACCCAGACCGTGTTGGTGCTTCGCTCCACCTTCAGTACGTAGAGTGGAGACGGATAGGCCACACCGATACCTTTTCGCTGGCCTACGGTATAGCGCCAATAACCTTGGTGGAACCCTAGAATACGGCCATCAAGGTGGCGGACGGGGCCTTCTCCGACCTCTGGGGCACGTCCAGCCTCCTCGATATAGGTGTCATATCGCTTCTGCGTCACAAAGCAGATTTCCTGACTCTCGGCTTTTTCGGCCAAGTGCAGACCCAACTCATGCCCCAATTGGCGGACCTGTGGCTTAGTAAGTCCTGCCAACGGGAACAGTGTGCAGGCCAAGGTTTCCTGAGTGTGGCTGAAGAGGAAATAACTCTGATCTTTAGTCGGATCCGCGGCTCTCAAAAGGTGAAACCCAGAGTCATCAGGCCGTATCTGCGCGTAGTGTCCCGTGGCCACAAAGGCAGCTCCTAGCGCGTCCGCACGCTCCAAAAGCGTCTTGAATTTTACGTGTTGATTGCAGCGGATACAGGGACTTGGGGTTTCACCTTGAAGGTAGCCCTCAACAAATTCATCAATCACCGTATTCCGGAAGCGCTCTTCGAAATCCACGACGTAGTGTGGAAAACCAATTTCGTAGGCCACCCGGCGGGCATCCTGGAAATCATCCAGGGTGCAGCATTTCCCTTCGGTCTCAGGCGTGGTTCCACCCTTCGTCTTATCGAAGAGCTGCATGGAAATACCGATCACTTCGTAGCCCGCCCGGGAGAGCAGAGCTGCCATGACAGAGCTGTCCACACCCCCGGACATGGCCGCCACCACTCGGTCTCCCTGCTTCAAAGTGGGATGACCTTTGAGTGAAGCCAGCGCCAATTCAACGAGGTCAGAAGACTCAATCCCGCTCATCATGTCTCCTGCGAAGCTGCACTGAAGGAAAGCAACGAGGATTCACCTTTATGCCCTTGTACTGTCGTGCAAGTGTCAATGCAATCTCCACAGTTAAAGCACCCCGTGCTGAACCCCAGAACCAGCTGCTTGGCGCGGGGGTCCAGATCCACAAAACAAGCCTTCAGGCAAGCTTGACAGGCCCCGCAGGCATCGGTTGAAGCGGGGAGGAATCTTGGCCGCAGGATCTGGTTGCTCGGCGCAGCGGAAACCACCATGGCCTGGCCCATTCCATAGATGCAGACCATGCGGCAAAAATGGAATTTCACGGCGAAACCAGCCAGCCAAGAGATCAGGACCGTGAGTGCCACCCATGCCAACAAAGTAGTCTGGATCATGCCGCCTCGACCCCAGGCAGCAGCAAAGACTGCATGGATGATCTGTCGTGGCGCCACGAGGTAGGCCGCGATGCTTAGGGCCAAGATCACTGGGGCTAGTGCCAACGTGAGCCCTGCACTCAAACGGAGTCCCCATTTATGGAAGGATGAGCGTCTCATCCAGGCCGCGACACGGCGATTTGACCCCTTCCATACGGCAGTGCTCAAGCCTTCAAATAATTCAACGCAACTTCCGTAAGGGCATGCCCATCCACAGAAAACCCTGCCTTTGTAGTACGTCAGAAGGGCGATGCACCAAATGAGGATCACGAAGGGGATGATAAGGCCCAGCACATAGGGGAAATCCATCGGGTAACTCTGGCCCAGATAAATGATGCTTGGCCCACGCCCGCCTTGAATCTCGATTCGAACAATATTCAGCCAGGGCAGGAGTATCCAGAGTAAGAGCAGGCACACCTGGGTCATTCTTCTCGACACGTGAAAGTGCCTGGGCACGCCGGAGGCTCTTTTGACCATAGCTCTTCAGAATACGGTGAGCACGGCTCCCAGCGAAGTGAGAATGGTGGCGGGAACTCAAGTCCTGAGGTGCCGTAACCGCATCAGTCCAAACCCGGCAAAGAACAGCATGGGTGCCAAAACGCCGAAGGGAGCTGGGATCTCCCCGGACTTCGATGCACCCGCGAAGATCCCTTGAAGGCCAAGGAAAAGAAGTCCGATGACAAGAGCCATACCCAGGGACTGGCCTCGGCCGCCGCGCGCATCTGGGAAAGCCCATGAGATTGAGGCGAGAACCAGACATGGACCTGCAAGCCAAGAGAAAATTCGGAGCCAAAGCAGCGTGGCTCTGCTGGGATCTGGTGCCCAGCGTTGCCATTTGAACAGGTCACTTGTGCTGCTCATGTCGGCATGAGTGGGTTCTCGCAAGGATGTCTCTGGGAAAAGCTTCTCAGCACCTGGCCCTTGGATGAGTTTTGTGCCTCCCCATGAAAGCCCTTGTGAAAAAGCGTCACCTGTCTTCCAACGGAGCAGGATGGGAGCCTCCATGGCAGGTTTCAGGGGGAACCCCCATCGCATTTGACCCTGTTGATTCCAAAGCACACCGGTGGAGCCCAGATAAAGCCAGGAATTTTGAGATTGGCTATTCATCGGGCGATTGATGATTTGCCGATAAATGTTGTCTGCTTTGTAATAAGCATAAGGTGCAACCCACAATTGGAGGATGGCCGTGGATGCGAGGACGGTCAACCAGGCCCTGCGAGCATGCCATATCCATTGTACCAAGCTGACCCCGCCCGCCCGTAGCGCCACCCATTCAGCGGTTTGGGTGGCTTGCCCGAAAGCAAACATGCTGCCCAGTAAAAAGGTAATAGGTAAGGCAGTATTCAAGAAAGTGGGAAGGTTCAATATCCAATAATGCAAAAAATCCATCATATTCTTATGGTTACGAGAAATATCACCTGCAAGTGTTGCGTACTCTATGAGCAGATCCAGTGCTAGCAGCGTCCCAAACGTTGCACCCCAACACTTGGCCCAAAGTGAATAAGCCCAATGATTGAGTATGTGGTGGGACTGTAATTCATTATGAGGTATAGCAAGGGGCAAGCGCGCGGGTCGCAGAGAGTTCAATATTCTTTGAACTGCTGTCGTGAAACAAATAAGTAATTTATTTGTTTTTAATCGAGTATGGTTCAAAACTCTATTTGATAAGTGCGGTTTCAACTTTCGATTGAATAGTAAAATTCCTCCCAGCAAGAAAATCCAGGGAAGGGCCAGTTGAAAATAGAAAGCTTGATAATTTTCTTGGATAATCATGTTTTCAAACAACATATTGAAAAAATAGTACAACAAAATAAGACCAAGGCTGTTCAATATCGATCCTCCACCTTGGAATCTGGGATGCCCTAATCCCATGGCTATCCCAAAAAGCAGAAAAGCTACAGACGCAAAAGGAAGAGAAAATCGGCGACTCAACTCCACGGCTGCAGCAGGAGATTTCAATTTTAAAAGTTCTGATGTTTGGAGATATCGGAGAGGCGTGGGAGTGAGTATCTTGGCAATTCCTGGTAGGCGAAAGCGGAGATCTTGGCTTTTCTGATGAAGGTGCACAACACTTCCGGTCTGAACCTGATATACGCTGCCATCGAGATTATCCAAGCGCATGTCTAGAATGTGGCCGCCATCGGATTGAGGGGAAATTGAGTAGGCTATATCCTTGGCTATCATGTGCTGAATTCCCGTGGCGCTGACTTCCATAACATGGACTTCACCATCAGGCGCCATCCAAACGGATTGTCCGGGTGAACCTGGAGGAATGCGTGGAGGTTGGCCAGTTCTCAGGAAACGGGTCCGGGCCTCTTCCAGCATCTGAAGTCGAACTGATGCCTGGAGATGATTCACTGACGGCACCAGCAGATGGCTATTGGCTGCCGCCAGCACGAGCAGGAATAGGGAAAGCACAAAGAAGGGCTTAAGCAGTACCTTGCTGCCCATCCCCAGTCCTTGGGAGGCCACAAGTTCGGAACTCTGAACCATTTGCTGCGTCCCAAGAACTCCCCCGAGGACAGCCGCCATGGGGAGTACCAGCATGAAGGTTTCCGGTACCGCCAGCAAAAGCAAAGGTAAGAGCCATTTGAAGGATGCTCCGAGATTGAAGACTTCCTTGGAGATGTCTACAAGTTCCTTGGCCAGGAGCAGCCCCCCAAAGAACAGCACGGCTCCACCGATGGGGAAGAGCCATCTGCGTAGGGTGTAGCGAAAGAGGATTTGTCGCATTAATACTTTCGATAATGTATATTATGTAATCTTATGATTTAAAAAGATCAAATGACTTTTGCATTGAGAAGATCATGAATATGTATGACGCCACAAGGTTTATCGGAATCAAGCACGACCAGGAAGGTGATTTTATGGCTCTCCATCAAGCAAGCGGCTTCTGCGGCTAAGCGATCAAGCCCGATGGTGTATGGGGAATGACCACTAAGAATGTCCGAGGCCATCAGCTGGAGGGGGTTGATGCCTTTGATCTGGGCTTGCTCCAACGACCGGCGAATGTCACCGTCGCTGATCACCCCTTTCAACTCACATCCATCCAGGACTGCAACCATCCCTAATTTGCCATCAGAGATCGCTTGAAGTGTCTCAAGCAGGCTGGCTGATGGTTTAATAATTGAAAATGATGAATGCATTAAATCCTTAATTTTTAATAGTTTGAGACCCAAACTCCCACCTGGATGAAGCTCTGCGAAGCGTTCAACTGTAAACCCTTTTCGACGCATCATGCAGGCAGCGAGAATATCTCCCCAGATAAGTTGCATCGTGGTGCTTGCCATGGGTGCCATATCTATGGGACATCCTTCACCATCAGGTAGTTGGTAAGAAAAGCACCAACGAACTATCTGTCCTAAAGAACTGGTGCTGTTGGATGTTATAGCCGCCATAGGAATTCCCAAGCGAGACAGCCTTGGCAAAATCCGAAGGATCTCTTCGCTTTCACCACTATTGGAAAGCAGGAGAACTGAATCCCCGGGGATCACCATCCCTAAATCGCCATGGAGCGCCTCGGCCGGGTGCATGAACAAACTTGGGGACCCGGTTGAAACAAACGTTGAGGATATTTTTTGGGCTATCAAGCCCGACTTTCCCATCCCAGAAAGAACAATTCGCCCCTTTTGCCGCGAAACTTCTTCCACCCAACTGGAGACGGTTTCTGCCTGCCAATGCTCATTCAACCAATGAAGGGCGCTCATGGTAGAACGCAGAACCCCATTACCCTGCTCAAGATCAGAAGTGGTATCCAGAATTAATTTTGTCTCATGTTCCAAGATGGTTGCTCCGACAAATGGTTCCAGAGGTAATCGAGCCATGTTACCAGCCATTCTAAATGCCTTCTTGCTGTGCGAAATGAATACAACCCGTGTTTGAATGGGAGTGGCCCTTTAGCTCAGCGGTCAGAGCGGGCGCCTCATAAGCGCTAAGGCGTGGGTTCGAATCCCACAGGGGCCACGCATTCAATGTCTTTGATCAGCAGCTTCTTGAATGCGATGATCTTGCTTTCTGAAAAGGATTTTTCTATGCGACATACCTTGATCGCCCTTTTTCTGACCCTGCCTCTGCTGGCTGCGGAACCATCCGCAAAACCACAGGTCAAGTTCACGACCAATCTTGGCTCTTTCACATTGGAATTAGAGGCCAAAGCCGCCCCCAAGACCGCGGCCAACTTCATGAATTACGTTCACAAGGGATTCTATAAGGGCACCACGTTTCATCGGGTCATTCCCACATTCATGATTCAAGGTGGAGGTTACACTCCTGACTTGAAGAAGAAAGCCGGGGACCCACCGGTTGTGAATGAGGCCAAGGCCGCCCTGGGAGCTGGTCTTCACAACACGCGTGGCACTATTGCCATGGCCCGCACCAACGATCCCAATAGCGCCTCCAGTCAGTTCTTTATCAACGTGGAAGATAATTCCATGAAACTTGATCCACCTAGGCCTGATGGTTGGGGATACTGCGTCTTTGGTCGTGTCATCGAGGGCATGGAAACCGTGGACAAGATCAAGTCCGTGCGCACGCATACTGTTCAGATGAGCGATGTGCCGGTTACTGATGTGGTTATCACGGACGCGCAAGAAGTGAATGGTTCTGCAAATAATACTTCGCCGAGAGCCCATTCAAAGGCGGCAAAGAAAAAGTCATAGATCATCACGTCAGAAGACTTCAGGTCGCGCCCTCCTGTGGCCGATATAGTGGCTTCAGTTCTGTGAAGTTGGAGGGTACGGAGGCGCCCTGTGTCTGCTGCCTGGAGGGGGGTAATACCTTGGCCAGGAATGCTGGCCAAGGTGTAACTCCCCCTAAAACTCAGCCCTGAAAGCTTCGAAGGCGGCGCGTAGATCCGCCAGTTCTGCATGGAGATTTTTCACTTCGGCTTCCAGGAACACGAGGGATGGGGAGCCTTTTACCTTTTCCTCCTCCATGGCTGTAGCGACTACATCGACTTCCACCGGACCCGCCAGCAGGTGGGCGAAGCGCGCTTCTTTAGTACCTGGCAATCTAGGTAGTTTGATGCTTAAGGGTTCTGGCTCTGCTTGGCACAGAGCCTGCATGGCAGCCTCGGTTTCGACCAGATCCGCGAAGGGGTAGATACGCTCTGAACGTCCCCTGAGCTCTCCAAGGGTCTGTGGCCCTCGGAGCATCAGCACACATAGAAGGGCTGTTTCCTGGAGGGATAGGTGAAGTGAATCCGTGAGCCGTTGCTCATACTTGAGCGCGCGGCTTCCACTCACGCTGACCACCCACACCAACTGGCGATGTCGCAGGGACTCAAGGCCATCCGAAACAATTTTTTCGCTGAAAAGCACTATTGGATGACGGTTTGAGGTCTGATTGCAGGCTGCGATCAAAGCATTCAGCGTGAGTGGGTAATAGTCTGGCGTTGTGTGCTGCTTCTCTATGAGGCAACCCAGAATTCTGGTCTCAACTTCGATCAATGGGGATTCGAGCATGGATTAGTTCTACCAGAAGAGCCCCTGCCTTTGCTTGGGTCAAGTCGCAAGCGATCTTGAAGTTCGCATTCTTCCTTCTATCCCGCTAAGAAAAAAATCAAATAGGCAAAATTTGATCACTTGATTTTCATGTCCATATTGACTGAGACTCCTAATCAGGCAAGCCTTAAAGCAACCACCCCCACCCAAGCGCACCTGTCCCACAGAAACCTGTAGGGTGCGCATAAACCTGGAGAACCTATGAAGCTGCCTCATCCACGCCATGCCTGCCCTGCCTGCCCTGCCCTATGCAGCATCAGCCTATTGATCTGTTCTGCTGTCCTTCCCTTGACACTTCAAGCAGAGGGCCATCCCAAGGACGTGACCGGTACCCGAATGGTCAGGACCATCACCAACAGTGGCGAGACTTCCACACCGCAGGACCTCAGCAGCAGTCTGATCGCCGCCCTGGTTCCCAACGGTCTGGGGGGATTCACCAGTATTTCCGGGACCGGGCTGGCCAATGGAACATTTACCATTCCTCAGATTCCCAAGGGCAAATTCTGGTTCCAGTTCGGCACCAGTTATGTTTGGACGGATGAACATAAATTGGACTTGGATGTCTACGCCTATGGGCGTACCGACGCAGTGCCAGCCAGCCTGAGTACGCTCCTTACCTTCAACGTAACGGGCCTCACCCCCTTCGTGGCCTCGGACATCCTTCAATGGTATTCCACGAATGTGAATAGCGTGTACGCCTACCTAGGCGATCTCAACCCTTCGAACATGCCGCTCCCTGGGGACACCGCGATGGCTGGCACCACTCAGGATTGGGTGGACGCAGGCCTACTGTTGGTGGACACCACCAAAGGGGACGAACCCTCCCTGACTCAACTCCGTTCTGTCACTGCAGGCACTGAAACCTATGCAGTGCTGTCGGGACTATTCAAACCAACGAGCCTTGTACAAACAGATGGCCTGCCAACCACACTGAACGGTGTCATGGCACCCGTTCCCCAGGATGAAAAAGTACGCATGGCCTGGGACCGCACTCCCTATGCGACCTACCAATCCCAGGTCAATCCCTCCGCGCTTCCCAGCTTCCAACGCTTTGTGGTCCATACGCCACCCTGGGGAACCAAAAAGGGGTTCATCGCCGCCACCGCCGACTTGGTGAACTTCTACCCGTCCTCTCTGGCAACCACGTCCCTGGATCTTGGCGAAGCCCATTTTGGCAATCCATTCCCACATCGCTGGGGGCAGATCTACAGCATCAACCAGAACTACTCAATTTCTTACCTCGCACCCGGTGCAACGCACCCACGTCCTATTCAAGGGGCACTCTCTACCAATTCCCTGAAGGAACCCAAACAGAATAGGCCCATGGTTCAAGCTATCAGCCCAGTGCTTGGCGCCACGATCAATGGCGCGGATGCATTCCTAGCCCAGAGCGGGCTCACCACTTCCCCGACTCTCACCTGGAGTAAACCAACTAATGGTGAAGCGGACGCATACTCGGTGGCAGTGATCCATCTCTTTGCCCAAGGCCTTTCTACTCGCGCGGTCACAGCCGCAACCTTGATCACAGAAAAATCTTCGCTTACCATTCCTTCCGGCATCCTCCAACCAGGCCAGAGTTATGTTTTTCGTATCCGCGCTATTCAAGCAGACGATGTGGAGCCTAGCAAAGCCCCGTTCCGACTCAACACCTTCCCTTTCGCCACGGCGGACGTTTTGAGTGCGGTAGTTACTGTCGCTCCCTGAACCCGCGTCACCCCAACAAAAGCCCATCGAATTTTCGATGGGCTTTTTTGCAATTCAACCCTTTTTGGTAAGGAAATGTTCACATTGCAAATGACCTCTGATCAATTGACCAATGCGAAGCCGCACCAAGGCTCGGGGGCAGCAAACCTATACCCAGGTGACAGCTTCAGCGTTGATCCATTTGAAAGAGTTGCCATTTCATTTTGATGAAGTTTCCACCTGGTTCAAGCTGCTTACCAAGTCATAAAAATTAATATAATAACAGTTACTTATATGGTTCAAAAAATGCTAAACCCATCCATGCGCCCGTCAGCTACTGGTTGAGCCTTTTGAATTCTTCGGAGGGCCGCCACAGTTGGGCTGCAAAAGGTTACCTATGAATTCGAGATTGTATTTTTTAAGACCGGGAGTCACTTTTCCTCTGCCTTTCTCATACGCCTTCCGCCGAGGCTCTAGATCTGAGCTCTCAGTCTTAGCGTTGAGGACATCGCCTGATGGGCCTGGTGGGTCGGCGGCCAACCCAGCAACTTCCTCAACTAAATCCCTCGCATACCTCTCTATGGGAAGGCTGGTCACGAATTCGGGCAAGATCCCTGCGAAAGGTTACATGCAGGTGATTTCATTCAACGACTCGCCTTTGAGGATGACCGGCGCAGATGTTATCCGCTGCTGGATAACCCAGGCGTTACGAGTGCGACACCCCCACCCAGTCTCAGACTTTCTTGGATGAGAAGTGAAATGAAGATAGGAGTTTTTTCTGCACTTTTTTTGGCGGTCACTTTCGGTGCCTTCAGCGCAACGGATGCAAGGCTTAACCTAGATGAATATTCAGCCAAGAGGGACCCATCAGCGGCCCAAGGCATGAAAGTGATATCGCGCGATCAAAACGAACGCATGATGCAGGCCGATGAGTCGAATCACGTGTTGGCGATGGCTTATCAACAGAACTTGGCTGCTTTTGCCAAAGCTATGCACGAACACACTGAGCAAGCCAGCTCCGTCAATGTAGAATTCGCCCGAGCTGCGGAAATCGAGATACGACGCAGTTTTGGTAAATTGAAACTGCATCACGAAGAGCACCTGAAGACGATGAGTGCTGAGATGCAGAAGAAAACGAGCGGGAAGCGGAAACAGATGGAGACGCATCATACCGAGCTGACAGCTCGGCTGGATGCACTGGAGAAGGAAGCTGATTTGGCCGCACCCGACGCAAAGAGAGTCTCCACCTTGGCGTCTGACATCCAGTCACATTGCGAGGCAATTTCAATAAGGCAGCAGGGGAACCAAGCGGAAAAGATTTCCAATTAATTGATGGCAATGCCAGGGGGGATTCTGTGAGCAGCGGAGTTATTGAAACAAGCCTTTCAAACGAGGCGCTCAACATCCATCGAGCGCTCGCCAGCCTGCAGGAAGAACTGGAAGCCATCGACTATTACCACCAGCGGGTGGATGCATCTGATGACGAATCCTTAAAAGCTGTTCTGGCCCACAACCGCAACGATGAAATGGAGCACGCCACGATGCTGCTGGAATGGCTGCGCCGTACTATCCCTGAACTCGACATTCAGATGCGAAAGTTCCTGTTCACGTCCGGCGCCCTCACCTCGTTGGCAGACGGGAATGAGCCCCCGGCGGCAAATGGAAGCGGTCTGGGATTGGGAAACATGAAATGAGTGGGCGCTCAGCCCGGGAGAAACAGCGATGACGGATATTCTCAGACGTGAAATGGCGCCCATTGCAGATGAAGCGTGGAAACAGATCGAACTGCAGAGTTCACGAATATTGAAGGGAAATCTTTCCGGGCGAAAACTGGTGGACTTCTGTGGTCCTTTTGGTTGGCAGTTCGCCGCTGTAAACCTCGGGAAACTGGATGTGCGGTCCGGAGATGCCGGAGACGGCGTGGGCTGGGGCATGCACAAGGTCCTCCCCCTCGTGGAGATTCGAGTGCCCTTCACCTTACGGATCTGGGAGCTGGATGACGTGGCGCGTGGCGCAAAGAATCCGGATCTGGCTACCTTGACGGAGGCCGCACGCAAGGTCGCCTCCTTCGAGGAGATGGCTATATATCGGGGCTTTGATGGTGCCGGCATCAACGGCATGCTCGAAGCCTCCAGCCATTCGCCGGTGCCTTTGAGTCTCGATCGAAGCAGACTCACCGAGTCCGTGGAACTGGCCCTGCTTGCCATCCAGGAGGCGGAGATCGGCGGCCCGTTTGCGCTGGTACTTGGAACGGAGCCGTACAAGTGGCTGATGGTTGGAGACCCGGACGCCTACCCGCTGCGCGATCGAATCCAGGCGCTGGTCACCGGCGGCATCCATTGGAGTCCAGTGCTGGAGGGTGGCGCCGTGCTTTCACGTCGTGGCGGTGATTTCGAAATGACTGTGGGACAGGATCTGAGCATCGGCTACAAGATTCATACTTCACAGGACGTGGAGTTGTATTACGCCGAATCCTTTACTTTCAGGGTGCTGGAACCTGCGGCGGCCGTGGAGTTGAAACTACAGGCTTCCTTGTGACGGTCGAATCATCACCACCTTCGAGCGATCCAATGACAGCTCCAACCCTTACGCTTATGAAACAGGCGATGCGTCTGGTTCACCATGCTGAAGCGGGGTGATTATCCATGAAAGCACGGCGTGTTGCAAAAGACTTTCCCGTGGTGTGCGTGGGTGGTTCTGCAGGTGGGCTGGATGCCTATACCCGGTTGCTCCAGCACCTGCCAAGTGATATGGGGGTTGCCATCGTCATCGTCAACCATCTGAGAACTGTGGACACTCAACTCCATGAGATTCTCCCGCGCTACACCAAGATGAACGTTGAACTGATCACGGAGAGATTGGACATCCAACCCAACCATGTGTTCATCATCCCTACTCAGCGTGATCTGCACGTCCTTAACGGAGAATTCCATCTGAAACCGATCTCAAAACCCAGGGGATGGCCCGATGTAATCACGGTTTTTCTGCGTTCCATGACTGAAAACTGGGACGGCAAACTCGTCGCTGTCATCGTCTCTGGCTACGATGGCGATGGAGCAGCAGCGCTATGCGGAATCAAGGAAGCAGGGGGCATCACCATCGCCCAAAAGCCAGACACAGCTGCACAGCCAGATATGCCTGAGAGCGCAATCGCAAGCGGGTGTGTTGACTTTGTGCTTTCACCAGAAGATATCGCTAAAAAAATTGTACAAATTGCCCACGCGGTCAAGCCCTGACAGGTACACCCATGTCCTTAAAAAATTTTTGGATTCTGACGAAAGCCGCAGGTTCATCCTGGGTCGACGACTATGCACAAAGCATGGGAGCGGCACTGGCTTACTACACCGCATTTTCAATCGCACCATTGTTGTTGATCGTGATTTCTATCGCTGGGCTCATTTTCGGGGTTGAAGCCGCGCGCGGTGAAATTGTCGGGCAGTTGCAAGGCCTGATGGGACATCAGGGCGCTGCGGCCGTGCAGGCCTTGCTCGAAAGCGTGAGCAAGCCGGCCGAAAGCATCACCGCCACGGTGGTTGGGGTGGTCCTATTGTTGATCGGTGCGACTTCAGTGTTTGGTGAATTGCAAGATGCGCTGGATCGCATTTGGCGCGCACCCAAAAGACACAAGGGTGGACTCTGGAATTTACTGCGCGCGCGGATGTTGTCCTTCGGTATGATTACGGGCATCGGTTTTTTATTGATGGTGTCACTGGTGATCAGTGCGGCCTTGGCCGCATTAGGCAAATGGTGGGGACCACTGTTCGCGGACTGGGCCATCCTTGCGAACGTGACCAATTTCCTGGTCAGTTTCGCCCTCACCACCACCGTGTTCGCGATGATCTACAAGACCATGCCGCGTGTGAAAGTTGACTGGGCTGACGTGTGGATCGGGGCCGTGGTGACCGCGCTGCTCTTTACCATCGGCAAATTCCTGATTGGGCTCTATATCGGCAAAAGCGGGGTGACTTCGGGCTTCGGTGCCGCCGGTTCGTTGGTGGTCCTCCTGGTGTGGGTGTACTACTCCGCCCAGGTATTTCTGATGGGCGCTGAATTCACCTGGGCCTATTCGCTTACCTTTGGATCCCGCAAGGAACAACCGGTGCCCGCTGCTGCGCCTGCCATTCCCAGCGAAATGGCAACAAAACAGCCTGAACCCCACATGCTTGAAGCAAAGCAGGCAGCGGTTAAGGAAAACCTAAACAAGATCAAGGAAAAATCTACGGGGATGGAGCAATAGCTGCCATCCCCGTAGATCTTCTAGCCCGAAATGTTGCGTCGAATTGGAATCATCTGATGGAAACCTGCTCGGGTGCGGTCAGGGAGAAGGTGACAGAATGAGAAATGGGAATTCGAATCACGGTGTCTGCAGTGCTAGCAGCTAGCGCGGTTCCAGCGAGAGCACCCGCCGCCGCGCCACCCAGGGCATGATCACCCTGGTTGTTCTTGTCGGTGAGCAAGCCGACCAGGGCTCCGATGGCTGCGGTGCCGCCTATGAATTTAGCGTCTCGCTTGCCGCGGGTGTCGCCGACCACCATGTAGGTTCCGGCATCCACCCCATTACGACCTACGGTGGTCAAGCGAATGCCCAGTCCACCCTTGCCACTGGAAAGGCGGCCTGCGGGAGTGCTCTGAGCTACCACACCACTAACAGTCGTACCCGCAGACCACGCTACGGTGTTACCCACCAGCACATCCTCAGACAAGGTGCCAGACCAGGGGTCCCCTGCCTGATCCTTGTCTGTGGCCAGTTCAGCAGCCATTCTGACGGTGATCCGGGTGCCGCTTGGAACTTCCACAGTGGTATACCTTGGCCGCTGGTTGGCAGGGGTGGCCGCCAAGGTTTCAGCTTCCTTGCGACGTTCTGTGGCGCGCTGCCTGGCATCCGCAAGTTGGCGGTCGAGGGCGCGGAGGTGAGCAGTAGACATTTGGTTGATGGCTTCCTGGTCGCCTGAAACACCGGCTTTTGCTTTGCCGGTCTTCATGTCGGCCACCTGCTGCTCTAGGAGGGCGACGCGGTCATCTGCAGCCTTGGCCTGCAATTGAGTTGCTACCTGAGCCTGGATGTCAGCCTCATTTGCCTTGCGGTCGCAGGCGGTGAAACCACAGGCCAGCAAAACAACCAGGGACCCAGGGATTAAAATTCGGTACTCATTCATAACGACTCCAAAAAGGAATGAATTAAAGGTTGATTAATGGTTGAAGTACTCGGGCCCAAGGCAATGCTCCTCCTTTGGAGAATCCAAAAAGCAGGATTTGAGCCATAACGTAAACTATTTATATTAAATAACTTATAAAACATTATGGAATCCCATAGTACTGCATTACGGATCAAAATGACCGGGCATCTCATCCAATTTGAATGGCGAAGTACTGTGGATTGAGCTATCACCACCCACGGCGGAAAGGACATACATTCGATTGCTGGTTCGCACCCTTTTGGTCCAAAATCCAGTCAACGCCATCGTCCATTCGATTAAGTTAATGATCTTCCTAGGCAGGCAGGATGAAACAGGCCAAGCAACAAGAATCCTGCGCGAATAGGGCAGAAACAGGAGGCTCCATAAATGTTCATGTTTGACGATCAATCCGCATCGGGATCCTCACGATTCCCAAAGCAGATGCTGGGGTTTTAATCGTGGAAGCAGCCGGGAATCCTCCTGTGACCCATGGCTCCATTCTCATGGCCTGCCCGGAGTGTGATCTACTCCATTGGGTGAGCGCACCTCCCAAGGGTGGAGTCTCTTTCTGCACGCGTTGCGGGGCCACCTTGCGAAGGGGAGGCTACGATTCCAAGGACGTGGCACTGGCCTTACACTGCGCGGCCTTGATCCTATTTTTCCTCGCCGTTTCATTTCCAGTCATGTCCCTCCGACTTCACGGCACGGTCCAGGAAGCGTCCATCCCAGGTTGCGCCCGCATCCTGGCCAACCTAGGGTGGCCGTGGTTGTCGGCAGTCCTGATCACCACGGTGCTCCTGGCTCCCTTGGCCCATATGATCGGCATGATCTATGTGCTTCTCCAGATTCGCGAGCAGCATCCAAATCGTTGGACGGTGTGGGTCTTCAGGATCGTGGAGCAATTCGGGGCATGGGGCATGGCGGAGGTCTTCATCTTGGGCATCATGGTGTCCTACGTGAAGCTGGCCAAAATGGCCGTGGTGTTACCGGGCCCTTCCCTCTTTGGCCTTGGCGCCTTCATCGTGGTCGCGGCGGCTGCGGTATCAGCCTTGGACATAGGGTCAGTCTGGGAAGAGTTGGGAAGCCCAGCAATGGGAACCTTCGACAACAATCCCGTGGAAGCTCAGACCGCTAGGGAGGCCAACATGGTTGGCTGCCCCACCTGTGGGCTCCTCTCCCAACTGGAAGTCATTACGTGCCCACGCTGTGGGGCAACCCTGCATAGCCGGAAGCTGAACAGCAGAGAGCGCACCTGGGCGCTTCTGATTACCGCCATCCTGCTTTATCTCCCCGCTAACCTTCTGCCGGTAATGCGGGTGCTCTCTTTAGGGCACACCCAGTCGGACACGATCATGGGTGGTGTTTTCTATTTTCTGCGCTCCGGCTCCTGGCCCCTGGCTTTGATCATTTTCATCGCCAGCGTGGTGGTTCCCATCTTGAAAATCATCATCCTTGCGGTCCTTCTGGTTTCAGAGCGTCGGCGTTCTTCGCGGTGGCCGGGTCAGCGGGCTCGCCTCTACCGCCTGACGGAAATGGTGGGGCGCTGGTCCATGGTGGATATTTTTGTCATCACGCTCATGGTGGCCTTGGTGGAGATGGGCAGTGTTGCCACCATTTCGCCCGGTCCTGGATCGGTGGCTTTTGCCTTGATGGTGTTCTCGACCATGCTGGCCGTGCAATGTTTCGACCCCAGACTTGTATGGGATTCCCTGACCATGGCGCCTGGCAAACAGAAGGAATACGAACATGAGTGAGCACCTTGCTGAACGGCCCGAATCGTCACACAGTGCTGACCTTCCTGAAGCCAAGATTCAGATGCGGCGGCGCCCCTCCATCGTCTGGTTGATACCCCTCGTAGCTGCCTTTATTGGCATCTGGATGACCGTTAGAGCTTTCGCGGAAACAGGGCCCACCATCACCATCACCTTCCTTGGGGCCGAGGGGCTCGAGGCGGGCCAGACGCGCATCCGCTACAAAGACGTTGAGATCGGAAAGGTCACCGCCATCACCTTGAGCCGCGACCTCAGCCATGTGGTGGTCAAGGCCGAAATGAAGCGGGAGGCGGCCGGCCTGCTGTCCGAGAACAGCCGCTTCTGGGTGGTCAGGGCACGCTTTGGCACCGCCGGCATTTCGGGGCTGGGGACGCTTCTCTCCGGGGCCTACATTGGAATGGATCCAGGCGCACCCGGTGAAGCCACGCTGTTCGCCCGGGATTACAAGGGTTTGGAAGCACCCAGCATTGACACCTCTCAGAGACCTGGCGCCCTTTTCAAACTTCGAGCCGAGAAACTGGGCTCGTTGAATATCGGCTCTCCGGTGCATTTCCGCCAGATCCGTGTGGGTGAAGTGTCAGGCTTTGATCTTGACAAACAAGGAACCGCCGTCTCCATCAAGATCTTCATCAACGCGCCTTACTCCGAACTGGTGAGGATGGACACGCGCTTCTGGGACTCTGGCGGTGTGGACTTGACCGTGGATGCCAATGGCCTTCGAATGCGTTCCGATTCCCTGGTGGACCTGCTCATTGGGGGCATCGCTTTTGAAAACCCCATGAGCCTGGATGCCAGTGGCGCCGCACCACCGGGGCAGGTGTTCTCCTTGTACCCGAGCCACGAAAAGATCTACGAAAAAGTAGTCCTGAATCGCCATTATTACGTGGTGAATTTCAATGAATCCGTGAGAGGTCTCATGCGTGGCGCCCCTGTTGAATACCAAGGCATCCAGGTGGGACAGGTCGAGGATTTCAAACTTGAATTCCATACCGGAAACCTAGAAGGCAAGATCCCAGTGCTCATCGCCCTGGAGACGGAACGATTCTCCATCGTTGGGCCCAAAGGGGGGTCTGCGAAAATGCTCGTTCAAGCCTTGGTGAAAAGGGGACTTCGGGCCCAATTGAAGACAGCTTCCCTGCTGACTGGCAGCCTTTTCGTGGACCTGGGCTTCCATCCAGAAACACCGGTTCGCACCATGGGGCAATACGGAAAATATGAGGAGATTCCCGCGATCCCATCCACCATGGGCGCCATGACAGCCATGGTGGCCAATCTCACCAAGTTTTCTGAGCGCCTTCAAAAACTCCCACTGGAAGAGGTCATTGGCGAATTGCGCGCCAGCCTTCCGGTTTTGAGAGATACGTTGAAGGAAGCCAAGACCCTCATGGCCCACCTGGACCAGAAGACCGTGCCACAAGCCGAGGCAACCTTGGTCCAAGGCCAAGCAACGTTGGCGACGCTGGAGAAAACCCTTCGCTCGGATTCCCCCACCCAACACGACCTTCGCAGCGCCTTGGAAGAATTCAACAAGGCTGCCCGAGCCTTGCGGGATCTGGCCGAGACCCTCGAACGGCACCCGGAATCACTGATTTTTGGAAAGGGAAAACCAAAATGATCCGACCGGTGTTGCCATTTCTCACCCTTGTGCTGGCTGCGGGAATGGGGTGTTCACGGCCCAACCTCGAAATCTTTCACACCCTCGGACCCATCCCATTGGATGCGACGAAACCTGCGCCGACCCTGACCTCCATAGCCCTGGAGGTCATGCCTGTGCGATTGCCGGAGACCCTTCAAAAGCCGCAGTTGGTGGTGGAGATTGGGCCAGGTGCTTTAAGTCTCATGGAGACCCACCGCTGGGGCAACGGCCTGGACCAGGATCTCCAACGCGTACTGGTGGAAAACCTCGCCCTTCTGACTGGCTCAAACTCAGTGGTGGCATACCCCTACGGTGAACGGGTAAAAGCCACCCAGCGCCTTGAAGTGAATGTGCACCGGTTGGATGGCAGGCCCGGAGGGACACTCACCCTCCAAGCCACATGGATGGTCGCACCTCCGCAGGGAGGCCAAGCCTTGCTCCTTCGCAGAACCACCCTTCAAAGGCCGGTCCAGGGTCCGGACGCCCAAGCTCTCGTAGACGCTCACAACCTGATCATCGAGGATCTGAGCCGCGAAATCGCCACGGGACTCAGAACCTTGCCCCCAGCAGCCAAGTAGCGCCCAATTAAGCCCACTCCAGCTATCAGGCGCAGTGCGCCTTCACGTATCGCACGCAATGCGTGCTCCCACTCGCTCCGCTCGTGAACGCGGAGCCTCCCTGCTCACTTTCGTTCGCAGAGTTGGAGCCTCTATGCCTGCTGAGATATCCCTAACAAGGCAAAGGTCAAATTCTTCAGACATTGAGTCCCACATTCAGATGGCGGACCTGGGCCTGGGGGGATAGACTTTGGCAACGCCCCCAACCAGTCAGGGTTTTACATCTGAAAATCCCGGCATCCATTCCCACCCCACAGTAGGAGGCCCCATGGCCACCAAGAACATGCACGTCGAAGCTGCCGGCTTTCCTGACACACCCTTGAATGTGGGCAGGAATCAGGATTCCGTCCACTTCATCCAGAAAGG
>JANYBM010000083.1 GCA_025361125.1 Holophagaceae bacterium | reverse complement strand
TTGGAAGGGATTCGCGACTCGCCTTCTCTTAACCAGAAAATCACGGCTGGAGTTTTATTACCGAAAAACTGGTGAATTAAAAAATTTGGAGTATTTCGTGTATATAATTTATACATGTTTTGATAAAAATCGTCCTATTATTGACACTTTGGGTTTTTGGTCGGCAAATGGTGCAGTATATATAAAATATTCTCAGTTAATGCACAGTTCACCCACCTCGTGGGCTCAGTCTGGTGCAGAAACTGGACATCTGATGGCACATGGGTTCAATCACCCTTGAAGGTGTCTTTCCGGCAGTGCTGCCTGACCTAACGGAAAGCTGATGAGTGGGCCCAATAGGGCGCACTTGAGTGTCGACGACTCAACCCAAATCGCTGAATTGGGGTCGTGCTCAGGACGAATTGGGTGGGTGTGGATAACACCACGGCATCCAGCGGTCAGGTTCACGCTCGACCTTCTCCGGATGCTTCAGCATCTCGATCAGGTACTCGAATGGCTCGACTCCATTCAGTTCCGCCGAGTGGATCAGGCTCATGAACGTGTCCCCGGTTCTGGCACCGGTTAGCGACCGGTAGAACAGTGAGTTCTTTCGGTGCATGATGGCCCGTTTCACAACGGCTTCGCATGCGTTGTTGTCCAGTGGCGCGCCGGGTTCCCGCAGGAACAGTGTGAGCGGGACCCAGTGCTTGCGCATGTAGGTGATGGCTTGGCCCAGTCCGGAGTTGGGCTCCACCTTGCCGCCCTCAATCTGCTCCCGTAGCCAGATTTCCAGGCGGGTCATGACCGGGCTGCTCTGCCATTGGTGAAAGGCCAGCCGAGCCTGGGGATCCATCCCCTCGCGCTTGGCCTGGGCATCGGTCCGGTAGACCTCCCTGAGTTCCTTCAGCAGGTGCTCGACCTCTGTGGGGAACCGGTTCTCCACCTCCACGAACCGGCGCCGGGCGTGAGCGAGGCAGTGGGCCAGGATGGTGTTCAATTCCCCGGCCTCGCCGACGGTGTTGGCGGCGAGGGCATCGCACATCTGGATAGGTGCCGTCAGCCCCTCGGCCCGGTGCTTCAGGACGGCTTCCAGGTTCTCCCCGGCGTGGTTGTGGCCGGTGATGAATAGGGCGATCCGGTGGTCCCCGACGCGGGACAGGATGGCGCTGGTGTAGATCGCTTTGCGCCCTTCTCGCGCGATGGGGGCCTTGTCCAGGATCCGCATGACCGTGTCGTCGTTGAACAGCACCTCGCCCTGGGCGGCCTGGCGCATGAGTTCCGCATGGGCCGGGGCGAGGAGGCCAGCAGCCTTGAGCAGAACCTCCCACTGGGTTGAGACCGGCAGTGGGATCCCGAACCCGGCCTGAAGCTTCTCGATCCGGTTCATGGGCAGGCCCGACCCGTACCGCAGCAGGCCCAACATGGCGGCCACGCTGGGATCATACTTCTCCTCGCCCACACCGGCCGGCGCAGGAGCTGTGAATACCTCACCGCAGAGGTTGCACCGTCTCCGTTCGAGTTCGTAGACGGTGGCCGTAAACGGCGCCACGCCCGTGATCCGGAGCAGGGTGGATGGCTCCTTCTGGGGGTAGACCTTGCCATTGGGGCAATGCGGGCAGACCTCGCCGGAGGCCACTCCCTCCAGCAGCACGGGAATCCGCTTGGCCTTGGGAAAGTCGGCCGCAGCGTTGCGCCCATGGCCCTTTGGCTTCTCTCGCTTCTCCTTGGCCTGGGCCTTGAGTTCTGGATTCTCGGCTTCCATGGCCTCCCGGCAAATGGCGGCGAACGACTCGGTCTTCGGGCCCCAGATGATGGACGTCAGGCGCTGGATGCTGGCGCCCTTCCGATCCAATTCCTCACGGATGACGAGCATGGTTTCGACCAGCATCCGCATGTCGGAAAACACCTCGCCCTCGCCCATGGACTCACGAATCTGGGCTACATCACTGCGAAGCACTTCCGCTGGGATCTCCTTGAACCGGAGATCCGGACGCAGGGGTGGCGGCGGCGCCTTCTGTCGTTTTTTGGAGTGGCCCATGCACCTAATGTGGGCTATTTCAGCTTGAGTACAAGCGAATAAAACTCGAATTATGTCAATTGTTTAGATTGGTATCCCGCTCTGCTGGAATTCCCACAGGACGCCAGGCCGGAGGCACCTTGGCCCCCGCCGGATCGCCCCCGCAGATCAGTACCTGAAGCTCGTGAGCCAGGAGCCGCGCCGAGGCGGAACCAGCCTTGCCAGGCCACCAGCGGAATCGCCCCTTGGACAGCCGCTTCTGGCAGAGCCAGTAGCCCTGGCCATCGAAGGCGAGGAGCTTGATCGAGGTGCCCGTCCGGCCCCGGAACACGAACACCGTGCCAGAGAAGGGATCCGCCGCCAGCATTTCCCGGCAGGCTTGGGCCAGGCCGTCGATGCCGCGCCGGAAGTCCACCGGCTCCACTGCCACGAGAATCCGCATTTGCGGGGTGATCTGGATCAACCCGGATCTCCCAGGAAAGCCGCCACGATCCCCGCGGCCTCCATGCCTCGCCCAGCCTCCAGGTGGATGCGCATGCGGGAGCCATCGGGCCTGAACAACTCGATCGTGGCGCCGGCTATGGCACTGACCTGGACCGCCTGGTCCAGCGTGGCTGGCAGTTGGACGAAGGTCGGCCTGACCAGGTCGGGCTTTCCGACTCCCTTGGCCAACCGAAGCCGCAAGGTCTTGTAATCGACCCCGACTCCGCGGGCGATCTGGCAGGGACCATACCGCCGCGCCAGCTCCACGGCGGTCTCCCAGATTTCGGGCGGCATCGGGCTTGAGCCGCCCAGTGAGGCGCCCTTAGCTTCTCGCCAGGCTTCGACCCGTTCTCGCAACGGAGCTAATTCCGATGAGGACGGCGGCTTCTTCCGTTTGACCAAGGGGCAATCTCCGATCCCCACGAGCCTAACGGCGCTCAACTCTCACGGTCACGCACCCTTGCCGGAAAGACACAAACAATCCGTCGTCCCGATGCCTTCTTGGGGATTGACGGCATGGGAAAGCCCTAGGTGGAGGGCCGACCTCCCTACGCCCGCCTGCCTCACATCTAGGGGGTCAGGGGTTTTGTCGCTAAGGGGGGTCAATAGTTTTGGCGGTTGACAACGAGTCAGGACCCATAGCGGGTTGATTCATGTCGGTCTCGCGCCTGTGGGGATCCTCTGCGAAAACGCCGATCCAGCTTGTGCCCTGAACAGCGCTCTCTGCGCTAGGGCGACATCAGCTCGTTCACTTGACCGAAGAAGTAAATGTCCCAAGGATTTTTCCTTTAGGAGTGTAGACGTCGAAATCTGTGATGGCGCTCCGGCGGAATGGCCCGCTGCTGCTTTGGCCTGTGGCTTCAATCTGGAGCACGTAATGCCCGGGGCTCGCGGCTGGAAGTTCAGCAATGAGGGATTTGGCGCCCATGTCGGGAAAATCTTGAAGCGTGAAGGTGACAGGGCCGATTCGCTTGGCATCCTGAAAAAGAGTGGCCGTTATGCTTGCATCGAAGCGAGGATTACGGTTTTCCATCAGAGCGAGGGTGGCGAAGACCGGTGCGCCTAGAGGGAAGGCCGACTCAGGGACAAAGGCGTTCATCTCGATGGTGCTGCCCAGCCAGATGACGTAGACGATCGTGCCCGTACCAGCCCACTGGGGTTCGGGCCACTGGAGGATCAGCTTCCAATTACCGACGGTCGGGTTTGGGACAATTGCCTGATAGACATAACCGCCTCCATTGCCATCGGCATCGATGGGAGCCGAGTCCTTTTGAAAGACGAGGCCGGGGGTATTTTCGGCCCAGGGCAGCACGGTGCCATCGGGTTTCACCAAACTGACATGGCATTGATCTGTGTCAAAGTGCGTGGCCAACCGCATGGAATCGCAAGCATCCACGGGCAGAGCCACCTCCGCATGGTCCCCGTTCATGGGCACCACCACCGTGACCAATAGTTCAGGCCGGGCTGAAGCCCTGATTGTTTGGGCCCATATGGGACTAGCGGTGCTCACTAGGAGCAGCAGGGCTAGTTGCAGGTTTCGCACCATCGGCTTTCACCTCTTCTTTCCATAGATCAGTCAGGTCCATGATGTCGAATTGGATGGAATCTGGAGAG
>JANYBM010000104.1 GCA_025361125.1 Holophagaceae bacterium | reverse complement strand
TGCATCATCTTTGGATCGAACAGCCTGAATTGAGTCTGGAGACATCATGAGCCCCACCCTTCCCTCGACGCTCCCCGAAATCACGAACCCGCTGAGCCTGAACGGCAAGCGCATCCTCATCACCGGCGGCAGCCGGGGCATCGGCGCCGCAGCCGTGACGCTGCTCGCCAGCCTTGGCGCCAGCGTCGCCTTCACCTACCGCGAACAGGATGAAACCGCCGACTCCCTGGCGCAGAGTCTGCGCGACGAGGGCCGGGAGGTCCTGGCCCTGCGGCTGGATCAACGCCTTTCCGAGGACGCCAAGACCGCCGTCCGCGACGTCGAGGAAGCCTGGGGCGGCCTCGATGCCTTCGTCGGGAATGCAGGGGTTTGGCTGCCAACAGCCGCCGAAGCCCCGGACCTCCAACTCCTGGACGAGGTACTTGAGACCAATCTACGCGGCGTATTCCTGTGGAACGCCGCCGTCATCCCCGCACTCAAACGCAGCGGCGGCGGGAGCATCGTGCTCATCAGCTCCACGGCGGGGCAGCGCGGCGAATCAGGCTACGGCGCCTACGCCGCCACCAAGGGCGCGATCATTTCCCTGGTGAAGTCCCTGGCACCGGAATTGGGGCGCGACCGCATCCGGGTGAACGCCGTGGCGCCGGGCTGGGTGGATACGGATCTCTCGGCCCCTGCCCTGCGCGGCGATCCCGCGGCCCGCAAGCGGATCGAGGGCATCTTTCCCCTGGGCCGCATCCCCGAAGCCCAGGACATCGCGGGCCCCATCGCCTTTCTGCTGAGCGACTGGTCGGGCTCGGTCAATGGCGAGGTTCTGAACGTCAACGGCGGCACGGTGCTCTGTGGATAATTCACAAACCCTTGACCTTCCTGGTTGTAGCGTCACGCTGAAGACCTCCAATGCCAGGAGTCCTGCATGACCCTGTCTTTCCGCCATGCCCTGAATAGTGGGCGCCGTTTTCTCTTTGACGGCTCCGTTCCCACTGTGTTGTTTGAAAAGGGCATCTTCATCAATCGCTCTTTCGATGAAGCGAATCTCGCCACCCCGGATCTGGTGCGCACGGTCCACGAACAGTTCCGTGGGGCCGGGGCCGATGTGCTCACTACCAACACCTGGGCTGCCAATCGCGTGAAACTGAGCGGTTACGGCTTCGCGGAGAAATTGACTGAGATCAATCGCGCCGGGGCGGAACTGGCTCGCAAGGCTCTTGAACAAAGCGGGAGCAGTCATGGCCATGGTTTTGTGGCGGGTTGCATCGGGCCCCTGGGCCTGCGCATTGAGCCCTGGGGGCCTACGTCCTTTGAAGAAGCCCGCGCCTTTTTCGCGGAGCAGGCAAGAGCCTTGCAAGCAGGCGGAGTGGATCTTTTCGTACTGGAGTCCTTCGCGGATCTGAATGAAATCCAGCAGGCGATTCTCGCCATCCACGAAGTCTGTGATCTGCCCATCGCCGCCATGATGACGCCCAACGATGAGGGCGCCACGCTCTACGGCACCGAACCGGAATGGTACATCCCGAAACTGCGCGAATGGGGCGCGGATCTGGTGGGCGTGAACGGGGGCAACGGTCCGGCGCCAGTGCTGGATCTGCTGAAGCGATTCAGGGCCGCGACGGATGCACCCATCATCCTCAATCCATCGGCCGGTCTACCCCGGCAGGTGGACGGCCGCCTACTCTACATGGCGAGCCCGGAATACCTGGGCGAATTTGCGCGGCAAGCACTTTCACTAGGTGCCATTGCCGTGGGCGGTTGTAGCGGCACCACGCCCGCCCACACCCGAGCCATGCGCGGCGCCATGCGGCAGGCCGAGGCTTTCGATCACGGGCGGCCGGAAATCGTGCAGACAGATGTGACCGCACCTTTGGCTACGCTGCCCTTCGCCGAGCGCAGCAAATTTTCCGCGAAGTTGGCCAAAGGGGAATTTGTCACCACGGTGGAACTGGTGCCACCCAAAGGCACCAGTGCGGAAAAGCTGCTGGAGAAGGCCAGAAAAGCAAAGGCCATGGGCGCCGATGCCATCAATGTTCCCGATGGCCCCCGCGCCATGGCCCGCATGAGCGCACTGGCGACGGCGCTCCTCATCGAGCAACGCGTGGGCATGGAAACCTTGCTGCACTACGCCTGCCGGGACCGCAATTTGCTGGGCATGCAAAGTGATCTGCTGGGCGCGGCGGGCCTTGGCCTGCGCAATATGCTTGCGGTGACGGGTGATCCCCCGAAGCTTGGCCCTTATCCCCAGGCCACCGCGGTGTTCGACATCGATTCCATCGGCCTAGTGAACATGCTGTCGCGCCTCAACAGCGGCCAGGATCTCGGCGGCTCCAGCATCGGTGAGCCCACGGCCTTCAGCATCGGCGTAGGTGCGAACCCCGTGGCGGTGGATGTGGACCGGGAGCAAAGCCGTTTCCGCTACAAAGTGGAGGCGGGTGCTGAATGGGCCATCACCCAGCCGATATTCGACCCGGAATCCCTCTTCCGTTTCCTGGAATTCGCGGCGCAATTCAAGATTCCCGTCATCGCTGGCATTTGGCCCTTGAAGAGTCTCCGCAATGCGCAATTCATGGCCAACGAGGTGCCGGGTGTTTTTGTGCCAGATGCCATTCTCGCGCGAATCAGCCGCTTCGACTCCGCCGAGGACCAACTGAAAGTGGGCCTCGAAGTCGCCAGGGAAATCATTGCTGCCGTGCGCCCAGCGGTGCAGGGCCTGCAGCTTTCCGCGCCCCTGGGACAAATTGAATTACTGGAAGGACTATTGAATTGAAGACAGCCACTGTTCATTTCCTGCTGGAAGATCTGCTGGTGCAGGCGCCGGTTGGAACTTCGTTACAGGCTATCGCCGATGCCTCCGGCGCCGACATCACCTTCGGCTGTCGCAACGGCTCTTGCGGCACCTGCCGTGTCCGCATTACCCAAGGCCTTGAACACTGCTCGAACATGGGCACCGAAGAGCGTGATTTTCTGCAGGGCCTGTGTGTCTCTGATGACGAACGGCTCGCCTGCCAGGTCAGTGTGCTGGGCGATCTCGAAGTGGATTACCTCGGGTTGTGAAAAGGGAGTGGAAGCACTGATGAATACCACCCTGGCCGACATCATGCGTGAACGTGTCCTGCTGCTGGATGGTGGTATGGGAACCCAGATCCTCGCCAACAGTCCGACCGTGGAGGATTTTGGAGGCAAGCTCGCGGACGGTTGCGTGGAACTGTTCAATGAACGAAGGCCTGAATGGATTCGTACGATTCACGCCCATTATTTCGATGCGGGCGCTGATGCAGTGGAGACCAACACCTTTGGGGCCAACGAAGTAGTGCTGGCGGAATTCGGCCTCGCCCATCGCACTCGTGAGATGAACACCATCGCCGCGCGGCTGGCCAAGGATGTGGCCCGGCAGTACGACCGGCCGAAGTTCGTCATCGGCTCCGTGGGCCCCGGCACCAAGCTGCTTTCCTTAGCACAAATCGCAGTCAGCGCCCTCTACCACAGCTACTTTCAGCAGATGCTCGGCCTGTTGGAAGGCGGCGCGGACGCCATTCTGATCGAGACCTGTCAGGACCTGGGTCAGATGAAGACCGCCACCCGTGCCGCTCATGCAGCCATGGCTGAACTGAAGATCCAAATTCCCATCTGGGCTCAGGCCACGGTGGAAACCACCGGAACCTTACTGGTGGGGACGGACATCGCTTCGGTGCTCACGACCATGGAGCGTATGGGCATCCAGGTGCTCGGCATGAACTGCGCGACTGGGCCCGACGAAATGCACGCGCATCTGGCCCATCTGGCGGAGAATTCACCGCTACCCATTTCCTGCCTTCCCAATGCGGGGCTGCCCGCGAATGTGGGCGGCCAGGTTGTATATCCGCTGGGACCTGATGCCTTCGCCAAGCGTGTGATCCATGCGGCCAATGAGTTCGGCTTGAACATCATCGGCGGCTGCTGCGGTACTACCCCGGCTCACATCAAGGTGCTGGCCGGCCGCATGGGAGAACTCCATGCGCGCCCCCGCCAGGGCAATGCAGAACGCAGTGTTTCGAGCCTGTATCAGAGCGTCACCCTGCACCAGGAACCGGGACCGCTCATCGTGGGTGAGCGCACCAATGCCAACGGCTCGAAAAAATTCCGGGATCTGCTGGCGCTCGAAGACTACGACGGGCTGGTGGGTGTCGCCCGCGATCAGCAACGCGAAGGTGCCCACATGCTGGATGTGTGTACCGCTTACGTGGGTCGCGATGAAGTGTGGGACATGGAGCAGTTCCTCGTCAGAGCCATCACCCAAACGACGCTGCCCTTGATGATTGATTCCACGGAAGTGAGCGTGCTTGAACGGGCGCTGCAACTGGCGCCGGGCAAGTGCGTGGTGAACTCCATCAACTTCGAAGATGGCGAAGGCAAAGCCCGCAGGGTCCTGGATCTCTGCCGGGATTACGGTGCGGCGGTGGTGGCTCTCACCATTGATGAAGTCGGCATGGCAAAGTCCCGCGAACAAAAAGTCGCCGTGGCCCAGCGGCTTTATGACCTGGTGGTGGGCGAATACGGAATTCCCCCCTCGGACCTCATCATTGACCCACTTACCTTCACGCTCGGAAGCGGCGACGAGGAATTTCGCCGCAGTGCCGTGGAAACCCTGGACGCCATCCGCGACATCAAGGCGAAATTCCCTGGCGTACTCACCATTTTGGGCGTCAGCAACGTGAGTTTCGGCCTCAATCCTGGTACCCGCCACGTGCTCAACGCGTTGATGCTCTATCACGCGGTCCAGGCGGGCCTGGACTTGGCCATTTTCAATTCATCCAAGGTCCTTCCGGTAGCCAAGATCCCCGCAGACGAGCGGCGCATGGTGGACGATCTCATCTTCGACCGCCGCCGAGAGCATTACGATCCCCTGAAGAAAATTCTGGCTGCCTTCGCGGCTGGCCGCGAAGTGATGACCGCCAAGGTTGACACCGCGAACCTAAGCACAGAAGCGCGGTTGCAGGCGGACATCATTGATGGTGAAAAAGGCGCGATCCTGGGCCATGTGGATGACGCGCTGCTAGCCTTCGAGCCGCTGCACCTCATCAACCAGGTGCTGCTTCCCGCGATGAAAATCGTGGGGGATCGATTCGGCGCCGGGGAAATGCAGTTGCCTTTCGTACTGGAAAGTGCCGAGGCCATGAAGGCGGCCATCACCCGCATCGAGCCTCATCTGCCCAAAGATGCAAATACAAAAAAGGGCAGGATTTTGCTGGCTACAGTTAAAGGCGATGTTCATGACATCGGCAAGAACCTGGTGGACATCATCCTCACCAACAATGGCTTCGAAGTAAAGAACCTGGGCATCAAGCAACCCATCGAAGACATCCTGAAGGCACTGGAATCCTGGCCTGCGGATGCCATTGGCCTATCGGGCCTGTTGGTGAAATCCACGGTGGTCATGCGCGAAAACCTGATCCTGATGCAGGAACAAAATCACCAAATCCCAGTCATTCTCGGCGGCGCGGCGCTCACCCGAGACTATGTGGAAAAGGACTGCCGCACGGTTTATGACGGCCCCGTGCTGTACGCAGCGGACGCCTTTGAAGGCCTCACACAGCTCCGCGCCATCAGCGAAGGCCGCCTGGCGGGACTCACCACCACCTCCAAATCCCTACCTTTGGAAGCCACCGGCATCAAGGTGTTGCGAAAAGGGGGCAGTTCCGTACCACTCACGCCAGACGGCCAGAGCTCCTGGGTGCGAAGGGAGGCAGAGCCGCCAACGCCACCCTTCTGGGGTGTAAAAGAAGTGAGCCATCCCTTGCCGGAATTGTTCGAATTCCTGGATGAGTTTGCGTTGCTGCGCAACCGCTGGGGGTTCACCCAAGGCATGCTCAGCAATGAGGCCTTTGAAGCCACCCTGCGGGAGAAGGCCGTTCCGGTGTTGGCCCGTTGGAAGGCGCGGTTATTGGCCGAAGGAATCCTGCAGCCCAAGGCCTCTTATGGTTATTTCCCCGCCTGTTCCAAGGGTGATGAGTTGCTGGTCTATTCACCGGATACCAAGGTCACAGAACCACCGGATCAACGCAGCATCGTCGCCTGCCTTCCTTTCCCCCGCCAAGCCACCGGACGGCGCCTATGCATCGCGGATTTCTTTCGGGCGGAAGCCAGCGGCAAGTTGGATGTGCTGGCGCTGCAGATGGTGACGTTGGGACAAGAGGCGGCGGACTTCGCGGCCCAGCTCTACCAGGCCGATGCCTACGGTGATTATTTCTATTTCCACGGTCTCGCGACGGAACTCACTGAAGCCTACGCAGAGGGGCTGCATGCCCAAGTCCGGCGGGAGCTGGACATTCATCACCGGGATTCTGAAAACCGTCGCCAGCTCTTCAGCCAGGGCTATCAGGGCTCACGGTATTCCTATGGCTACCCGGCTTGCCCCGATCTGGAAGGCAACGGCCCTCTGCTTGAACTGCTGGAGGGATCGCGGCTCGGTGTTCACATGACCGACAGCTTCCAGATGGATCCGGAATACACCACCTCGGCACTCGTAGCGTGGCATCCCCAGGCCAGGTACTTCTCGATCTAGGTCCAATACCTTTGGCATAACAAATCGATCCGATTCTGGGCTCCAACCGTGAATAGCCAGTGTCGGACAGCATTGGGAGCGTTTATGGCGTCGTCATGAGGGTGAATAGCGGACCGCAGCGAACCGGAAGCTCGGAAGCGGGCCTGGGAGTGGAGGCCGAGAGGCTTTCCCGGCACCCGATTCATGAGTGCTGCCGCTTTCCTGGACAGCTGGGTTCGAACTTGTAGCATTATGAACGGCAGGCCCCATCTGCGCCGGAGTCCTGCCTTGACGCCCCTCGAAACCAGCCTACCAATGGGTGCATGTGGCCACTCCGGTCACGTCGTTGGATTCGTGCTGGTAGGCGCTGGGTCGGTTGGCCGCGGGGTGTTCCACCAGTCCGTAATCACGCCTGGTGTTGAATGTCGCGTCGTATGCGATGTCCACATCGACCGTGCGCTGGCGCTGGTGCCTCCGGGTCGGCGATCGCGGGTGGTGGCGACCCTGGGGCAGCTTGTCGATTGCCTTTCGGCAGGGGAGCTTGCGCTGTGCGAGGACGCCCACCTCGCTGCAGAGGCTCCCGGTGTTGAAGTCTATTTCGAGGCCTCGACCGCGATCGGGGCCGCGCCCCGGGCGATTACGGCCGCTATGGAAGCCGGAAAGCACATTGTGATGATGAATGCTGAAGCCGACGCGCTGTTCGGCCCCTTGTTCTGGAGGGAGGCCCAGCGCTGTGGGGTGGCTTACACAAGTTCCGATGGCGATCAGCCTGCGGTAATCGCCCGTTTGGTAGAGGAGTTGCAGTTCTACGGGATGGAACTGGTGCTGGCTGGAAATATCAAAGGCTTCCTCGATCGTTACACCGATCCCGAAAAAATCCTTCCGGAGGCCGAAAAACGCGGGCTCGACCCACAAATGTGCTCGTCCTATTCGGACGGCACCAAGCTATGCGTCGAGATGTCGATTGTCGCCAACGCCCTCGGCTGCCGAATCGTCAAGCCTGGCATGCTCGGGCCTGTCATGGCCGAGACGACGGACCTATTCCAGCATTTCGACCTGGAGCGGCTCTGGTCTCCCGGCACCGCGCCCTTTGTCGACTATGTCCTTGGCGCCAAACCCCGCGGCGGGGTCTTCGCCGTGGGCTATACCAACGACTCCTATCAGCGCCGGATGCTGGACTGGTTCCCGCCGGAAATCGGCCCCGGCCCCTTCTATGTTCTGACCCGCCCGTATCATCTCGTCCACCTGGAAACGATGCGCACTGTACTGGAGGTCGGTCGAACCGGGCGGTCGCTGATCGCTCCTCGTCACGGCATGCGCAGCACTGTGATCTGCCGCGCGAAGCGTGGCCTCGAAATCGGCACCGTGCTTGACGGGCCTGGTGGTTTTGCCACCTATGGTCTCATCGAGAACAGCGGTCAATTCCCGAAGGACGGATTGCCGATCTGCCTGTCCCAGGGCGCGCGGTTGCGCCAGGCGGTAGACCGGGATGGCCGCATCAGCCTGGACGATGTCGATCCGCTGACGATCCCGCAGGATGCCCTGGCTGCGTGGGGGCAGGCATCGGTGGACGCATGACCGCGCCGACCGCGCCCGCACCACCGGCGGCGGGCGCGGGTCCACTGGTCACCTTCGGGTTGATCACCTACCGCCAGGAGGCTTTCGTTGCCGAGGCGGTCCACGCCGCGCTCGCCCAGGATTACCATCACCTCGAAATCGTTATCTGCGATGACGCATCCCCCGACCGTACCTGGGAAATCGCAAGCGAGATAGGGCGATCCTACTCTGGTCCACACACGATCCGGATGCACCGCAATGATCGCAATCTCGGCATCGGAAATTTCAACCGCCTGATGGACCTCTCGTCCGGAAACCTGGTGGTGATCGCGCATGGCGATGACCTGTCGCGTCCGGATCGGGTGCGCCTGATTACCCAGGCCTGGATGCGGACCGGAGCCTCGATGGTCGCAAGCAATTGGGTCACCATTGACTCCAAGGGTCGACAACTGGGTACGGGAATCGGACCGGGCAGGCCGGTGTCGACCCGCCTCAAGGATCTGGCGGAGCAGGGACGGCTTCCCTGCACGCTGGGGGCCGTGCTCGCCTGGGATCGAAGGGTGTTCGAAGTGTTCGGTCCGTTGCGGCAGGAGCGCTCGGCGATCACGTCCGATTACATCCTGCCGTTCCGGGCTGCGTTGCTCAACGGCATTGAATACCTGGACACGCCACTGGTGGCGGTGCGAATGCACCAGCAGCAGAAATTCCAGCGCTACATCGGCAATGATCCGGACCCGCATTCACTTCTCGAAGGGCAAAGGGCAAATCAGCTGATTCAGGGGCTGTATATGCTCGAAACCCTACGTACCGCTGAACTGCGCCAACTCAAGCCCGCAGCAGTACTCCAAGAGACATACGGCCAGCTGCTCCGCTTCATCCTGGCCACGGGCATGGACTGGGGGCAAGCGCGGAACCACCTCTACGCGTCCGGGCTCCGGCCGCGATGGACGACCCTGGATACCTGATCTGGAGGCCTAGGAGCTGAAAGCTCTGCTCCACAGGAGCCGCGGTCCTCGCGCCACATCGCCTTGCAGCGCGCCATAGCTTCTGGCAGGCCCTGTGCTAACTTCGGCGACATGTTCAGCCAATAGGTGAGCAGGCCCAAGTTCAGGGTCGGCTCGCCGAAACCGATCTAGGGGTTTTTAGGCCTCATTGGGACGGCAGGGAGGGATGGTTCCCAGGTCTTGAGCCTGGAATGAGGTTGAAAAGGAAAGCGGAATCGGGCAGATGTGGCGTTCCAAGGTGTTGGACATTAACCCGGATGGGGTGCAGCTCGGCCTTCCAACTTTCCTTGGTCCACCCTCTACCGCGTCGGCCTGCTGCCGATATAAGGTGCAGTATCACCTTGGCCAATTAAACGCGGGTCACGATCCAACTGCCTCTAATGTTGCTTCATCAGCCAAGCGGCTAGCCGCTCATGGAATTTTTCAGGTGCAGGCAGATCGCTGGCAGTGAGCATAGGTGGGATTTCACGATAATTCATGCGAATAAGAAACATGGGCGGCAGCCTCAACTCTGTGAAACGACGTGACCGAGCCACGGCTCTGTAGGTATCTGGTCCCTGAATGCTTGTGGATGCCATGAGGGGAGCCTCCGTTCCCGTGACCTAAAACATAGGCCTGTGTCACCCTTGTGCCATGCCTCGGATTCAACAAACCCTAGTCTCCCCACTTTTTCCAACCAGCGGTCCGGTATGGATACTGCTTGTGGGCGAAGCCCCAGGACCTAGGGGTGCGGACCAGTCCGGCATTCCTTTTTGGGGTGACCGGGCGGGTAAAATTGTTTTTCAGGCACTTTTAAAGGCAGGTCTTGCCGAAGTACCGGATGATGCCTGGGGTTCCTGGGATGGCAAGTTACTGAAAGCGAAAGGGCTAAACCCCATCCTCCAGGGCGTGGCTCTGGGCAATGCCTACCCGATCTGCCCTACTAGAGACGGTCAGACTTTCCGGGCCCCCACGGATGCCGAACTCAGATCCCCGGAAAATCTGGCCCGTATTCGAGGCGAGGTGGAGCGGGCCGCTTCGCTTTGCCCAGGCCGGTTGAAGCTCATCGCCATGGGCAAAAGAGCCCTTTGGCTATTCGGTCGCCTGGAGAACGCCCCGGATTTCGAGCTGCATGTCCTGCCGCACCCTTCGGCCCAAGGGCTCCTCCAGGGCGCACCCAATAAAGGCAAAGGACTCCACCTGGCGGACCTCGAACAGGACTGGCGGGATCGGCTGGCAGCGCTTTTGACGGTTTCTTAACAACATTTAACATTGGCTTGCTAGGTAAGTCATGGGAATCTGAGCTTTCGTGCCTTTGCGCCGAGTCTTTGGAGCCCCTATGACCTTTGCAACCCGAGCAAGGCTTTCCCTTCTTGCAACCCTTTTGATCGCGGGATTGCCAGGTCTGGCCCAAACCACGGCTCCCGCCAAAACCCCGGCCAAGAAAATCGTCGCAGCGAAGGTTGGCACCAAACCCGCCACTCCGCTGATCGAACCGGTCAAGGTCACTTCGGTCGAGGGCATCACCGAATACCACCTGGGCAATGGCCTTAGGGTGCTGATGTTCCCGGATCCTTCCAAAGCGACCATCACCGTCAACGTGACCTACCTGGTGGGCAGCCGCCAGGAGAATTACGGCGAGACTGGCATGGCCCATTTGCTGGAGCACCTGGTCTTCAAGGGCACCCCGGCCCACAAGGACATCCCCAAGGAATTGACTGAGCACGGGGCGCGGCCAAATGGAAGTACTTGGCTGGATCGCACCAACTACTTCGAGACCTTCCAATCCAGCGACGAAAACCTGAAATGGGCCCTGGATCTTGAATCCGACCGCATGGTCAACAGCTTTATCGCCAAGAAGGATCTCGATTCCGAAATGACAGTGGTTCGCAACGAATTCGAAAGTGGCGAGAACAATCCGATCCGAATACTCCAAGAGCGCGTGATGTCCACGGCGTATCTGTGGCACAACTACCGCAAGTCCACCATTGGTGCCAAATCCGATCTCGAAAACGTCAACATCGAGCGGCTACAGGCCTTCTACCGCAACTACTACCAGCCGGACAATGCCGTGCTGCTGGTCGCGGGCAAGTTTGACGAGTCCAAGACCCTGGGCATGATCAACGAGCGCTTCGGCCGCATCACCAAACCCACCCGCGTGATCCAGAAAACCTACACGCTGGACCCCACCCAGGATGGCGAACGCAGCGTGACCCTGCGCCGAACAGGTGATGTTCAGGTGGTGGCGGCCGCCTATCACACGCCATCCGGCGGAGATTCGGATGCGCCGGCTTTGGACGTGCTGGCCGAGGTGCTCGCGGACACGCCTTCGGGACGTCTGCACAAGGCCCTGGTGGAGACCAAGAAGGCAAGTTTCGTGTTCGGCGATAACGCCACTTATTTCGAACCGGGTGTCATCACCTTTTTCGCCCAGGTTCCCAAGACCGGCAATCTGGATGAAGCCAAGGACATCCTTCTCAAGACCGTGGAAGAATTCATTAAAAATCCCGCCACCCAGGAAGAAGTTGACCGGGCAAAGACCTCCCAGCTGAAGCAGTACGAGCTGACCCTTAACCAGTCAGACCGCCTGGGCCTTGGTCTCAGCGAATACATGGCGGCCGGGGACTGGCGCCTGTTCTTCTTGCAACGGGATCGCATCAAGAAGGTCACCACGGTAGCCGTGCGCAACGTGGCAGAAAAATACCTGAAAACATCGAACCGCACCTTGGGGCTCTTCATCCCCACCGCCACCCCTGATCGCGCTGAGATCTCCGCGCCCGTGAGCGTCGCGGAACTGGTGAAGGATTACAAAGGCCAAGCCGCGGTAGCTCAAGGGGAAGCCTTCGACGCCAGCCCGGCCAATATTGACGCGCGTACGACGCACTTCAGCACGCCGGCCGGTCTGAAGGTGGCGCTCCTCGCCAAAAAGACGCGTGGCGGGTCGGTCCAGGCCAGTCTGACCCTGCGGCTTGGAAACGAAGAGACTTTGATGAACAAGGGGTCCGCTGGAAGTCTGGCTGGCAGCATGTTGATGCGCGGCACCAGTAAGTTGAGCCGCACAGAAATCAAGGATCAGTTCGACAAGCTCAAAGCCAGGGTCTCTCTTACTGGGGGCAACGAGACGGTGAAAGCCAGTGTGGAGACTACGAATGAAAATCTCCCCGCGGTCCTTCGCTTGCTGGGCCAAGTGCTGCGCGATCCAGCCTTCCCGGCTGCAGAATTCGAGACGCTGCGCACAGAAGAAATTGATGGCCTGGAACAGCAGCGCAGTGAACCCAACTTCCAAGGCAGCATGGCCATCCAGATGCATATGGACGCCTTCCCTAAAGGCCATGCCCGCCATGTGGATTCCATTGACGAAAGCCTGGCAGAGCTCAAGGCCGCAAAACTGGACGACACGGTATCCTTCTACAAAACCTTTTATGGCGCATCAAACGGCGAACTGGCCCTGGTAGGCGACTTTGATCCCAAGGGAATCCAGAGTGTGATCAATGAGACGTTGGGTGACTGGAAGAGTCCCTCGCCCTTCACGCGTATCGGGGATCGCATCGCCAAAGTGGACGTCATCAACAAGGCCATCGAAACACCGGACAAGGCCAACGCGTTCTTCATCGCGGCCATGCCCATGGCCATCAAGGATAGCGATGCGGATTACCCCGCCATGGTGCTTGGCAACTTCATGCTGGGCGGCGGCTTCCTGAACTCCCGCTTGGCGACCCGTATCCGCCAGAAGGAAGGTCTCAGCTACGGCGTGGGTTCCCAGTTCCGCGCGGGTGTGCAAGACGCGGTGGGGGCCTTTTTCGCCTACGCCATTTACAACCCCAGCAACGTGACCAAGCTGGAAGCCGCTTTCAAAGATGAAATGGAGAAAGCCGTGAAGGATGGCTTCACCGAAGAGGAGATCAAGGCCGCCAAGAGTGGCTGGCTCCAAGCTCAGCAAGTGAGCCGCTCCCAGGACCGCGAGCTGGCCTCGCGACTGGCCTCGAACATGTTCAGCGACCGGACCATGGCCTTCAGCACCGACCTGGAAAAGAAGGTCAACGACCTGAGCGCAGCGGAGATTCTCACGTCCATGCGCAAGTTCATTGACCCCGCCAAGCTCAACATCGTAAAAGCCGGTGATTTCGCCAAGGCGAATAAGAAATAGCAAGATCACCCACGGAAAGCAGCGCCCCAGACAATTCCGGGGCGCTGCCTTTTTATGGCTCTATATCCAAGTAATCCCTGAAGATCCGTGGCAGCCGCGGGTTATTTTTCTTGGGGAATATGGGTTTGAATGTTCTGCTGGATGGTTGGCTCAGCGTTTCAAGGACGCCAGGCCCGGGGAGACGACATGGCGCGTTTGGATAAGACTTGGAAAGCCGACGTTGAAGAAGAGGCTTTGGCAGCAGAGCTTCATCGCGTCCTGGAGATCAGCCATCGGCAGGCCAAAGGGTTGCTGGATGCGAGTTGCGTCACCGTGAACGGCCAAGCCGTCACGAAGTATGGATTGCGGCTCAAGATCGGCGACACTATCGCTGTACGGTTCGACGATTCCACCATCTACAAGGAATTGCCCAAGGCCAAACGCAGTGCGGGCGGTGCTTTTACCGTGCTCTTCGAGGATCGTCACTTGCTGTTTGTGGACAAGCCTGCGGGCCTGCTCACGGTACCCGCGGAGAAGGGTGGCGAGCCCAACCTTGCAGATGCCATCACGGACTCCTATCGTCGGCGCGGGTTCAAACGGTTTGATCTCTTCATCGTGCATCGCCTGGACCGTTTCACGTCTGGCGTACTGGTGTTTGGGAAAACCCCTGAGGCCCTGCACGGACTGAAAGCCATGTTCGAGGAACATAAATTGAACCGTGTCTACAAGGCCATTCTGGTGGGGGAACTGCCTGAGAATAGCGGCACCATGACCGGTCACCTGGTGGAGCATTCGAAATCCCTGCGTATGTCTGTGGACAAGCGCGGCGACACCAAGGGCGCCAAGCAGGCCATTACCCATTACCGAGTGCTGGAGCGCCTGCCCGGTCATACCGTGGTTGAAGTGAAACTCGAAACAGGTCGTCGGAATCAGATTCGCGTTCAGTTCGCAGACAAAGGCTTTCCGCTGCTCGGGGATCAAGTCTACGGCCAGGAAAGCGAGCTGATTGATCGCCAGGCCCTGCATGCGGAATTGCTGGGATTCCGCCATCCCGTGGAAGAAGAGAATGTCACCGTCACCGCACCCATGCCACCGGACATGGAGGCGGCTTTGAAAGCCCTGCGCAACGCGTCTCGCGTCACTCGCGCCGAAGCTGGCGTCCAAGGCGAGACCGGCATCTTCAAACCCAAAATCACCAAAGCCCGGAAAGAAGATCGCATCCACCGGGCCAAGGTCTACAAGAAGGCCGAGAACACCGAGAATTTCGGCGCCGTGCCGGAACATCTCGGAAGAGAAGAACGGCCCCGACGCCCAAGGATAGGGAGTGATCGAGCTACTCGACCGGCTGGCCGCACGACTCGCCCTGCAAGCAGAGATGAGCGTCCCGCAACCCGCGAGGCACGTCCAACTGAACCCCAGCTGCCCAAGCTGCCGAAGCTGGCACAGGCTGAAGGATCAGGAAAAGAAAAGAGCGAGACGCCTCGATACCACCAGGCGAAAGGATCCCGCGTTTCCCACACCGCAATTTCCCGTGGTGGTGAAGAAAAGAAGCCCCGTAGCACCTATGCGGGTCCCCGTCGAGCCGAGGGAACGGGTTCAGGTGCATCCCCAGACCCCCGCCAAAAGCGTGAAGAAGCTCCGGCCCGCAGTCGTTACGCCGGGCCACGAGAAGAAGGCAAAGAGCGGGAAGACCGTAAGGAGCGCCCCGCAGGTCCCCGAAAGGAGAGGCCATCACGTCCAGCGGGAGAACGGCCTACCTCTCCCCGCGGGCCGAGAGCTGCCGCCAAGACCACCCGGGAAGCGAGCCCCAAACCACGCTGGACCGCTGAAAAACGCGAGGCCGCCCAACGGGGCAAAGGTCCCGGAAAATTCGCGCCCCCCAAGAAAAGAACCCGCAAATAATCGCTCAATTTAATCCACCTCCCCGGAGTCCTGATGCCCTTCGCCAATCCACCCCTGCAAGGCCGCGTGGCATTCGTCACCGGTTCATCCAGGGGCATAGGCAAGGCCATTGCCCTGGAGTTGGCCACCTGGGGCGCAGACGTCGCAATTCACGCCTTGAAAAACGCGGATATGGCAGAACAAGTGGCAGTGGCTATCCGCGCCATGGGCCGGCGCTCCATCGCGGTGCTGGCGGATGTCAGCAACAAGGTGGCCATGAGCCAATGCGCAGATCGTGTAAAGCAGGAACTGGGGGTGGTTGACATCTTGGTGAACAACGCCGGCACGCGCAATGATGGACCCTTCATCCTTATGGCCGATGAAAAATGGGAACAGGTCATGAACGTGAACCTGAAAGGCACCGTGATCGCAACCAAGGCTTTCGTGCGCAGCATGATGAGCCAGAAATGGGGTCGTATCGTCAATATTGTGAGCCCTTCAGGCATCGTTGGGATGGCGGGCCAAACCAATTACGCCGCGTCTAAAGGCGCCATCATCTCCCTTTCAAAAAGCCTGGCTCGGGAGATGGCCTCCTTCGGCGTGCTGGTGAATTGTGTTACCCCCGGGTTCATCCATACGGAGTTGACCTCTGACCTCACTGCCGAACAGATTCGCGAGCTCCTAGGCCCAACGATCCTCAAGCGGGTGGGTGAACCCGAAGAGGTGGCCCATGTGGTGGCCTTCCTGTGCAGCGACTGGGCCAGCTATATGAGTGGCCAGGTCGTGAACGTGGATGGAGGGTTGTGCCCTTAGGGGCAGTTTCGCCTTGGCCAGCGCTTTTCTGGTCGAGGCGTTACTGCCCCTTATGCCGGCCGCGATGCCTCATGCCATGGATGATTCTCCGAACAAGAACGAAGCCATGGTGGCTCCCCATACCGATCACCGGCCGACGCGATGGGTGGTTCTGCGAGATGAGTGAATGGCCGTTCAGATTGCCTTGCGAAAGGCCAGCGCTCTTCTGGTCAAGGCGTTACTGCCCCTACACGTATCGCACGCAGTGCAAGCACCCACTCGCTGCGCTTTTGGACGCAGAGCCTCCCTGACCACTCCGTTCGCAGAGTCGGAGCCTCTTTGTCAGCCCGTCACCGCATCGGGTATTTCATTTTGGCGCAACGACTTTGGCTGCAAATCAATCGGACAAAAGGTGTATCTAAAGCCATAATCTTCTAAAGCTTCCTTTACCTCAGAGATTGCCGATTCCCAACCCCTGCTGGAGTGTTGATGCCTTCTATTCAATGGAATTCGCGCTATGCCACCGGCATTCCAGCCATTGATGCCCAACACAAGAACCTTGTGGAGGTCATCCATAAGCTTCAACACGCCCTGGAAACTGGCCACCCCCACGCTGAGACCATGGAGATAATGCAGTTTCTCCTCCGCTACGTAGATGAGCACTTCACCCTAGAGGAAGCCTACATGGAACACATCGGCTTCCCGGGTTTACCCCAACACCGTAAATTGCATGAGCAACTCCGGATACAAGTAAACGCGCTCCATGATCGCCTGGCTCATGATGAGCCGGGGTCGGCCATGGAACTCTCCCTGCTGCTTTTCCACTGGTTGACGGATCACATTCTCCATGACGATAACTCTTACGTGTCCCACGCCCAGGAACGCAAGAAACTGCAGCTCTGAGGGAAAGCAAGAATCAGTTCATCCATTCGCCTGGGGTGAACAGGGCGAGGTCATCCATGACAACCACTCCAGACTTTAAAAGTGGTACCGGAAACACCCATACAATAGCCACGACCATCCATGGCCGATACCTTCTAACGATCCCGGAAGGCCGCGGCCCGCATCCTCTCATGGTGGGCTTCCACGGCTACGGCGAGAACGCGGAAGTCAACCTCGAGGCCCTGCGTTCCATTCCTGGCGCCGATTCCTGGGCCGTGTGCGCCGTGCAGGCGTTGCATCGTTTCTACGACCGTAAGACCGAAGCAGTCGTGGGGAGTTGGATGACGAAGCAGGACCGTGAACTGGCGATCGCCGACAACGTGGGCTACGTGCACAGCATCCTTGAAGCGATACGCCGCAAGCCCTGGGTGGGTGAAAAGCTGGTCTATGTGGGATTCTCCCAAGGGGTTGCCATGGCCTACCGGGCTGCCGCGCTCGCCGGGTTCCCGTCCCAGGGGCTCATCGCGCTGGGTGGAGATCTCCCGGCGGATGTGTTAGCAACCGGATTGAACGGGTTTCCTGAGTTGTTGATGGGAACCGGTTCAGCAGATCCCTGGTACACACCTGCGCGCCTGGCAGAGGACCAAACCAGGATCGAGGCGCTGGGGCTGAAGCCCTCCACCCTGATCTTTGAAGGCGGGCATGAATGGACCGAGGCGTTCCGGATCCGCGCAGGGGCATTCCTCACGGATGTGCTCCGGGGTCGTTGAGGTCAGCGCGCATTGATATCTGCCTAGGTTCAAGTGAAAGACATCAATGGGAAGCGGCAAGTCCCTTGATCCGCCCCCGGATTTACGGCGCCCACAGAAGGAGGAGACAGATTAAACCCACCGCACCGATGACCAAGGTCCGCATCACGGATACTTGCTGGTCGGATTGGGAAAGTCGCCCGGACAGGCTCAAGAGACATGAAATCAAATTGGTCGCGAAATGCCCGACAAGCGCTGGCCACAAGGAGCCCGTGCGGAGGACCAGCCAGCCCAGGAAGAGCCCGGTTATGAAGGTCCCCGGGATTTTGAGCCAATGACCGTGTAACAGGGCGAAGACGATGGCTGTAAACAGCAGGGCACGCCGTTCCCCGCCAAGTTCAAGAATGCGCGCCAGTCCGTAGCCCCTGAAGAGGACTTCCTCGGCCAGGGGCGCCGCGAACAGCACGTACACCATCCAAAATGGGACGAGCGGGGCATTGATGTCGGGTAGATTCCGCCACCCGACAATCCTTTCCAACGTTGAGAACCAGGCGAACTCGACGCGAAAAAGGCCGTGGCGCACAGGATTGTCGAGACCAGAACCCATGGACTCACCTTCGCGAGCGGAAGAGCTTTCCGCCACCCGGTCCCCCAGGTGAATCTAGCCACCGCAAGGGTGCCGGGCACAACCATGAGTATGCCCATGAAGCCCTGGAAGGCCCCGAAGCGGGGGTGGGAGGTGTTGAAAAGGCTCGCAGTGAAACCCAACGGAAACGGAAAGAATTAAAACCAAAGAACAACGCCCAGCGCTGTGCCGACGCCAGCAAAGGTGCGGTTGATCGAGACGGCAACGGCCGCGGGCGCAAGGGGACTTCGGGCCTTAGTCATGCGTTTTCCCGTGAATGGTATCCCATCACTTGAACACACAAAGACCCGGCCTGTCTCAATCTGAAGGGTACTCAGGCCCTGCGGATTTCGCAGGCCTCCAGGGTATTCATCATCAACCCGGCGATGGTCAGGGGACCCACGCCACCGGGAACGGGCGTGACGGCGCTGGCTACCTGCATTGCTTCGCCGAAGCGCACATCGCCGCAAAGCACTTGACCCTTCTCGCGCAACTTTTCCAGCTTGCCGGGTTCCGCGGCAAATATGCGCTCTCCAAGGGACAAATCGGTCACACGGTTGATGCCGACATCCACAACGACCGCGCCCGGTTTGATCCAGCTGCCTTCCACCATGCCGGGTTTCCCGATGGCCGCCACAAGGATGTCCGCTTCGCGACACACTGCCGGCAGATCCACCGTGCGGCTGTGGGCTATGGTGACAGTGGCATGTTCTTCCAGCAGCATCAGCGCCATGGGCTTGCCCACGATCTCGCTGCGGCCCAGCACCACGGCACGCTGGCCCTTCATTGCCACGCCTTGGGATTTCAACATCCGCATGCAGGCTGAAGGTGTGCAGGGCCGCAGTCCGGGCAGGCCTTCGAAGAGACGCCCCTGGTTCAGGGGGTGGAACCCATCCACATCCTTGGCAGGATTGATGAGGTGAAGCGCGGCCTTGGCATCCAGATGCTTGGGAAGCGGAAGTTGCACCAGGATCCCATCAACGTCGGGGTCTAAATTCAAGCTTTCGATAAGCAGCATCAAATCACTTTGGGTGATGTCAGAAGGGGGACGTCGCTCCACGGATCGGATGCCCGTCCTGGCACAAGCCGCGACCTTGCCCTTCACATACACTTGGCTCGCGGGATCCTCACCTATCAGCACCACGGCCAAACACGGCGCTGCCAAGCCAATCTCCTTCCGGGCCTCCACGGCGATGCTCACAGCCTCCAGCATCTGCTCCGCATACGCCTTGCCGTCGAGAATCTGCGCCATGGAAAGCCTCCCTTTTAATTGAACCATTTAGGCGGGACACCCAGGTGTTTCTTAGGGGCCGATACCCAGTGGCCACCGTTTCTCTGGCCTATCTGTAACGGCCCCTAAGGTCGGCCCACCATCGCCAGGATCAGCCTGCTGGGTGGAAACGGCCTTATTTCTCTTGAGAATTCCAGAAAGCACCAGTACGCTTGAAGGTTGAGTACGGCTAGGCCATCCCATCCCAAGCAGCATGTTGGATCGGAACGGCCCTGACGGGTGGGTTCGACCCACCCTCAAGGTTTTTCTCCCTACAGTTTTTTCAACGAAGGCGATCTTGGATCTTCAGAAACTTCAGCCCCCCATCGAACAGCAACTGGAGTTGCTTGGTTTTGAATTGGTCTACCTGGAGAGTGTCAAGGAAGGCCGGGACTCTATCCTGCGGCTTTACATAGATCACCTGCATGGCGCCACATCCAAGCGGAAAGTGACCTTGGATGACTGTGTGACCGCCAACGACGGCCTAGTGACTTGGTTGGACGTCGCCTTCCCTGATCTTCGGGAGATCATGAATTTGGAAATTTCCAGCCCCGGCATGGAACGGCCTTTGACCAAGACTGCCCACTACCATCGCTTTGCTGGTCGCCTATGCCGTATTCAGACCAAGCAACCATTTAACGGACAGAAACGCTTCAAAGGATGGATTGGCGAAGCCACCCATGAATCCGTGACCATCGAAGAGGATGGCGTACTGAAAACGATTCCCTTTGAGATTATTCAAAAGTCCCGCCTCGCTCCTTTTGACGAGGACAAAACGCCGCAACCCAAGCACGTCGTGGCCCTGCGGTCAGACCTTCCAGACGTGCATGACATCAATGAAGAGGCAGACATAGATGGCGTAGAGACAAGCGCCGACAACGAGGATCAGGAGAAATAAACCATGGCTACCGTAGCAACGACATTTTTCGACAGCGTGAAGATGATCGCCACCGAGAAGGGCATTCCTGAAGAGGAAGTGTTCCAGGCAGTGGAAGAATCTCTCGTCAAGGCGGCTGAAAAATATTTTCAGTCCCAGAATTTCTACGGTAATTTCGAGGCCCAGATGGACCGCGAAACCGGCGAATTTCATGTGTACGCACTGAAGCAGGTCGTTCAGGAAGTCGAGGAAGAAGATCTGGAAATCAGCCTGGCTGAAGCTCAAGGATTGAACCCGGATGCCGCTGAAGGCGATATGCTGTGGCTCCCCCAGGACACCTCGCAATTAGGCCGAATCGCTGCCCAGGCCGCCAAACAGGTGCTCGTACAAAAGGTCCGAGAGGCTGAACGCGAACGCATCTTCACTGATTTTGTGAATCGCATCGGTGAAGTGGTCGTGGCTGAAGTGAAGCGCTTTGAAAAGAGCGCCATCATTCTTGAGATTGATCGCGTGGAAGCCATGTTGCGACGCAGTGAGGCGCTCCGCGGCGATCGTTTCGACAAGGGCCAGCGTATCAAGGTGGTTATCGCCAACGTGGATCGCGCCAGCAAGGATGCCCAGGTCCAAGTGAGCCGGACAGACCCGCGATTGCTCATCAAGTTGTTTGAAAGCGAAGTGCCCGAAATTCATGATGGCACCGTAGTGATCCGCTCCTGTGTTCGTGAAGCCGGCGACCGTGCCAAAGTGGCTGTGCAAAGCCTCGATCCCGATGTGGATCCGGTGGGGGCTTGCGTGGGCCTCAAAGGTTCCCGCGTTCAGGCCATCATCCGTGAACTGAAGAATGAGAAAATTGATATCGTTCGCTTTGATGAAGACCCACTGATGTTCATCGCCAATGCATTGAACCCTGCCAAAGCCATCCGCGTGGGCATCATTGACCTGGAAGGCCGCCGGGTGGAAGTGGTGGTGGATGATGAACAGTTGAGCATCGCCATCGGTCGCCGTGGCCAAAACGTCCGCCTTGCAGCCAAGCTGACAGGCTGGAACATTGACGTGCGCAGCGAGGGCGAAAAGCGCAGGGAAGCCGAAGTGGCCATGGGCGCCGCCATGGATCAAGTCCTGCCGGAAGCCGCACCTGAAGTCCCTGATAACGCTGTCCCCGACGCTCCTCCAGTCTCCCGTATGCTGGAAGAATTATCCGACATCGAGGGCCTGGATGAAGCCCTCGCTGAAAAGCTCGCCGCTGCAGGCTTCCTGGATGCCAAATCTCTTTACACGGTCACCGCAGAACAATTACTCGCCGTGAACGGCATGACCCAGGACATCGCCTTCCGAATTCTCGACGCGGTGCACGAGCGTTTCGGCAACTAAGCCACCCGATTTCCCGACCTTCTTTTTTCACTTCCGCAAGCCCTTTTTTTGCTTCACCGCTTCACCTTTTCCAGGACACCCCTTCATGCTTCGCATCAATCAACTCGCCAAGGAACTCGGCGTCAGCAACCACGACGTACTGGAAGCCGCCGAGAAGAAGCTGGGCCTCACGGGTAAGAGCCACAGCTCAAACCTTACTGAAGACCAAGCCAGCCAATTGCGCCGTGTCATCACATCAAATGGCGGACCGGGCATTCGGGGCGCGAAGGAAAGCGCAAAAAGTACGGCAGCCGCCCAAGAGCCTACACCCCTGGCGATGCATCGTCCCACTGCTGTGGTGAAGATCGTCAAGGCCCAAACAGTCTCCATTCCCGCCCCAGTTGCCGCTCCGGCACCAACTCCTGTGCTTATCAAGAAGGCTGAGGCCAAGTCTGATGCCCCAATCGCATCGGTGGCTCCACTCCTCAAACCAGAGGCAGCGTCAGCGCAGACTTCCGCATCGAACTACAAATCTGAGACTCCTTCACGGGAACAAATTGAGGCAGCCCCCTCAACAGCAACAGTCATGCCCGGGCCGACCCCCAGTGCAGACCTTGAGGCTTCCGTGGCATCAGGTAATGGTGATAACGCGAATGCACCAACCCAAGGTTTTTCCCACATCAGGGTTTCATCAAGCCCAACGCCAGCGGCCAAGCCCCAGGAACCGGCGCGGTACATCCAACTCCCGCAACCAGCGCAGAAATCTTCGACGGGCCCTCGCCCCGAACCCGGCGCCCGTGCAGTTCTTCAACGCCCTGCCAAGGCCTCGGTGGCCCGCTCTGGAATGCCTCAAACCGAGCGCACAGTCCTGCCCATGGCGAGCAATACAAGCAGGGGCGAAGTTCGCCATGACCTGCCACAGCTGCCCATCAAACGCACTTTTCTCCCGCCCTCGATCTCGGAATTAACCCCGGATCAAGGTTTTTCTAAAATCACGCTTTCGGACACCCCGACCCTAGCTCCCAGGGCCCAATCGCCTGCTCGCTACATCCAGTTGCCCCAGGCTCGTCCAGCCACTGGACCCAGCCGGGGTCCCACCAGTTCAGGCGGTCCCAGTCGTGGCCCCAGCAGCGGCCCTAGTGGTCCTAGCCGTGGACCTGGCGGTCCCCGTCCTGGCGGCCCCGGTGGCCCCAATCGCGGACCCGGTGGTCCCCGCCCCGGTGGTTATCGTCCCGGTGGCCCAGGTGGCGCCAGCCGTGGTCCCGGCCTGCCCGCCGCAGGGCCCATTGATCCCAATAGCCAAAAAGGTCCCGGCCGTGGTGTTCATGTGGGCGGCAAAAAGAAGAAGGGCTACACCAAGGTGCAGCAAGAGATGGATCTCAAGCTCCGTCAGCCTCGCTCTCGCGCCCAGATGATCGCCACCGAATACGTGGAAGAAGAAGTCGGCATTGTGATGCTCTCTGAAGGCGTGTCCGTAAAGGAACTCGCCGAAAAGTGCAATCGCCCGGCCAAGGATGTGGTGGCAAAGCTGCTGCACCGAGGTATTTTCGCGACCATCAACCAGCCTCTCGATACGGAATTGGCCAAGGAGATCGCCCGGGAGTTCGGTTACCTGGCAGACATCGTCACGTTTGAAGAAGACGTGCAGATCAGCGCCGAAGAACACAACGAAGTTCAAGGCGAGAAGTTGCCTCGCCCTCCGGTGATCACCATCATGGGTC
>JANYBM010000043.1 GCA_025361125.1 Holophagaceae bacterium | reverse complement strand
GCATGACCACCCTTTGGTGGGTGGATGCAGGGTTCCTGGAACCAGTCCGCCTGCGGGCGCTGGCGGGATCAAAGCATTAGCCTGCAGGCTTTGACGCTGTTTTCTCTTTTGCCTCAATCCAGGCCCAGGCTTTGTGCAACGGAGCAGATTCCAACCCGTGTCCCCCTAGGTAGGGCTCGAAGGTCACCACCAATCCTTGCGCCTTCAAAAAAATATGGGCGACGGTACTTTTCGAAAAAGCGATCACCGCGTCATCCCGGCCATGGGAGAGAAAGATGGGCAGGCCTTTCATCGCCCCCCAGTCAGACAGATCCAACATGTCACGGGGGTCACCCCCTCCAAAACAGAGCAGGCCGGCCACCTCGGACTTTGCATGGGCGGCGGTGAGATAAGCCATACCAGCCCCTTGGGAATGGCCAAGCAGGTAGACATTACCAATGTGGTGACGCTGCTGAAGTCCGTGGAGGGCGCCCAACAATTGTTCAAGGGCCAACGCATCCGCACGAGGCCATAAGGAACGGTCTTGAGTGTCGAAGAACCAACTGAACCCTGACCCGGCGGGGTAGGTTCCTTGAGGTGCCGCGAAAATAACTGTGCGCGCACCCATCGCCTCTCGGAGATTCATCATGGCTGCCGCCGAACCACCTCGACCGTGCAGTGCGAGCACGAGAGGGTAGGTCTTCGTGGCCTCGTAATTGTCAGGCAGCCGTACGATGAGCGGCGCCAACACTCGCGCTTCAATCAACAGACTCTGGGTCTGCGCGAGTAGGCTCGCTGTGGTGATTATGGAAAAATACAGCAGTGTCCTCATGAAGGAAGAGTAGGTCCGAGCCTCCCGCTTCGCTCTTATTTCTTTCCGCCTGCACCGATGAAGGCGAAGGCGGTCTGCTCATTGTTGTGGGCATCGGTAGCGCGCACCAGCACGCGATCGCCACGAACGGAAGCCTTGGGCACCAGCACGTCGAAACGTTCGGTCTGACTATCGAAGATCCGGTCTTCGGGAAGAATTTGCAACCAGGCTTCTCCATCAGCGCTGAGGGCCGCTTCCTTGATGACTGAAGTGGCATCCTGGGCAGAAAATCGGATGCGGACGCCATCGCCCTCGGGGGTGGCCGTGAGGTCTGAGATAGTCGGCGGCGTGTGATCCACCATGAAGGCGGAGGTTCGGAACGTGCTCGTCAACACGGCGTTAAAGGGTTGGGTGGGCGCGTCGCTGGCGGTGACTTCCAGGCGATAGCGGCCATCGGGCAGGGGTAGGGTGTCAAAGGTGAAGAATTTTTCCTTCCATGCCTTTTCCAATTCAATGGGGTTGCCCCGATCGGGAAGAACGCGGATGCGGTATTGGAGGGTGTCGGTATTGGGGTCATTGACGCGGAAAACGAAGGCCTGGGATGCCCGGCGGAAGCTCCGCTTTTCTGAACCCGAATAGAGCAAAGCAGGAATGAGCTTTTGGGTTTCCAGCGGAACCCGTTCGATGCCGATGTCATCGGGCGGGCCGTTGCGGGTGATGACCACACCTGTCGGCATGACGTCAATGCCCTCCCAGGCTGGGGCCAGGTTGCGGTTGGTCCAATAGAGCTTCACGGAATCCACCGCAGGGGTCGCTCCTCCGCGTGTGCTGGAAAGCTTCAAGCGGAATTGCGCGAACCGCGCCGGCGGCACGCCTGGGCGTTCGCCGCTGCGCAGGGGTGGTGTCCAGGGGGACCAGGTGCTGTCCGGGGTTTCGGTGGATCCAGCGCGCACTTGAAGTTCCACTGTGGTACCCGTGGGCTGCTCGGAATCCACATAGGCTCGGCCCCAATCCGCCAGGGGGTTCCCTTTCAGCACCCGACTTTCCAGGGTGCCTTCCGCACCCTGACTATCGGATAGCTGATGAATTTCAGCCGGGTTGGAGCCCACCACCAGCAGATCTGAGCCGCTCGCCACGAAGGCAGTGGCTTGGGCGGTGCCAAGGTCTTGCAAGGATGCGAAGGCTTCCTGATCCCGGCCATGATCACTCAAGGGAATGGCGAATATGCGCGCCCGATTGCCCGTACCCACCAATAATTGGCCCCGCCAAGTGGCCAGCGAAAACACCTGGCCTTGATTACTCTGCCAAAGGGTTTCCGGCACCCGCGACTTATCCAGGCGGATAACCGCAGACTTGGTGGTAGTGCCACTTTCCGAAAGGTAGCTTTCCCGCTTTTCCAGATTGCCGCTGGCCATGCGTGTGGCTAATCCGTTGTTGGCGCCGATGAAAACCTGTCCTTCACCCAGCGCGATGGCCCGGACTTCTTCAAAGCCCGTCGCCATCAGGGTTTCCAATTTATCCCCGGAATAATGAAGCACCAACCCGCGACCATGGGTACCCAAATAAAACCCACCGGCTCCATCCGGCGTCATGGCGGTGAAGGCCGTCTCCTCAGGCAATTCCGCCATCCTACGGCCGCCGTTTTCCCGCGCCAGCAGCAGCACAGCGCCCTTTTCACCGCTTCCCGCCACGACCACATCACCACCCTGGGTGGAGATGCCCCACACCATCTTGGCTTCGATATCCGCGAAGGGCTTCACCTCGCCGCTGGGGGATACGCGGAAGAGTTTGCCTTCGCCGCTGGGTGCCACCAAGAGATCATTGCCCAGCTTGGCCATGGCGAAGATCACGCCACCCTTCACCTGGGCTAACGGCTTTACGCTACCGCCGCTGTAATGGAAAAGCTTGCCATCGGTGCCTGCGGATAGGAAGACGCCACCGGCCCCATCGCTCACCGCGGCCCACACCACGCCCTCGGAAAGTTGTCCCACGCGCCGCAATCCTGGCGCCAACCTGATCTGCCCGTCAGCACCAATGCGCACGCCTCGGGCCTCGGCATTGAGCCAATCATTAAAGCCGTTGAAGGTGGCGGGAGAATTCGTGGAAGGGGTCAAGGGCATCTGGGCCTGGGCTACGCCAGCCGCAGCCAGCAACATCGGAAGCACACATAAACGCATGAAGGTTCTCCAGCCAAAATAAAAAAAACGATCAGTCAATGTCCACTTCAAGTGTGATCAGACCCTTCACTTCCCGTTCCAAGGGAAGCAATGCGCGGCCAATGATATGGCGCTGAAGCTTGTTGTCGGAGCTGCCGCCATCACTGGCAATGAGGCTTGCCACGGAAGGGGGAATCCCTTCGATGCGACTGCCCCGCAAGCCTGCACCGGGCTGGCTTTGCACCAAGAGTGCATAGGCGTGATTGTTCCGCAAGGCGCCGTTCAGCAAGCGCACGATGTCGTTGAGTCCGCCCACATCAATGACGCGCTCATCCGGATCCGCGGCGGCAAGGCTCAGTCCATCCCCCACCAGCAAAGTGGCCTTCCCGACATGGGCATTGTGCGGCACGGGAATGTTCAAGGTCGCGTTTTCCCGCACGCCCTGGATGTTCTGGAGCGTTACCAGAACCGGTAGGGTTTCGCCACGCTTTACGTTGGCCTTGAGGACTCGCACCGCGGAAATGGTGGTAAGGTCCAACCGCTCCTCGGCTTTGATGGTCAGTGATATACCTTCGAATATGGGTCGCTCAAAAGGATTCATCGCCACGGCTTGCACCATGGCCCCCACGAACACGGCCAGCCGATTGGGATTCAGGTCCGCGATGACATTCTCTATTTCAATGGCGGGATGTCCGGTGATCTTAATGTTTCCCTGCATGGAAAGACTTTGCAGGCCCAAGCCGCGCACATACCCGTTCAAGGTTTGGCTCACCATGGCGGAAACCAGGATCGGCGTGATGAATGGATGATCCATGATCTCGAACCGGAAGTTTAGGGTCTTGCGACCAGCTAAATTCAATCCGATGCGCAAGGGCACCATGCGCGGCTCGGCTCCCAGCACACCGCCCACGCCAACGGAGCGGTCCAGGCGCAAGGCGCCGATGGGCGCGATGGATTGGGCGAGCTTGAAACTGGATTGGTAGCTGGCCACATTGCCTGCCACCGAAGCTGACCAGAGTGGCAGATCCACACCGCCCAGGTTAAAAAGCTGATGGCCGAAAAGCAGCACTTTATTCCCACTGACCCACGTGATGGTGCCCGACGCCGCCATGTCCATATCACCCTGCACCAGCGCAATGGAAGCCATGCCGCCGGGTTCGATGGGGCTGGCCTTGGCATTGGGAGCGGGCGATACCATGGCTCCCATATTTACGAAACGAAAGGGCAGACCACTGAACAGTGCCTGGGTTTCTGGCAGCAGCGGTGTTCCAGAAACCACCAAGGGCAAGGCCGAACCACCGTCCAGGGTTTGTCCTTTTTCGCCCATCAGCTCTGCAAACGACAACAGCTCGCCCCGGAGGGCAGCCTTCAGCACCTTGGGGGGTTCCAGTTTGGGAAGGATCAGGGGCGTGCGCACGGGTGAGATCTCTGGCAAATCCCTGAGTTGATCCAGCATTTCGCCAATGGGGGTGATGCCGCCCACGGGTTCCTTCTCAAAAGCGAAGCCGATGCTCAGGGCGCCGATGAGTTTCCCCTCCAAATAACAGGGCGAGCCACTCATGCCCGCAATAATTCCGGTTTCAGCCAGAGGCCCGCCGCTCGCCTTCACCAGGATCAGGCTGTGGCCTGGAGAGATATTGCGCTGGACGCCTAACACCTCGAATTCAAAAGTCTCGATGCGATCGCCTTTGAAAACCGTGCGCCCCGTCCCCTTCATGCCGGGATGGATATCACTCAGGGGCATGGTGACCTGGGCGCCAAGAGTATTGATTGAAGGAACCAGAACCGAGAGAGCCAGAACGAATAAAAGACGAGCAGCCTTGAACATCAGGGGCATGTGGTTTTCCCAATAAAATGGACGGGACCGAGAAAGCAAAAGCCTAACAGGGATGGGCATATCCAACAGGGTTGTTAGCTCAGCCCACGGTACCCTTGCACGATGACTGCAAAAGATTCCGTTTGAATATATGTGTTGAAACAGCTGATTAGTTCCGGAGACAGTGCCTGTGACGAATGTCACCAAGACTTAACTTTAAGCTAGCAAGTTCCCGTGTAATCTTTTCCATTCAGGGGAACTTTAGATAAAATGCCAACACTGCGCTGCTCACTTTGGCTACACATGAACCGCCACCATGGTCCCCCAAAGCAGATTTTTCAAAGCTTGGGGATCTGCCAAAAAGGCTTGAGCGCGAGCTATTCATCCGAGCCCACAGGCTACCCAACTCATTGCAATTCAACCCCTTGGTTTATTTAACGTCCATGCCGCACCGGAGCAACCCGGCCCTGCCCTTTCAAAAGGAGTACTCATGAAATTCCGAACGTCCTGCGCTCTGCTCTCCAGCGTGTTGACGCTATCTGTGGTGGCTAATGCCCAGGTGAGCCAGACCACCGGCGCCCTACGGGGTACGGTGAAATCCAAGAAGAGTGGGGTCGTGCGTGGCGCCACGCTGCTTCTTCGCAACACCGAGACCGGCTTCACCAAGACTGTCGCTTCAGATTCCACCGGGGCTTTCCAGTTTCCCTACCTTCCCGTAGGTACCTATGAGCTGTCGGTTTCGAGCCCAGGATTGCGTTCGGGCAAGGGCAATTCCATCCGTGTGACGTTGGGCGAGACCACGACCCAGAATTTCGACCTTGATGCGGCTGAAGCCAGCACCACCGTAGAAGTGGTAGCTCAGAGCTCAACGGTGGACACCTCTCAGGTAAGTTCAGTCTCCGCCATCGGCGAGGACATGATCCAGAGCGTGCCGCTCAATGGCCGGAATTTCACCGACCTGGTGCTCATGACCCCCGGCGCTTCCACCAACGCACAAGGCTTCCGCACCTCGGTCGAGGGCTCCCGTGGCGTTGGGAACAATCTCCAGATTGACGGCGCCTCCTTCAACTCGAAGTTCGTCACCGAGCAGCGTGGCGGTACCCGCGTCCCCTTCAGCTTCGGCATGGATACCATCAAGGAGCTACAGGTCATTACCAATGGCTACGACGCCCAATATGGTGATGCCACCGGTGCCATCATCAACGCCATCTCCAAAAACGGCACCAATGAGTTCACTTTTTCAGGTATGGCCCAAGTTCGCCCGGAATCAATGGTGGCGCGGATCCGTGACGTTCCCCAAGATACTACCCCCCCCAGGGTGAATATCCCTGCGATCCAGGAGCGCCACTTCAACCAGATTCAAGGCAATTTCAACATGGGTGGGCCGCTCATCAAGGATAAGCTCTTCTACTTTGTCGGTATGGAGACCTGGCACTACCAGCAGGACAATGTGCCGACAATGACCATTTCCAGCGGTAATGGGAATACGCAACCATTCCAAGATACTTTCTTGGCTGGGGCCGGCAGCCGTTGGATTGTGAATCCCAATGGCGCCACCCTGACTCAAGAAGGCACAACTCCCTGGACCAATGACATCAAGAACACGACCGTCTTCGCGCGCATGGATTGGATCCTCAATGCTGACCATCGCGTCTACTTCCGCGTGAATTCCCAGAACTACAGTGGTGAGAACAACACCTATCCCCAGACACGGAAGACCAATGTCGCCGCCTCAAACAACAGCCATAACAACTTCAAGTCGCTTTCATTCGTAACGGAATTGTCATCCACGCTGACCCCCAGTTTATTGAACGAAGTCCGCCTCCAAATCTCCTCCGAAAATCGGCCCACCACACCCAACAGCACCATTTCGACGGAAATCAGTGTTGGCGGCGTCACCTTTGGTCAGTACAACCTCGACCCCCGCAATACCAAGGAAAACGTCACCCAATTCATTGATAACCTTACGTGGGTTCAGGGGGACTGGCTTCTGAAGGGGGGAGTCAACCTCCAATCCATTGACATGGAAAACACCTTTCTCCAGTACGGCAATGGCCAGTACAGCTTCGGGACCTACGATAGTGCCACCCAGTGGGACAAGGGGGTTGCTGGCCTCCTAGGAAACCCGAGCACGTTCATTCAATACACTCAGACCCTGTCACCCCTGGGTGGCCACCTGAAGTTCAATAACAAGTCCTACGTGGGCTATGTCAACGCTCAGTACACGGGATTCCTGGATCACCGTCTGCTCCTGAGCCTCGGTGCTCGCTACACCAGGGAAACATGGGACGGCAATCCCAACCCCAATCCCAAGCTGGCTGGCCTGGACGCCTGGCCCACCAACAGCAGCCTGGACCCTCGTTTCGGTTTCAGCTTGGACATTTTTGGCAATGCGAAGTCGGTCCTTCGCGGCGGTTACGGCCAGTTCACCATTGGCAACCCGGGCCAGACCGTGTCCGGCGGCATCATGAACAATGGCATCAACTACACTACCTATAGAGTCTCGGTTTCCAGTACCGGCAGTGCCGCATTAAAAAGCCTCTTCCAGAGTGGCGTGCTTTCGGCGTCTCAACGTCTACTGAACGGCTCCATCACGAGCTTGAATGGCACGACCCTGTTAGCTACGCCGCTACTGAGTGGCAGCGCCATCGTCACGCCCATTGATCCCAACAGCAAAATGACGCAAAACCGACGCATGTCTTTGGGCTTTGAGCAGGACCTTGGCAACGGCTACAAAGCGGCCTTGACTGCCAAGTATTCGAAGTTCAACAACCTGCAGTACTCCGTCAACATCAACCTGCATCAAATGAGCTGGAACGGCACGGCCTGGGTGGATGATCCAGGTTCTTTCTACAATGATGGTTATCCCACCAAGACCAACCACTTCGACACCACCAAGAACCGCCCGGGTACAGCCATCGTTAGGGGTCATGTCCTTGATCTCACCGGTTATGGAGATGTCTTCCTGAATAAGACCGACGGTGAAGGTGACTACAAGGCTTTGGCATTTGAGGCTTCTCGTCGGCAGGACGACGGTTTCGGTTTCCGCTTGACCATGACCCTCGCCAAGGCCACGGATAACAATTCCAACGAGGTGAGCACTCTGGGAGCGGCGGCCTCCAACGTGAACTACGCCGACCCTACGGGCTTGACCACCCCTAGTGATAACGACATCAAGTTCCGGAGCGTCTTGGCGCTGTATGCCCCTCCCGTCTGGGGGTTCCGTGTCTCCGGCCTGCTCCAGTACCAGACCGGACGCCCATACAGCGCCACCGTATTCCCTGGAGATCCCAATGGGGACAATAATACTTTCAGTGATTTCTACTACGCTGGCCGCAATGGGTATCGTCAACCTTCCTATCGTGCCTTCGACATGAGGATCGCCCGGACTTTTCACCTGACCAAGAAACTGTCAATGGAAGGCATCATTGATATCTACAACGTGTTCAATTGGGCCAATTTCACCACGGGTAGTACCAACGCCGCGACCTACAGTGCAACACCGGCCCCAGATGGAACCTACACCCCGCTCACCAATTTTGGCTGGCTCAACGTTGCCGACGCCAAGACCCGCGAAGTGCAGTTCTCCATCAAATTCAATTACTAGTTGACCTGAGCTTTACTCGAAAAAGGTCCTGATGAAAAATGAGCGGCCCAGGCCGCTCATTTTTCGTTAGGGTTTGGATATGCGAATTCTTATCTTGGGCGATGTGGTGGGTGAACCAGGGCGGAGGCTGATGGAGGCGCATCTTCCGGAGTTACGACTGGAATACGCCGTGGATTTCATGGTGGTGAATGGCGAAAACGCGGCCCACGGCCACGGCATCACCGAGCGCATCGCCCAGGATTGGTTCGAGAACCTGGGCGTGGATGTCATCACCACGGGCAACCATGCCTTCGATGTGAAGGACATCGGCCCCTACTTCGCGAAGGAACCGCGCCTGCTGCGGCCCGCCAACTTTCCGCCGGGCACACCGGGCCAGGGGTATGTGAAGTTGCACACCAAGAGCGGCGAAGAAGTACTGGTGATGAACCTCATGGGCCGTATTCAAATGCCAACCTGCGACGATCCCTTTCGCGCGGCGGATTCGATTCTGACGAAGGAGCGCGCGGATGTGGTGCTGGTGGACATGCACGCCGAGGCCACCAGCGAGGCCCAAGCCATGGGCTGGTACCTGGAGGGCCGCGTGAGCGCCGTGGTGGGCAGCCACACCCACGTGCCGACACTGGATACCAAAGTGCTGCCCGGCGGCACCGCCTATGTGACCGACATCGGCATGACCGGCCCCTACGACAGCGTGATCGGCATGAAGAAGGCAACCAGCCTGACCCGGTTCCTCACTCCCATGCGGCCCCGCTTCGAGGTGGCCGAAGGTGATCTGCAACTCCACGCCGTGCTCATTGAAACCAAAGGGAAGAAGGCGATTTCCATTGAGCGCATCATGAGGAAGCTGTGACCCAGATAATGCGATCGCCGCAATTGCCATGAGTTCCACTCCAAAAGAGTACTGGACCCGTGCCTACCGCGAGGCACCAGCAATCTTCGACGCATTTTCCCGGGCCGAAGATCCCGAAGGATTAGTGGCTCGGCGCCTTCTGGCCCATGTACCACTCTCTGGCCGCACCGTCCTGGAACTGGGCTGCGGCACCGGGCGCTACACCCGGGAACTGGTGCCGCAGGCGGGTCTTTACCTGGGCGTGGAACCCAGCTCTTCGATGCTCAGCCTCGCCCGAAAATCATTCAACAACCTGCTCCAGCCTCCGGTTCTGCTGCGCGCTCGCGGTGAGTCCCTGCCCCTTCGCGCAGGCAGCGTGGAGGTGATGCTGGCCGCATGGGTGGTGGTGAACCTGCGTGAAGAAATTCGTGACCGCGTATTGAAGGAGGCTTCGCGCGTCTTACGTCCAGGTGCTGAGTACGGGATGTGGCTTTTGGAAAACCACTGGGACAGCCAGTTCCAGCGCTACCGCGGCAGAGGCGGGGAGGACGAACTGCGCCTTCGGCGCCTGCTGGAGAGTGATGGATTTCGCCTGGTGGAAGTGGTCACCACAGAACTGTGTTTCCCTTCTTCATCCGAAGCAGAACGGATCCTGGGCTATCTCTGCGGCGATACGATGCTTGGGCATCTGCGCCGTTCCCCCACCGCCGTTCTGGAGCACCGCATCGTCATCCTGCATCGGTCTGGGTAATCCACGGGTTTCTTTTTCTAGGTTTGGCCCGGTTCCACCAGATCCCGAGCCAGATCAATCCCCATGCGCAGCCGCCCCTTTTCAAACCAAAAGAACTCCACGGTGCTGGCGCGCTGCATATCGTCCCGCTGGTAGATGGTGAAGGGCAGTCCTGCCGCCTTCAGGGCCCGGCAGGCCGACTGGTATTGATCACGGTCCACCGCCAGCTCTTGGCCATTCGGCGCGCCACCACGCCCCACCGATAGGAAGCGGTACAGGTGCCAGGCGTGCAGATTCAGGCCCGACAAGCCTTCCGCCACCAGCCATTCGGCCATGTCCTGCAACCCCGGCAGATTCTCGCAGGTGACCACTGTGGACAGAGTGAGCTCACGTTTCGCCTGGACCAGTGTACGAATGCGATCCAGGATCAGACCGTGATGGCCTCCGCCCCGCAGCCACCGCAATCCATCATGGAGGCTCGGGTCCAGGGATTCCAAGGGCAGGATGTAGCGGCTGATGGATTGGATCTTTTCGAAGCCCACGGGCAGGTTCACCCCATTGGTGCAGACCTGAACCTGGAAGCCCAGATCAGCGGCGAAGCAGGTCAGCTTCTCAAGATCGTTGGGCCAAAGGAATGGCTCACCCCCGCCCAGCACCACGCTCTCCACCCGGCCTTTAAGCGCGCTGAGCAAGCTGGCGGCTTCATCGAAAGACATCACCGCGAAATCAGTTTCGCTCGCGCAAAACCGGCAGCTCATGTCGCAGTGCGGCGTGAGAAAAAGCGATGCGATGCGTTTGCGTGGATCCAGTCCGCGGAGATCAAGGGCCATAAGAAACGCTAGCAGGCGCCTGCAGCGTTGTGCGTCACGAAAAAAGCCCCGCGGATGCGGGGCCTTCTCTCTTCATTTCTCAACTCTTAACTCTTAACTTTCAACTTTTGACTTTTTTAGTACATGTCGTCCATGCCGCCGCCCATGCCGCCGGGTCCGCCCATGGGGGCTGACTTCGGCTCGGGGAGATCGCTGATGATGGCTTCGGTGGTGAGCATCATCGCGGCCACGGACGCGGCATTGCGGAGGGCGCTCTTAGTCACCTTGGCGGGATCGACCACGCCGAAGGCCACCATGTCGCCGAACTCACCGGTGGCGGCGTTGAAGCCGAAGTTGCCCTTGCCTTCGCGAACGGTGTTCACGACAACGGAGCCTTCAACGCCGGCATTGTTGGCGATCTGCCGAGTGGGCTCTTCCAGCGCCTTGCGGACGATGGCGATACCCGTGGCCTGGTCGCCCGTGACTTTGAGCGCATCGAGTTTGACAATGGCGCGCAACAAGGCCACACCGCCGCCAGCGACGATGCCGTCTTCCACGGCCGCCTTGGTGGCATGCATGGCGTCTTCAACGCGGGCCTTCTTTTCCTTCATCTCGGTCTCGGAAGCCGCGCCCACCTTGATGACCGCAACACCGCCCACGAGCTTGGCGAGGCGTTCCTGCAGCTTTTCCTTATCGTAATCGGAGGTGGAAATCTCCACCTGCGAGCGGATCTGCTTCACGCGACCCTGAATGGCTTCGGTGGTACCGGCGCCTTCGACCAGGGTGGTGGTCTCTTTATCAATGGTGACTTTTTTCGCGGTGCCGAGATCCGTCAGGGTCAGGTTCTCGAGCTTGAGGCCCAGATCCTCGCTGATGGCTTTGCCGCCGGTCAGGACGGCGATGTCTTCCAGCATGGCTTTGCGACGATCGCCGAAGCCTGGCGCTTTGACGGCCGCCACGTTGATGGTGCCGCGGATCTTGTTCACCACGAGGGTCGCCAGCGCTTCACCGTCAATATCCTCGGCGATGATCAGCAACGGACGGCGGCTGTTCACCACCTGCTCCAGCAAAGGCAGCAAGTCGCGCATGTTCGAGATCTTCTTCTCGTAGGCCAGGATGTAGGGATTTTCCAGTTCAACCTTCATCTGGTCAGGATTGGTGACGAAGTAAGGGCTCAGATAGCCACGATCGAACTGCATGCCTTCCACGACGGTCAGTTCCGTGTCGCGGCCCTTGGCCTCTTCCACGGTGATGACGCCGTCTTTGCCGACCTTACCCATGGCTTCGGCGATGATCTTGCCGATCTCTTCGTCGCCGTTGGCGGAAATGGTGCCGACCTGGGCGATGGCATTGCCTTCGACAGGCTTCTTGAGGTCGTCAATGGCTGCCACGACGGTTTCAACTGCGAGATCAATACCCTTCTTGATCTCCATGGTGTTGGCGCCGCTCACGACGGCTTTGATGCCCTCGCGGTAAATGGCGCGGGCCAGCACGGTGGCGGTGGTGGTGCCGTCGCCGGCGACGTCGGAAGTCTTGGAAGCGACTTCACGCACGAGCTGGGCGCCCATGTTCTCGTGCTTGTCTTTCAGCTCGATTTCCTTGGCGACGGTGACGCCATCCTTGGTCATGAGCGGTGATCCGAATTTCTTTTCGATCAGGACGTTGCGTCCTTTGGGGCCGAGGGTGACCTGCACCGCGTCCGCAAGCTTGTTCACACCGCGCAGAATGGCCTGACGCGCGTCTTCGCCGTAGATGATGGATTTAGCCATGTGTTATCTCCTGATGGATTCAATGAGTTGAAAAGGGTGAAGACTATAGAGCTGAGGGCAATGAGCTGTGAGCTGTTGGCTCTTAGCTGAGGATCGCCAGGATCTCGTCTTCGCGGACAATGACGTGGTCCACATCGTCAAGCCTCACTTCGGTACCGGTGTACTTGCCGATGAGCACTTTCTGGCCGACTTTGACGGACATCGGAACGCGCTTGCCGTTGTCATCGAACTTGCCTTCGCCAACCGCTACCACAATGGCTTCCATAGGCTTTTCTTTGGCGGTGTCGGGGATGATGATGCCGCCCTTGACAGTCTCAGCGGGATCAACGCGCTTGAGCATGACTCGGTCGTACAGGGGGGTGATGGCCATAGGAGCCTCCAAAATGAATGGGTGAAGTGATGCCACTAGCACTCTATCGTGGCGAGTGCTAATTCTAGCCTTTTAGCGTCCAAGGTCAACCCAAAATTTAAAATTTCGATATAAATATGAGTGTATTTGACTAAAATTTTATGCTCGTGATTCTTTTCTTCAAGTACCGAGAGCCGACAGCCTCCAGCGGATGTACGCTGGATTTATGACTATCCTCCCAGTCCTGATCGAACTCCAAGCCACTCATGATTATTTGAGAACCATCGAGAGGGATCTTACGGCACTCCCGCCTGATCTGGCTTCTCTGAATGCCCAGATCAAGGCCCAGGACAAGCGGCTCGGCGAACTGGATCGGGGCGTCACCGAGGGTACCTCACAGGTGGAGAAATTCAATAAGGAACTCGATCTGGCCAAACGCCTTGAGGAACACGCCCGCAAGCATTTGAAGACTGTTGATCAAAAAGTCAAATACGCTGCGGCCATCCGCGAAGTAGATGAGCGCGAACGCCAGCGTCACGGGCTTGAACGCCCTTTGAAGGAATTGGAAGCCAGGCTGGTGGCGGCTGCCAAAGAACAGGTTGAAATCAAGACTCGACGGGTCGAGGCCAAGACTCAATTCGATGAATTGCATCAAATTTTCATGGCTGAACATGAGAACCAGGTGGTGGCTCGTGTTGAACTGGAAAAGAAGCGCAAGACCTTGGAATCCAAGATGACACCCGCCGAGGTCACCAGGTTTGGTCGCCTGCTTTCCCAACGCATGGGTAGAGCTGTCGTCAAGGTCGAGGGTGGAATTTGCACCGGTTGCCGCGTGAAACTCCGCAGCCCCTTCCTGGTGCAGTTGCACGAAGCCAAGGGTCCCATGGGGTGCGAATCCTGCCAGCGGATTGTCTATATTGCGTGAGTGGAATGAGCGGGATGTTCGAGCGCGTCAGTATTCTGCGTCATCAGATCGAACAGGCCTGTTCCAAATGTGATCGCAGCCCGACGGATGTCGAGTTATTGCCGGTATCCAAGCATCAATCCGTGGCTTCCATCCGTGAAGCGGTAGCCTTGGGCTTCCACTCCTTCGGCGAAAACTATGTTCAAGAAGGCGCGGCGAAACAACTGGAATTGCCGGAACAAAAATTCAATCTCATTGGCCCTTTGCAGCGGAACAAGGTCAAAGCTGCCCTTTTGCATTTTGCTGAAATCCAGACCGTGGACCGCGTAGATCTCGCCTCCCGACTGGTTCGCATGGCCGAAGAACTGCACGCCGAACGTGGTGTCTGGATCCAGCTGGATTTATGGGATGAACTCACCAAAGCAGGCGGTTGCCCAGAATCGGAACTCTCCGCCATCTTCTCGGAACTCGCAGGAAGTTCATGGCTGAAGGTACGTGGCTTCATGGCCATCCCCCCGCCAGGCCAAGAATCTGCATTCGCGCAGCTGGCTCTGCTGCGCAATCATTGGCAGCAGAAAATGGGATTGCGCTTGCGCTTGAGCATGGGCATGAGCAACGATTTCGAAGCGGCCATCAAGGCCGGCGGCGACCAGATCCGTATCGGCACCGCGCTATTCGGCGAGCGGCAATAAAAAAGGCCCCGCGGAGGCGGGGCCTTTTTTCAATCAGGAGTTGAATCAGAAACGGGCTTTGATGCCGAGCTGCACTTCGCGAGTCTTGTCCTTGCTGACTGCCGCGAGTTGGCCAAAAGCAGCATTGGCAGCGTTGGCGGTGGTGTTGACGAAATACCCATTGGGCGAGGGCACGCTGAAGTCGGCCTTGTTGAACAAGTTGTAGATATCAATGATGCCTTCGAGTTGGAACTTGCCGTAGATCTTGAAGGAGCGGCTGATGCGTACGTCGAACTGGGTGTAGTTGGGCTGGCGCAGATCGTTGCGGCCGTGCCCTGAGTAGAAGTGGTTCGCCATGCCATCGAGGTTCAAATCGCGCGCGTCGTAGGCGGTATAAGGCAGGCCCGTCTGAAAGAGCCCGCGGATGGAAGCCTCGATACCCCAGACCACCGGGAAATAGGCCACCACGTTGACCACCCAGCGGCGGTCGCTGTCGCCGTAGCCATAGTTGGAAGCTGGATTCTGCTGGTCAGGCACCAGAGAAGCGCCCAATTCGCTGGAGAAGTTGGAGGAGGACGACGTATAGGTGCCGCGCTCGAAGGAGCCTGTATCTTGGGACTTGGAGTAGGTGGCGTTGGCGAAGAAACCCGTCTTCTCATCCCAATTCTTCTTGGCGGTGAGGCTCAGCCCGCGGTAGTAGCCCCAACCATCGGTCTTCACCAGGTACACGTCGCTGAACCCGCCCACAGGGTTGCCAGGCGTGATGGAGGCCTTGTTGAAGTCCACCCTTCGGCCACCGATGATGGCGTAGTTAGGACGTCCAGCAGTGCTCCAAGAGTCGATGCCTGCGGTGTAACCATCGTTGTAAGCCGATCCACCGACCTGATTCAGGTTGATGTTCTCGAAACGCTGCAAGTTCTCATAACGGACGTAGTTGGCACTGATACCCAGGACCAAGCTTTTCCCGAAGTCATGCTCGATTCCCAATCCGATTTTCTTGGATTGGGATAGCTTATTGTTGGGATCCCACAGCGAGGTCGAAGACGATCCAGAACTGAAGGAACCGGAGCCCGCGAGAGTGGCTAGTTCCGCATCAGTCAGCTTGCGCATGGAGGTACCGCTGATGAGGTTGGAGGCACTGAGCAGGCCATTGTTGAAGTAGCCAAGAATGGGGGCACTGGCCCGGTTAAGGGTGAATCCGTAGTTGGTGATGATCTGGCCGTTGCCCGTCATGGTGTTGGAGTGCAGCAGCAGGGGTGTGGGGCTCGTGAAGGAACCGATGCCACCGCGGATGACGGTCTTGCCCTTGCCATCCACATCGAGGCTGAAGGCAAGGCGGGGGTCCAGCGTGTGACCTCCCTGCCCCTGATCCAGACCCTGGAAATTCGGGTTGGGCTGCGGGTTGTCCGTGAAGGACTGGTTGTAGGTCCTCAAGCCTGCAGTGAGGGTCAGGCGCTTGTCCATGAGTGCGGAGTATTGGACCTGCCCGAAGACGCTGGCCGACTTGGTCCCCATGTTGATGCGGCCCTTCAAGGCGCTGACGGCACCGCTATACGAAATATTGCCATTGCTGGGTGAAGCGAGCAGATTCCCATTGGCCCAATCCGCCGCGGCGCCGTAGGTGCCAAAATTCCAGGCCCCGGCGTTGTTCTGGAAGAACTGGTTGTCCACGTCCACTTTCATCAATTCCACGCCGCCTTTGACCTGGATGTCGCCGTGGTTCCAAGTGGTGGCCGTGAAGAACTGCATGGTGTTCTCGTTGCTCTCACGAGGTGTAGAAGTCTTGGTACCGAAGGCCATGAAGGACGTGCTGTTGGGAACGGAAATGGACGGCACGCCGGGAGCGGCATTGTTGTGCATGGGGCGCGCCTCGCGAGCGATCTGCAGGCGGGACTCGGTGAAGATTTCATTGGTCCAGATGCTGTTGGCCTCCAGTACCCAGCTGATGGAGTTCACCCGGGTCGGAATATTGTTGCTCTCGGCGTTGTTCGGATTGGCGCTGGTGTTCTGAAGCGTGTCGGTCATGGTCTGGTAGTTGCAGCGCAGCACAAAGCGGTGGTTCTCATTCAAGGAGTAGTCAAGACGCCCGAAATACACGGTGTTGGTGTTTTCCATGGGGTAGGCATGAGGTGCGATTCCCGCACCGGGATTCCCAAATTCCTGGGCCAGAGTCAGGCCGGACTGATTGGTGACGACCCTGCCCAAAGGCGAAGCCAGCAAGTTGCTGAAGTCCACCTGGGTCATGCCCGCGGCGCTAGAGATCGGCGTAGGCACAGGATTAGCCGTGATGGCCTTGTGGAAGCGCTCCACGCCGGCAAAGTACCAGAGCTTGTCCTTGATGATCGGGCCACCCACGTTGAAATTGATGTTGGTGGAATCGTTGAACCGTTGCAGGTTCGTGGGCGTGTTGAAAGTATGGGTGGGGTCGTAGGGGATCCCCTTGGGCGCGGCGCTCAGGCTGGTTCTACGAATCTGGTATAGGGCACTGCCGATTAATTCGTTGGTGCCGTTCTTGGTGATGGCGTTCACGGTGGCGCCGGCCTGGCCGTAGATCACGTCGTAGCCATTGGTGACGACCTGCAATTCCCGGATGGTGTCCGCACCAAAGATGAAGGGTGTATAGACGCCGCCGCGCTGCTCGTTGAAGAACGCCGAATTGTTGCTGGCACCATCAATCTGCACAGCGTTGAAGATCTGGCGTCCACCCTCCACCACCATGCGCGTGCCCGAGCCTGACACCACACCCGGAGAGAGCCGAGCCATATCCGTGAAATTGCGGGTCACCAGGGGAACGGCGCTCACCAGGGATTCATCCACGCTCGCCACCGCATTCACTTGCTTCGTGTCCACTGAAGGGGCTGCGGCTACGACTTCCACGACCGCCGAGGCCACGTCCCGCTCAAGCTCCAAATACATCGAGGCAGTTTCACCCAGGCTCACCTTTACGCGGCTCTGGGCGGTCTTGAATCCAGGCGCCGTCACGCGTACCTGGTAGTTGCCCACCGGTAGCAACGTCATAGAAACAGCACCCCGTGAGTCTGTGTTGGCGCTGCGGGAGTATCCGGTTTCAGTATTGCGGATGGTGACCACAGTGTTTGGAAGAGCCCCCTTGTCCTTGACACTGATCTGGCCACGAAAGCTTCCCGCCGTGGATTGGGCTTGGGCGACCGTCGCGCAGGCCAGCGCGGTCATCAGGAAACAAACACCTCGGTTGATACGCATGTAATGCTCCTTGGGCTTCGCGCCGATTTGAGATCAGTAAGAATACCGACCCGCCTTGGAAGTTGAACTCAATTTTTTAACCAAAATCCAACTATTCAGTCAGGCCTTTTATCGGGCCTTCATGGGGGTCCAATCCCATAGTGGGGATCAGACCTGCCCGCGAGGATGGTTTGTTGTAAATTTTTCGTAGATTTATCGGGAAAGCGGCCCTCAAAGCCCTAGCCGGTCGAGCTGATCGGGACGGTTGCGCCAGTCTTCCTCCACCTTGACGAACAACTCAAGGCGCACGGGGCGCTGCAACAATTTCTTCAGTTCGCGCTGGGCGCTTTGGCGGATGCTGCTGATCATCTCGCCCTGCTTCCCCAACAGGATTTTCCTATGATTGGCTTTTTCAACCAGGATCAACCCCGCAATGAAGACGCCACCAGGCTTCATGTCTTCAGGGTAGTTCTCGCCCTCTTCGATCCAGCGCTCGATCTCCACCGCGACCACATGGGGCACTTCTTCCCGGGTCTTGCGCAACACTTTTTCACGGATGAATTCCGCCGCCATGGACCGCTCGTTCTGGTCCGTGAAAGTGTCTTCATCAAAAGCCCATTCCGCGACCTTGGCATCGCGCTCCAGCAAGGCCCATAGCGGATCAAGGTTCGTTGAAAACTTGGCACTGATGGGTACAATCTCACGGAATTCCAGCAAGTCCTTGTAGTGGGCTACGGTCTCCAGCAGCCTGCCCTTGCTGAGCAGATCAATCTTGTTCAGCAACAGATAAATAGGCAGCCTGCCAGTCTTCAATCGCTTGGCGATGGCCTTTTCGCCATCCCCCAGGAAGCCATCGGCATCCACCACCCAAAGCACCAGTTCCGCATCGTGCAGCGCGCCATCCACCTGGGCCATCATGCGGTGATTCAGGGCGTGTTGGGGCTCGTGGATGCCGGGTGTATCCAGGAATACCAACTGTGCATCCCCGCGGTTCACGATGCCCAAGATCCGGCTTCGCGTGGTCTGGGGCGTTTGGCTTACCGCCGCAAGTTTTTCACCCACCAGCGCGTTCAGTAAAGTGCTCTTGCCGGCATTGGGCATACCGACAAGCGCCACCATGGCACAACGTTTTTCACCCACGGTGGATACCTCGTTTGGAGTCTCTGATGAATTTCAAAAGATAGGCAACTTCAGGGTACTGGCCGAATTCTGCTGCCACCTGGCTCAAGGCGTCTTCCCGCAGCAGGCCCAGGTGGAACAACATCCGATGGGCTTTTTTCAGGGCTTCGATGGTTTCAGCACTGAACCCCTTACGCTGGAGGCCCACGGTATTGACGCCGTAGCTCTTGGTGTCGCGGGCGCCGACGGTCTTCATGAAAGGCAGCACATCCATGGTGGCGACGGTGAATCCACCCATGAACGCGTGGTCTCCCACACGACAGAATTGGTGTACCGCGGAAAACGCACCGATATTGGCCTTGTCGCCCACCACCACATGCCCCGCTAGGGTCGCGCAATTGGCGAAAATGTTGCCATCTCCCACATGGCAGTCGTGGGCGATATGCGAACCCGTCATTAAGAAATTATCACTGCCAAGACTGGTGAGGCCGCCGCCGCCCTGGGTCCCGCGGTGGGCTGTGACGCTCTCACGTAAAGTGTTGCGATGGCCGATGACCAGCTTGGTGGGCGCACCACTGAATTTCAGGTCCTGGGGTTCAAGGCCGAGGGTCGAGTGCGGGTAGACGACATTGTCCTCACCTAGTTCTGTGTGCGGGCCGATGACCACATGGCTCCGCAATACAGTGCGGGCACCAATTTTCGATGAGCCTTCCACCAGGCAAAAAGGCCCGATCACCACACCCTCGCCCAACTGGGCACCGGGTTCTATAACGGAAGAGGGATGAACGGAGGCGGGAATCGACGCGGAAGTGCTCATTTGGAACCACCCTCCTCTGTCACGTCCACAAGCATGGACATGAACTCCGCTTCGGCCACTTTGACGCCCTCCACGAAGGCTTCTCCACGCATTTTGCAGATGCGGCCCTTCGAGCTGATCATCTTGATTTCCATCACCAGTTGATCGCCAGGTAACACGGGTTTGCGGAATTTTACGCCCTCTATGCCCATGAAATAGATCACTTTCCTGTCCCTGTCTTCGATGTCCTGCATCATCAGGCAGCCGCCTGTTTGTGCCATGGCTTCCACGATGAGGACACCCGGGAATATGGGCCGCTTGGGAAAATGCCCCTGAAAGACTTCCTCATTGAAGGAGATGTTTTTGAGGCCTCGAATCCATTGCTTAGGCTCGAAATCCAGAATCCGATCCACCAACAGCATGGGATACCGGTGGGGCAACAGATCCATGATTCCCTGCAGGTCAATGGTGTGGGGCGTCCTTGCGTCCGTCATGCTTATTCTCCGAATAATTCGAGTATCTCACACCGGGACCGTGCGCTGAAGCCCAGCTCCTGCTAGCTTATCTGATGGCTTCATTGGGCCGGCACATCCTGGCGGAACTTGGTGGTTGCAACGCAACCCGGTTGGCGGATCTTTCGCTCGTGGAAGCCTCCATGCTCGATGCGGCGAGGATCTCCGGCGCTACGATCGTGACCTGCAGCTTTCATCATTTCGCGGATCAGGACGGTGGCCAGGGCGTGAGCGGAGCCGTGATCATCGCCGAGAGCCATCTTGCCATCCACACTTGGCCTGAGCACCAATTCGCCGCGGTGGATTTCTTCACCTGCGGCAAAGGCGTGGACGTGCGAAAGGCTTTGGATCATTTGAAGGAAGCCTTTCAAGCCCAGACCGAGGAGCTGCTGGAACTGGAGCGCGGGCCGCTTCGGGTCGGAGCGCTGGAATCCCGCTGAAGGCAATGCGGTAATAAGGCAAGGGGTAATGAGAAGCCGCTGATCGAATAGCACGGGTCTCAGACCGGCAGATGATTTTTCTCCTCCGCGTACTGCCTGTGCTCAAGCCCATCCATAAGGGCTCTCCTCATGCTTGGGCAGGACACCCTCCAGTTCCAGCAGGGCCTGCTTGCGGTGCATCCCGCCACCATACCCGACCAGTTTTCCATCGCTCCCGATGACACGATGGCAGGGGATCAGCACCGAGATGGGATTGGCGCCATTGGCCCGGCCCGCAGCGCGGATGCATTTGGGCTCGCCCAAGCGCTTGGCCAACTCCAGGTAGCTGATGGTCTTGCCAAAGGGAATGCATTCAAGTTCCGCCCAGACCCGCCTTTGGAAATCAGTGCCCGCTGCCTTGTGCGGCACATTGAAAGTACGCAAGGACCCGCGGAAATAGGCTTCCAATTGGTTCTTCAAGAAGCCGAAGGCTTGAGCCTCCCGTTTTGACAAGAGCTCGGCCCTGGTGATGGCCCGGTTTTCGGTCAGGAAATCCAGCCGGACCAGGTACCCATCCCCGTCGAAAGCCGCGCCCATGGGGCCCAGCGGGGTTTCAAGTTGGTGGTTCCAGATGATGGCAGCGCGCATAGGACCAAACGCCGGGATAAAAGGGTCGGGGAAGTATCCGTTAGACTCTAATGATGGCCGAATCGCAACCGTTCCGCTTATCCATCATCGAGTATCTTAATGCAGCCCCGCTGAACTACGGCTTCAAGCATGGGTTGGGATGGGAGCACTTCCATCTGAAGTTCCACGTGCCCTCGGCCTGCGCCGACCAGCTCCGCAACGGCGAGGTGGATGCAGGTCTCATCAGCTCAATCGAGTACTTGCGCATCCCCAATCTGCGGATCGTTCCTGGGCTGTGCATTGCTTCGCCCAAGCGGGTTCGCAGCGTGGTGGTCCTGTCAAAAGTCCCACCGGAGGAAATCAAGTCTCTGGCACTGGATACTTCCTCCCGCACTTCGGTGGTGCTGGCGCAATTGCTGCTTCGGGAACGCTACGGGGTGAATCCGAGAGTCACCGATATGGCGCCTGATATGGAGGCCATGCTGGCGGATCACGATGCGGCACTGATGATTGGCGACCAAAGCATGCGGGCCCGGAGAGAAGGACTGATGGTGCTGGACTTGGCCGAGGAGTGGTTCGAATGGACGGGCCTGCCCTTTGTCTTCGCGCTCTGGACTGTTCGCGATGAAGCCCCGCAATTGGACCTTCCCGGCGGGGTGGGCGCCTTCTTCCACAAGAGCCTGGAAACTGGCATGGCCCACATCCCGGACATCGTGGAAGAAGCCCGGCGATATATCCCCTGGACCAAGCTGGAACTCACTGAATACTTGACTGAGAATATCCACTATCGGCTGGGCGAAGCCGAGATCCGGAGCCTCTCCCTCTTTTTCGAAAAGGCGGTAAAGCATGGTTTCGCGCCGGAACATCTGCCCCTGAAATTCCTGTGACCGGGGCTTCCCGTTGGGAACGCTGCGCTTGGTTCCTGGCCTGGTTCACGGTGATCTTCAACCTCCTTGAAGGCGCGGTCTCCATCGGCTTTGGCGTGGGCGACGATTCCGTGGCGCTCTGGGGATTCGGTTTCGACAGCCTGATCGAAGTTGCCTCGGCGGTGGTGGTGATGGCCCGGCTCCGCCAAGGATTCAAAGCCACGGGCACGGAATCGGAGCGCCGCGCTGTCCTCACCATTGGAACTCTGTTCGTGCTGCTCGTGGTGGTCATTCAGGTAGGCGCCATCCTGCAATTGGGTTCGCACCATCACCCACCCACCACCCTGCCAGGGCTCGTGATTGCAAGCGTATCCCTGGCCTTCATGTTCTTCCTCTGGCGGGCCAAGACGCGCGTGGCGGGCGCCCTCGACAGCGCCGCGTTGAAGAGCGACGCGGCCTGCAGCCTGGCCTGCATCCACCTTTCACTGGTGCTATTCGTCGGCAGTCTTTGCTTCATGTTGAGCCCGAGGCTCTGGTGGCTGGATGGCACTGCCGCAATCCTGCTATCGCTGCTGATCCTCAAGGAAGGTCTCGAAGGAATCAGGGCGGCCCGTTCTCCTGACTTCACTGGAGGCTGCGGGTGTGGGCATGATTGATGTTCTGTCCTTTTCCCGGAGTGTTCAAATGGACCTTGCCCCACTCTTTCGCGAACACCTGGCCCAGCGCATGAAGGACGCCGAGGCGGCCATGGCCCGCACCGGCTTCGAGACGTTGGTCATCAGCAGCGGCGTCCAGTTTGAATACTTCGCCGATGATCGCGAGGCGCCTTTTTATGGAACACCCCATTTCCTGCACTGGTGCCCGTTGGAGGGTCCGCAGCATTTGCTCAAGATCCAGCCAGGCAAGCAGCCCATCCTGATCCGATTCGCACCCGAAGATTTCTGGTATCTCCAGTCGCCTCTGGGCTCACCCTTCTGGGCTGATGGCTTTGAATTGATCGAGTGCGGCACGGTGGATGAGGTCTGGGCGGCCCTGGGGGCGTGCCCAAAGGGCGCCTACATCGGGGACGAACCCGTTCGGGCTGAATCGGTCGGCCTGGCGGCGAATCCTGAAGGCATCACCAAACACCTGGACTGGACCCGCAGTTTCAAGAGCCCGTATGAACTGGCCTGCATGGACGAGGCGCAACAAATGGGAGCGCGGGGCCATCGCGCAGCCAAGAATGCTTTTCTTAATGGAGCTTCGGAACTGGAAATCCACTGGGCCTATGTCCAGGCCGTGGGTTGCCTGGACGAAGACCTGCCCTACACCAGCATCGTGGCCCTCAACGAAATGGGCGCCATCCTCCACTACCACGGCAAGCGTAAAGATCTGCACAACGGAGCCACGCTCCTGCTGGATTCCGGGGCTCGCTACAACTCCTACGCAGCCGATATCACTCGCACGTTCGCGGCGCCCCATTGCGACTCCCGTTTCGTAGCCGTGCTGGCTTCCATAGAGAAAGCACAGCAAGAGCTTTGCGCCCTTGTGAAGCCGGGACTGCACTATGGCGAGTTCCATCACCAGGCCCATTTCAAGATCGCCGACATCCTCCTGGAACACGGCATCCTGCGGGGCACGGATCGTGATGACGCCGTGGCCAACGGTTATACCAAGCCGTTTTTCCCCCATGGACTAGGCCACCACTTGGGCATCCAGGTCCATGATGTGGCCGGCAAGCAGTTGGGCCCGGATGGCACTCCAGCGCCGCAACCGCCTGAAGATCCCTTCTTGCGCACCACCCGCATGATTGATGAAGGCAATGTTTTCACCGTGGAGCCCGGGCTTTATTTCATGCCGCTGCTGCTGCGCCCATTCCGTACGGGCGACAAGATTGAACATTCCTCAAAATTCAACTGGGCACATATTGACGCCCTGGCACCCTTCGGCGGCATCCGGATCGAAGACAACGTGCTGGTGACCAAGGATGGACACCAGAATCTGACGCGAAAACACCTGCCAGAGTGATGTAATCCCATTTTGAAATTCATAGGATGCCCTCATGAATCACCCACTGCTCACGCTCCTCTTCACGACGGCTCTCGCGGCCCAGATGCCCATCGCCCCTTCAAAGCCGGGTGAGCCAACCTCGAAGCCCATGGCCAGAACACTGCTGAGCCTCGAAAGCCTTTACCATCCGACGAAAAAAACCCCGTTCCTGGACAATCCGAAAACACAATTCGCGTGGCTGCCAGATGGTTCCTTGCTCGCGTCTCGATCCGATGATGGCAAGCTGAGCGTTACTCGCATGGACACGAGAAAAGGCACCATCCTGCCCTACCTTGAACCTGATCAAGTCGTGGCTGAACTCGTGAAACTTGGTGCCGAGCAGGACCGCGCTCGACGTTCCGTCGTCAAAGGCGGCTTCACTTGGGATAAAGATTTTCATCAGTTTATCGTCTCGGTGGAAGGTGATTTATACGATGTTGAGCTGGGAAAGGATGGCCTAAAAGCCCAAAAGTTCACCTCGAGCAAAGAACTGAAAGACGACCCCACATTCAGTCCCGACATGAAGAAGGTCGCCTATCTCCAGGGCAATGATCTGTACGCCGTGGATCTCACCACCGGGAAGGAAACGCGGCTTACCACCAGCGGCTCCCCATCGCTCCTCAATGGACGCCTGGATTGGGTCTACCAGGAAGAAGTCTATGGACGCGGGACCTACCGCGCTTTTTGGTGGTCACCGGACAGCCAACGCATCGCCTACATGAGCCTGGATGACTCCAAGGTGCCGATCTATACCTTGGTGGATGATCGCGGCCAGTCCCAGAAATTGCTGGAAGGCAGGTATCCAAAACCTGGCGATCCCAATCCAGTGGCACGCCTTGGCGTGGTGGACCTGAATGCTCAGACCACCTGGATGGACGATCCGTACCCTGGCAAGGAAACCCTGCTGGTCCAAGTGGGCTGGGACCCAAAGGGCTTGCTGTTGGCCAGCTACCAGGACCGGCTCCAAACCTGGCTGGAGTTGCGTCGCTTCGAAGGAACCGTCAGTTCCTTGCTGTTGAAGGAAAGCGGGAAAGCCTGGCAGGAACGATTGCCTTTGCCGGTCTTCCTTAAGGATGGCGGTTTCATCACAGCGTCCGACCGCACTGGCCATCGCCACCTCTACCGCTATGACAAGAATGGCAAACTCCTGCGAGCCATCACCGCGGGTACATGGGAAGTGCGGGAACTTTTCGGTGTGGATGAAAAACTGAAACGCGTCACTTTCAGCGCCACGGAAAACAATCCTGCGGGTCTCGATGCCTACAGTGCGGATCTTGAAGGTGCCATACCCAATGGCCTGATGGCACGTCTTACCCTTCGCGGCGGAACCCATCGGATGCAATTCAGTCCTGATTTCCTGCTGGCGGTGGACACCTGGAGTGACGCTCACAGCCCGACCCAGGTTGGCTTGGTAGATGTGGATGGCCGCGTGCTGAAAGCTCTCGATGGCCGCGTGACCCAGGAATTCCGGGACATTCGATTCGGTCGCGTGGCCTTTCAGACCGTACTCACCAAGGATGGCTTCCCCATGCCCACCATGCTGGTGCTGCCTCCGGATTTTGACGCCAAGAAAAAATATCCCATTTTTCAACATATCTATGGCGGACCCCAGAGCCCGCAGGTGTTGGATGCCTTTTCCAATTCAATGCTCTGGTATCACTTCCTGGCGCAACAGGGCTACGTGGTGTGGATTTGCGACAACCGCAGTGCGTCCCACAAGGGGCTTGGCAGCGCCGAAGGCGTTTATAAACGTCTGGGCGAACAAGAACTCAAAGATCAATTGGAAGGCCTTGAATGGTTGGGCGGAAAACCCTGGGCGGACATGAGCCGCGTGGCGTTGGAAGGTTGGAGCTACGGCGGTTTCATGACTGCCTATTCGATGACTCATTGCGACAGGTACAAGCTTGGTCTCGTGGGCGCGCCGGTCACCGACTGGCGCCTGTACGACAGCATCTACACCGAGCGCTACATGGGCCTGCCCAGCGAAAATACCGAAGGCTATGACGCCACCTCGGTCTTGAAAGCTGCCAAGGATCTGCATGGCAAGGTGCTGATATTCCATGGAACCCTGGATGACAACGTGCATCCGCAAAACACCACCCAGTTCCTGGATGCCCTGCAGAAGGCTGGCCTCACCGCCAACACAGTGCTGCTGCCAGGATCCACCCACAGTCCCAACGCACCTCAACACATCAATGCCCGCATGCAGGCCATGTGGGATTTCATTCAGAAGAACTTGTAAGCGTCCCGTTCTCTCATACTGACTTTTTCTGGATCAACTCATGAATCTGCTTCCGCTGGCTTTCCAAGCCATCCCTGTGACCTTTAGCTCATTCACCCCACTGCTCGTGGCGGTGGCCCTCTGGGTGGGGTTTGTGATCTACGGGCTTTTCTCTCTTCGGAACCACCCCAAAGGCCTCAATCCTCTTTTCTTCACGGAGATGTGGGAACGTTTCAGCTACTACGGCATGAGGGCGCTGTTGCTGCTTTACATGACCGCCCCCGCCAGCGCGGGTGGCCTGGGTTTGTCGCTAAAACTCTCAGGCCTGCTTTATGGGCTTTACACCTTCTTCGTCTATGCCCTAAGCGTTCCCGGAGGTTGGGTCGCAGACCGCTTCCTGGGCTATCGAAAGGCCGTCTTGGTGGGTGGCGTGCTCATCGCGTTGGGTGAATTCGCATTGGCGTCTGGGCCGCTACCTCTTTTCTATATCGGTCTCGCGGTGATCGCCATTGGCACGGGTCTCCTGAAAACCAATTGCACCTCCATCGTTGGAATGCTCTATGAGAAGAACGACCCGAGACAGGATGGCGGCTACACGATCTACTACATGGGCATCAACATCGGCGCCCTCATCGCTCCGCTCATCCTCGGCTTCATGGCCCAGGACCCGGTCTTTGTTGCGGCTTTGGGAAAAGTCGGCCTAGCCTCAGCCAATGGTTGGCGTTGGGCCTTTGGTTTCGCGGGTCTGGCCATGATCGCAGGGCTGGTCCAATACTTCCTGCGGCAGGGCGC
>JANYBM010000176.1 GCA_025361125.1 Holophagaceae bacterium | reverse complement strand
GGACGAGACGCGAGAGCGTCGAGGCCGGTCCGCCAAAGGAGGATGCCCGCCCGCAGCCAGTGCCGCGGAACGGAGCGCGAAGCGCGGAGTGAATCCCAAGAGTACGGGTGGGTCGTAGTCGGCAGGGTGTCAGGCGGCCCTTTTGGCGGAGAGAGAGGGATTCGAACGGCAATGGCGCGGGAGTAGGGCAAGGACGAGACGCGAGAGCGTCGAGGCCGGTCCGCCAAAGGAGGATGCCCGCCCGCAGCCAGTGCCGCGGAACGGAGCGCGAAGCGCGGAGTGAATCCCAAAAGCCCTGATGGGTCTAACTCTCCCTCGTATTCAATCGGTTTCTTTCCTGCTTTCGGGAGGCTCAGCCGACCCTATTTTCAGTCAACGTCAAAGATGGTCCCACCCTGGGCTGCGGCGGCTTCCATTCGTCCCAGCCATGCCTCGTCCTGCTGACGCACCTTGAAAAAGCGGGCGAAGCTCCAGACGGAGACGGCCAGGCAAAGCAACCCTAAGCCAATGGCACCCAGTTGAAACCCCATTTGGTTGGGAGTGCTGGGAGGTATGAAGGCTGCCCCAATTCCAAACACCAAGGCGATGAGGAGGGTGAGCCTGCCCCGTTTCTTGGCGGGTAAAAGGTCCTTTCTGATCATGGTTCGGCGGAGATCTGCCAGGAAATCCACCTGTTCATCCCGGTTGAGGGCTCCCCTGGACTTCTCGATTTCCAGCTTTTCCAGGGCTTGGGTCAACTCTCCCGAATAATCATCGAGTCGCGAAACCCTTGCGCGTAGTGTCATCGTGAACCTCTGACTTGATAAGTGGCAGGAGCTTCTCGACAGTGCGGATTTGCTCCTATCTCCAAAAGCTAATCGCTTCGGGATGGTATTCCGTCACATTTCATGCTTTGCAGGCTTCTGCTCGTTCCCTGGCCTCATAGCGCCTGCACTAGAGGGTCTGCGCTAAGTTCCACCCAGTTGGAACGGGCTGGCGGCGCGAATCAAATGAAATGATGAGCGATGCTGTTTGCGTAGTAGTTGAGTAAGGTCGCCTTGGCGGGGTCGGTCTTCAAATTGTCTCCATCGGCCAACAGAATTCCCCGCAGGGCGAGCACCCGCAGGCCCATTTCAAAAATGCGCTGAAAATTTCCCCTTGCCAGGTAGAGCGGGAGGTTGCGCTCTGCGGCCCAGGCCATGGTTTCCAGGGCCTTTTGGCGAAGAGCCAGATGGCTTACAGACGGGCTGTTCAGCTGTGACCAGCACCAGGCCACCATGGCCACGGGGGTGATGGGTACCTGGTTCCCGACGGCCTGTAACAACTTGTGCGCCATGTGGTCCATGACGGGTTTGCGCTCCTCCCACTCCATGCCCCAGATATCAGCATTATCGGTCAGCTCCCCAATGCTAAGGGGTGGGCCAAAGTTGGCGATGGCATAGCCAAAACGGTAGAAACGACCCAGCGCGCCTCGAAACATGAGACCGGACAGCCAAAAGGCCGAGCGCTGAAAATTGACCTGGAATCCACGTTTGGGCTGGCCACCCAGTTCGCGGATGAGGGTGCTGTCTTCCACCACGCGATCATAATTGATGCCTACGGGAATGAAGACGAGATCCTTGGCGTTGGCGCGGGCCATGTAGTCCAGCAGACCCAGCTTCGGCGGCTGCAAGCCGCCATCGCGGCTCAGTCCGCCTTCGATGAATATGCCTTGGGTGATACCCGCTTCCACCGCCCGCTGTACGTAGCGTTCCAACACGGCGTGATAGAGCGGATCACGGAATTTCCGGCGCACGAAAAAAGAACCAAAACTCTTGAAGAGCCGCTCCAGGGGCCAGATGCGGGCCCATTCACCCACAGCGTAGGAGATGGCCACGCGGTTCGCCAGCAGGAAGGCCACCAACAGATAATCCGCATTGCTGCGGTGGTTCATGACGTAGACAACCGAGGCATCGCGGGGGATGCGGTTGAGCTGGGCCTCGGCGCTACGGCCGATGCGCACGCGATAAAAAGATCGCAACAGCACCGATGCAGCTTTCTTGCCGAAGCGGTAAGCCGTCAGCAGATTGAAATTCGGAATGATCTCGTCCAGATAATCCGTCACGCGCATCCAGGCTTGGGCTTCATCGATGCCTGTCTTGGCGCATTCGTCGCGCACCATGGCCTGGAGCCTGGGATCTTCTACCAATTCCCGCTTCAGTTTTTGTTTCCGGGTCACAGTGACGGGATTCAAATGAAAGCCCAACTCCCGCCGGGTGCGCACCGCCGCGCGGTAGACCTGCCGCCGTGCCCATCGCCGAAGCAGCCAGACACCTATCAACAAGGCTAAGCCAACGCCGAAGATCATCCATGGGTAGGGCAGGAGCATGATGCAGTATCACCTAGATGGTGGCTGTGGGGCATGTGGGCTATCTGTCATCAGCTGATCTGGAGGCGCCTCCAGCTCGCCATTAGTAAGGTCGCGCCCTTCGGCCGCATCCACATAAAGCTGACAGCTCATGGCTCTATTCATACCTCAACGCGTCAATGGGATCGAGCTTGCTGGCTTTGGCGGCGGGGTACATCCCGAAAATCAAGCCGATGCCCGCGGGCACCATGAAAGCTGAAACCACTGCCCAGAGCGGGATGCTGCCGATTTGGCCGAACATTAGCTTGCCCAGGATCGCGCCCAGAGCGTAGCCCAGCAGGATGCCTACGGCCCCGCCGAAGATGCAGAGGAAGGAAGCCTCGATGAGGAATTGCAGCAGGATGTCCTTCCGTTTGGCCCCCACGGCCTTGCGCACGCCGATCTCCCGGGTGCGCTCGGTGACACTCACCAGCATGATGTTCATGATGCCGATGCCGCCCACCAGCAGCGCGATGGACACCATGCCCCCCGCTACGGCAGTGATGACATTGGTGATGCCACCGATGATGCCCGTAATCTGTTTGGGGCTGAAAACCTTGAAGCCTGAAGGCTCTTTGCCCCTCAGACCCTTGATCCGGCGCAGGGCATCCTCAAGAAGGTCCGCACCATCGTCAGCGGAAACCCGCGGATCCACCCGCGCCTGGAAGAAGAGTTGGCGTCGCTGGGCGTCCGTGAGCTGGGCCATGCCGGTGGTGAGCGGGATCATCACGTTGGTGTCCGGGTCGTTCCCTAGCGATGAGCCCTGCTCTTCAAGGATGCCGATGATTTCCAGGCTCAGCGTGGGGGTGTTGATGGACTTGCCGATGGGATTCCCCTTGATGCCTAGTTTCTCGACCACGCGCGGACCCACCACGGCCACTTTGTTGCCCAGGCGCACATCTGAAGGCACAAAATTACGGCCGGAGGTCAGATTGATGCTATTAAGTTCCAAATAAGTTTCGTCAGTCATGATGATGTTCACGGTGGCGCTGTGGCCCTCGGATTTGACTTCGGACCCATTGAAGAAGAGCGGCGTCATCTGGATGATCTGGGGCACCATCCTATGCAGGGTGCGCATGTCCTCGATGGTCAGATCCTTGTTCTTGATCTTGGTGAATTCCGCATAGGGCATGTCCGTGGGGAAGACCGGTCGCACGAAAAGGGTCTGGCTTCCTGCTTTTTCGATCTGTTTCAGCACGCTGCTTTGCAGGCCCTGAACCAGGCTCACTACGATGATCACCGCCGCCACGCCAATGATGATGCCGAGCGTCGTAAGGGCTGAGCGCATCTTGTTGGCCTTTAGTGCGCGCATCGCCGCGGAGACGGGCTCCTGGAGATTCATTATTTTTTCTCCGAGCTGGCCTTGCGCTTTTTCGAGGCTTCTTCCAGCTCCGTGTCCGACTTGGCCTTGAGTTTCACTGAGGCCCGGTCTTTCAAGTCCTTGAGTTTTCTAATGGGGCCGGTGAGCACCTTGTCACCTTCGTTCAAACCACTCTTGACTTCAAAATATTGAGTGTTGGCAATGGCGGTTTGCACCACGCTTTCAAGGGCCTTGCCGTTTTTCACGACCATGGCCACGCTATGCGAGGCCGGTGCCAGAAGCCCTTGTTTCTGCGCTTCTTCCAGGGAACCATCCCGCTCCAGCACGGCCTGCAAAGGCACGCGCAGCACGTTCTTCACCTCACTGGTGAGGATCACCGCCCTGGAGCTCATGCCGGGCCGCAGCTTGTCCACGTCCTTGGCCAACATGTCTATGGCGACCTTAACCTTGTACATGTTGGCGTCGGCGCCGATGCCTTCGCTGCCGGTGGCAACTTCAGCCACCTTGCCTTGGAAGACCCGCCCCTGAAGCGATTCCACCGTGACCTGGGCCACTTGCCCAGGCTTGACCCGGACCACTTCGCTTTCATTGACCTTCACTTCCGCCATCAGTTCGTGCATGTCGGAAATGATCATGAGCGTGGCACCCGGAAGGTTGCTCATGCCGGGAATGGCCATCTCGCCTTTCTCGGCTTTCAGGCTGGTGATGCGGCCATTGATGGGTGCCCGCAAGGTGGTCTTGCTCAAGTTGTCGCGCATGGAGCCAAGGTTCGCTTCGCTCTGTGCGGTGTTGGACTTGGCGCCCTGGAACGTGAGCTCCGCGCTCTGCTTGGTAAGTTTGGCCTGGCGGAAATCTTCATCACTGATGAGCCCCTGTTGGAACAGGCTTGTCTGGCGGGCGAAGGTCTGGTCGGCCCGGTCCATGGCGGCTTTCAAGCGTTCGGCGTCCTTCTTCGCGCCATCCAGGGCGGCTGTGGCGCGGGCCATCTCCTGCTGCAGTCGGATCTGGTCAATGGTCACCAGCAGCTCTCCGGCTTTCACTTCCTGGCCATCCACGACATGGATGGCTTTGATCTCACCCGCCACGTTGGTGCCCACATTCACCCGGGTCTTGGCCTGGATTTCACCGGAAGCCTGAATGGTTTCGCGGATGTCGCCTTTGGAAATCAGATCCCATGAGTAGGCATCTGGGTCTTCCTTGTTGCTACCGAAGGCGATGCCGAGGCCGATGAGGACCAGCAGCGCCACGCCAGCTGCAATCAGGATCGTATGCTTGCGGCTCGCCATCTACTTGGCTCCGAGGATGCGGAAGCCGAGGGTGATGAGAATCGCCAACGTTGTGCAGGCAAGGGCGCCCCCAGTCTTCATTCGCATGGTGTGGCGGAAGGCGAGGAATCCCAGGACGAGACTGCCGATGGTGAAGGGATCCAGGGCGTAGAGCAGAGCATGAAGCTTGGGATTAGCGACGTTCACAAAGAAGCCGACGGAACTGGGGGCGAGCTTCTCCGGTGTAAGGCCGCCCACTGGACGCAGGAAAGCCATCACAAGGATCAGGAAGGAATGGGGCAGCATCACCAAACTGGGCACCACGGTGGCGCTCAGGGCGTGAGTGTAGGATGGTCGGTCGCCTTCGGCTGCTGCTTTGCCTATCAACCAGTAGATGAGGGCCATGAAGAAGACCGCGGCAGGAATGATGATGAGCGTCTGGACAATGGCGATGAAGGGAAAGAAACGCCCCATGAAGGAAATGGCTTGGTCCATCTGTTCCTGGGTCATTTTCGGGTTGGCCTCGAAGCCCGGACGGAGCATGGCATCCACGTCCACCTTGAACCCCCAGACCGCCGCCACCACCAGACTGGTGAGGATCAGGACCACCAGGGCTCCGACCCAAGATGGGGATGCCTGGAGCCGTTTGAAGGTCACCACAGGCTCGGTGAATACTCCGATGAATTGGTCCATCAAGCCCAATTTTAACGTCGGTGTTGGGGCTGTTATCCCGGGCTTTTCATTGGCTCCAAACAGGGATTCGGAATCGCTCATGAGTTCCTCCAGAAGGGTTGGATCAACTCTAACTATGATTAGCGAAATGCAGCCAGCGGCTTCGATGAGTGGATGCAATCCACCGGCGAGCGGCGGATTCAGGAGGGGCGTGCGTCCACGGTCGAGGCACCAGGCAAACCAACCTCGCCAAGGGTCCCAGCAGAAAAAGGTGACGGAAATTACAGAAATTTGACCGGCAACAAACGCCTAAGCGTTCAGGCTGTAATGAGGCTCATCAGGAGTTTGAATCTTATGCGACGCGTTGTCCTGCCCTTGATACTTGCCACCTTCATCCTGTCCCTGCCTATGCAGGCCAGGGAAGAACCTGATGGATCGCGGCCCATCGGGGTGGTGCCACCCTTCCATGGGGAGCCCGCGCCGCCAGCTTGGCTGCGAACCATGAGCCATGCGGTGGCCATGGTAGATACCCGGCATTACCTGTATGAAGTTTATGGAACGACCGCTGCGAATGACCCACAAACATCGCAGTGGATCGTGCGGTACGTGATGTTGCCGGAAGGTAACGAGGCCTTTCGCGAACTTGAACAAGTCTTTCTTTTTGATGGCAATCCCAAACACAAGCCCAAGGACTTGAAGCCCAGTGAAATCAACGTTGAACCCAAAGATGCCACCTGGAAGCAGGTCAGGTTCAAGCTGGTTGATCGCCGCGATCTGATGCTGCCTTAGGGCTGGTTATGGCGCCTTAGGTCGGTCCAAGGACGGCGCCGCTTTAATCCTCGCCAAAGCCAGCGCCGATAGGATTCCAAGTGCTCCCATGACGGGCCAGAGCACCTGACCGCCACAGGCATCGAGCATCCAGGTTCCCAGCCACGGGCCGAAGCTGAAAGCCATGCTGAAGGTGAGCGCGTAGATCCCCATGTAGGCGCCACGGCGAGCGTAGGGCGCGATGGACGCCACGTAATCCGACATGGCCGGGAACAGGATCATCTCACCAAAGGTCCAGACCACCACGGTCGCCACGATCACGGCGGGCGAATGGGCGAACACCATGGCGCCGAAGCCGATGGCGTAGAAGAGGCTGCCCAGCATGAGCGTTCGGCGGTGGGGCCAGTGGGCCGTGGCCAGATTGAGGCGTACTTCCAGGGCCACAATCATCAGCGTGTTAATGGTGAACAGCGAACCGTAAAAACTTTCCGGCAGCTTGAGATCCCGGACCAGATAGATGGGCATAGGCCCTTCGTGCTGGAAGAAAACGATGACCACGGGAATGATGGCAAGAAGGAAGTAGCCCAGAACCGGGTCGCGCAAGGCAGCTATCAACGCGAAGCCGCTTCCCGACTCGTGCTTGTGAGGCTGGTTGCGGACCATCAGCACCAGTACCAGCCATGCTGCCAGGGTGGTGGCACCATCCACCCAGAACAGCCCGTGGTAGGAGCGGGTGGCGATGAATCCGCCCAGTGCCGGGCCTACGCTCATGCCCAGGTTGATGGCTAGCCGATTTAGGCTGAACACAGCCTTCCGCAGTTCCGGCGGCGCCAGGTCTGTGAGGATGGACATGGACGCGGGCCGGAAGCCTTCGCTCACCAAAGCCCAACCTCCGATCAGCAGGAAAAAGCTGCGCACATCCTTGATCAATGGCAGCGCGAGCAGCAACAGGCCCGAAAGCAGTAGCGAGGTTCGCATGATTTTCAGCGGTCCGAACCGGTCCGCCAGCCAGCCTCCCAGCGGGGCGGCGATCATCGCGCCCAAACCATACACCACAAAGCCTTGGCCCGCCCGGGTGACGCCGAGGCCCATCTGTTTCATTAGATAGAGCGCGAGAAAGGGTAGGGCCATGGTGCCCGCGCGATTAATGAAGGTGGCAGCCGACAGCACCCACACTTCTCGCGGCAGACCCCCCAGGCTGCGCCAGGGATTCATCTTGGGCTTTGAGCCATGGGCTTTGGGCCATGAGCGACGCGTCGAAGGTCAAGGCGCTCAGCCCATGATTTGATGACTACAGCCATATTCATTCCACCCCTTTCGCCATGGGCTTGCCACTGCGGCACCATTCGCTCCAACCGCCCACATACAGCGCTGCACCTGGCAGTCCTGCGTGTTCCAGGGCCAGCAATGTTTGGCAAGCGGTGATGCCAGAGCCGCAATGAACCACCAGGTGGTCCGGGCGTGAGCCGGTCAGCAGTTCGGTGTAAAGGGCGCGCAATGCTTCGGGGGATTTGAAAACGCCGTTGGCTTCCAGATTTTCAAGGTAGGGCAGATTCACCGCGCCAGGAAAATGTCCCGCCACCAGATCCAATGGCTCCGTAAGGCCCTGGTAACGCTCTCGTGAGCGCACATCCAACACGCGCCATTCTGGGTGCTTCGCAAGCTTTTCCACCACGTCGAGAGCCACCGTGGGCAGCAACCATGCGGTGGCGGGGTAGTGGGCGCACGGGCTGGCCACGGATGGATCAGTGGTGATTTCGCAGCCGACACTCAGGGCAGCCTGCAAGCCACCGTCCAGCACCCACAATGGCTCGTGACCGATGGCCTTCAGCATCCACCAGGTCCGGGCGGCGGAATTGGCGCCGCTTTGATCGTCGTAGGCGACCACCCCCGTATCCGGTTCGATGCCCAACAACCCCAAGGTCGTTCGCCATTGCTTCAGCGATGGAAGCGGATGCCGCCCACCCTTAGACGGATCAAATCCCGGAGATGAGGTGGTGCTGAGCTGCACATCGGGATCCACGTTCAGGGCGCCGCGCAGATGCCCCGCTTCAAAAGCTGTTTTCGGGCGTGCATCCAACAGCACAACGCCCTCAAGCGTAGCCAGTTCCAAGGGTGTAATGAGGGGTGATGCCATGCTCTACTTTGCCTCAGCGCAGCCGGGGCCACAACTGACGGGATACCTGAGTCGAATCGCGCTCAGTTGTTCTGATGGGGCGTTCCCCAGGTCCGAGAGAAAGCTGCCATGAAGGATTTCCTCCAGGTCCTTCGCGTGACTTTTAGCAAAATTTAGGGAAAGTTGAACTTAGTAGATTTGGGGGTCGCCATGGACGAAGAGCTAAAGGAACGCCTCCGGGATCAATGGGGTCGCTGGGGCTGTTTCGCGACGCTGGGGTTGGTGGGGCTGGTGCTCTTGTTCGGCATCTGGAGAGTGAAGCGGGACAACACTCCACGGGTGGGAACCGATGTGCGTGCCGTGGCTTTTCTCGATGCAGAAGGCCATCGGCACAGCTTGGCGGAATACACGGGAAAGGTTTTGGTGGTGGATGTTTGGGCCACCTGGTGTCCGCCCTGCCAAGCCAGTCTTCCAGAGTTGGCCAAGCTGCAAGCTGAGGCCGACAGCCGCTATGCGGTGCTGCCCATCTCCATAGACGAGGGTGGTTTCACGGACGTGAACACCTACTTGAGCCGTCATCCGATGCAGCTTAAGGCGTTCGTGCCCCTGAATCGAGATGCATTGGGACCCTTTGGCCCCATCAGCGGTATTCCCACCACCATCATCGTGGATGCAAACGGCAAGCTGCGCACGCGCTGGTCTGGTTATGCGTCGGGCCGTGCCGAGTCCGAGTTGAAAGCCGCGCTGAGTAAATGATCCTGCGATGATGTCCCCATGTTTATCGGCATGGGAAACCCTATCCGCGCTTGGTACGCGAGGCTGATCACAGAGCCCAGCGACAGGCTCTTTCAACAGTCATGGTTTCCTGCCCTCGTGAAGTGGGGCGGGCTTGTGCTACTGGCTTGCCTCGGGTTGATGGCGGTGGTGCTTTCCTTTGGTCTGGTTCTGCTTTGCGTGCTACCGCTCGTGCTTGTCGGCGCTATTTATGAATTTAAAATGCGGCGGGGGAAAGTTCCCCGCAGCGCCCAGAGACTGGAGCTGGATGCAAGCCGTGGTGATCCTGTCGCCTGTTATGAATTGGGACAGGCCTATCAGCAGGGTAGTTTCTCGCACCCTCGGGATCGGCATCTGGCGCGACACTGGTTTTTAAAAGGGGCTGCAGCAGGGCACATAGAGTCGGCGGTTCAACTTTCGAGCCTGCTGCGCTGGGGCCTGGGGGGCGGGAAGGACTTGGCTGAATCGGAGCAATGGCTTCGAAAAGCCTCGGACTCAGGGCATCCAGGCGCCATCAGGGAATTGGCGCGCTGCCTCGAACTGGGAGATGGCATGGCGGCCGATGCGACCGAAGCCCAGGTCTGGCGAACCCGCCTGGCGAACGTGGAGCCTTTGCCTATGATTGAGCCGGAAGCGCCACGGCGGACGGCTTTCCAGGAACGAATGGCGGACCTGCATGAAAACGGTGTGGGTCTCCAGGCCTCTCGAATCATGCTGGGCAGTGCCTTCCTGATGCTCGGTTTCGCGGGGTGGAGGACCTTTATCCGCAACGTTCCTGTGGGGCATCGAGCCGAAGATCGCGAAGTTTGGGGGGATTTTGGGCAGCGGGTCAGGGCCCAGGGTGGAAACCTGATCCCAGTGATACCCCAAACAGAGCGCCAGCCCATCGGAGCACTTGCTTATACCGTGCATGACACCCGAGGGACCAAGGGTGATTTGAAAGACATAAAAGGCAAAATAGGCCTGCTCTGCGTGATCCGCGGCAAGGCTCCAGCCTTCCGGGAATCGGTTCCAGAATGGAAGGAGATCAAAGGCCACCCGGAGGTGGAATCCATACTCTTGTACTTGGAGGATGGGGAGGATGCTCGGCAGGTATTCGCAGTATTTCATGATGATTTGCTCGTGGATCTGGCAACTCCGACAGCTCCTGGGAAATTCGATTCGTTAGGCGATCTGGCAGATACTCCGGTCACCTTTGTTTTGGATCGCCAAGGTCGCACCCGACAACGGTGGGTGGGTTTTGAGAAAGGCCTGATGAAGAAGGCGGTAAACGAAGCCCTCGCAGAGCGATGATTTTTTCATAGGGGGCCGTAAACCACCCTAAGTGGTGCGAAGATAATTCCATGTTCCAGGCCATCGAAAACGGTATCCGAACCTTCCGGGCGAAATTTGCGGAAGACCCTGGCGCGGCTTGGCTTCAGTGGGGCCGCGATGCCAGCGATGTGCGGCAGGGGCTGTCCTATCTGGAGCACGCGGCCAAGCTCGACAACGAAGAAGCTCATTTCGAGCTAGGCCTCTACTTCGAAGGTGGTGGTTATGGGGAAAGCCTGAAGGGCCAGGCCATGGACTATTACCGCCGTGCTGCGGTACTTGGCCACGCCGAGGCGACTTTTCGCATGGGTGAAATGTTATGTGCAGGCATTGGTATCACTGTGGATCCCGAGGCCGGTCGCACTGCATATCGCAGGGCTGCCGAGATGGGCTGGAAAACCGCGGCTGAATGGTTGGCAGGAGCTTTCGAAAAGGGTGAAGGCATGGAACCAGATGTAGAAATGGCTGCCTTCTGGCATCGGCGTGCCGAGAAACTCGAATCACGGGAGCCATCCCACAGCGCGTTGCTTCAGTTGGCTTCAGAATCCTCTCGAAGAGACCAGAAGCCAGCCCGATTGGGTTGACCCTTTCGAAGGGCCCAGTTGGCTTTTCCGGCGGCTGCGTCATGGCCGGGTAGTCAAGCGCTCGACGATGCTGACGATATGCTTGGCTTCAGCTTCGATACCAAGGGTTGGGTGATCACCGGGCACTGCCTCACCGATGCCGAGAAAGGGCACCCCGGCTGCTCTCGCGGCTTCCCGGTCATGGGGTCGGTCGCCCACGTATAGATGGGGTCCCGCAGCCCCCAGCATGGCCATTTGGATGAGGTCCGCGCGGCTGCATCCCGGTAGACTGCCCAGCCGATGGATGCGCCGATCAATACCAAGCACTTGGGCCTTGAACTCAAGCACCATCGGTACATTACCCGATACCAACCAGGTGGCATGGCCACGCTTCGCCAGTTCATGCAAGCCTTCGATGATGCCTTGAAAGGCGACTGGGAGTTTCCCTTCCGGGTGGAAGGTGGCGCGGAACCGGGCTAGGCAGGCGGTCTCAAGCTCTTGGTAGGCAAGGTTTTCCAATCCTCTTCCAAAACGGGACCGATGCAATTCGTCAGCGATTTCCCAATCTGTGGAACCTAGGCAGGCACGGAGTTCCTCCGGCCTTGGTGGGCAGCCCCAGACATCCCCCAGAGCTTCCATCAGCAACACATAGCCACCGCCAAAGGTACCCAGGGTTCCATCCAGATCAAAGCAAATCGGCATGGTTCAAGGTTAGCCACCCGATCCAATTTTGAAGGAGAATTGCTCATCAGATGGAACGTACGGTCCCGGCTCTGGCATCGTAGTAGATGGGGGGCTGAATGGCTGAGATGAAAGCGATGGGGGCCATCCAGGCCGTGGTCATATCAGGAGCGTGCCTGGTTTCGTTATCGGCGCAGGACTCCGCTGCTGCGATGCCAGCACCGCAGGATTTGACTCGATTGGCCAATGAAACCTTTAGTACCCAGAAAAAATCCCCGTCGGAGGCTCTCCCAAAAGGTTCAGCCCTGCGCTATCACGTGAAGATGCGCATGCGAGGCGAAGATGCGATCTTGGAAACGAATTTCCTGCTGGTGCCCACACCCGCGCGGCGTTCCAACAATCGGGTCCAGAAACCTCGGCTAGGTGGCTGGCGACTTGAAGCGGATCGCGCGGTGGGAACGCCTTTTGCACAGACGATGCTACTAGCGCGAGCAGAACGCCTGATGTACTTCTCGGGACCATCACCCGCACTTCGTCAGGAACCCTACGGTCTTCGCTTCGGTGCGAAGACTTATCCCGTGTGGGAAGTGCCCGTACCAGGCAATGTACAGGGCTTCGCCAGCCTCCTGGAAGTTGGCAAGAACACCCTTGTGCTTTGTGACGCCACGGTGAAGTTTGATACCGGCGAAGTTGCCACGCTGGAAGTACATCTAGAGGCTTTCAACCTGAAACCGGGTGCCGCGCCACCAGAAGATGGCACCGCGCTGCTCAGTACCTTGCAACGGTGGTCCAGGGCACCCCGTGAAGGGGCTGGGCGGCTGGATGGCGGGATCACAGAAACGCAAAATGTGAACTGAGCTATGAACCGATAGCTGAAGGCTCTTCCCTGGTCACACCCACCAGACGGGAAGCAATCCCAACAAGGCCAGGATCACTAACAGCAGCAGGCTCCAACGGCCTGTGGGTGAGTCTGAGAAAAAACGAGCATAGCAACCTTTGATGAAGTTGTTGCTGGCTGCGGCGATGAGAATCGCGATGGAGGCCACGTGGACCGGTGTTGAATTCGTGGCGGTTTGGGTCATGCCCATGATGAACGGGTCCACATCCGAAAGGCCCATGATGGCAGCCAGGGAATAGACGCCACCGGTTCCCATGTGAGTTACCGCTAGATGGGTGATCAGGAGCATGCCCAGGAAGATGGCCGCGAAAAGAAAGGCCGCTTTCAATTCCAGGGGATTCCGGGTGAGTTCGATCTGGTCCGCTTGTTCGGTAGGTTCATCCTCGCGACGCGACCAGAGCCACCCGCCTAGAATCGCACCCAAGCCCAGCACACAGAAGGCCGGGCCAAGTTTGAGCAGCAACTCGTGGTTGAACAGGCCCACCAGCACCGCCAGGCGCAGGTACATCATCCCCGCCGCACCGAGAATGCCGCCAGAGATCACGTGGGGCTTATGTTCACGGGCGCCTTGTTTCGCCAGCACAACGGTGGTGACCGTGGATGAATAGGCACCCCCCAGCAATGCTGAAAGAAAGATGCCCCCACGGCCTTCCAGCACTTTTTGCAGCACATAACTGCCGTAAGACACAGCGCTGACGGCCACTACCACCAGCCATGTTTTGAATGGATTGATCTGGAAGGACGTGAATTCCCGGTTCGGCACCACTGGGAGAATCACTGCCGTTAGCAGCAGGAACTTGGTGAAAGCGATGACTTCCGTCGGCGCCAACCGTTTCGCCATGCCTTCGAGCCCGGTCTTCAGTTCCAGCAGAAATAGATGGATGACCACCAGGGTGGTGGCGATCCAGAACTCCCCTTTGAAGACCAGGGCGCCCACCAAGTAGATTGCCAGTGCTGAAACCTCCGTGGTGGTGCCGGCTTCCTCAGAGCGATCCCGCTTGAACCAGTAGGACAACATGCCGAATCCGCCCACCACCACAAGGCCCAGGGCCACCGGCAGCACCTGTTCACCCGACAGCAGCGCCATGGCATAGCCCACCAAGCCGAAGATCGGAAAAGTGCGAACGCCGCCAAAAGACTTATGCCCTTCGGTGCTGTGTTCCTCACGATCGAGGCCAACCAGGAATGACAGCAGAAGAACCAGGATGATCTTCAAGCCTTCAGGGGGAATCAGTTGCAGCATGTCCTTGAACATGGGCCCATCCATTGGCTGTCAAGCTTTGACAGGGTAGCGCTTTGAGGGTGGTTCAAGGACGGGGAAGTGTGGGAATGGAGGTGGGCGCTAGGTTTGAAGGTTCTCTCCGTTGACAGCTCAATAGAAGGATAGCGCCGTCACTTTCTTCGTCGTGTTTGAAAAACCCATGCCAGAGCCATTGTTTTCTTGGGTTTCATTTGAAACCACCAATCGGTTTCCCCGCACCACCAGCTTGCGTGTCTGGTGGTTGTTGGCGGTGAAGCTGAGGAGAAATTTTGAGGCCTTGATGGCAACGGCGTGTTCTGTGGCCATGGGTACACCGTGCCCGTCGAGCCATACCTTTAGCGTCTCCTTGCGGTCCTTGACCATGCTTTTCTCGTCGGCACCCACGGCTGGATCCAGCTTGAAGACCACCAACCGGGCAGGATTCCCTTGGTAGCTATCGGGCTTATCCTCCAGCATGGTGGCGGTTTTCAGCTGCTGAAGCAAATGGTCGCCCTGGCTCAAATAGGCTGTGGCGCTCAGGCCGGTGAGGGCGCTCAGGGAATCCAGGTTAGGTGTCTCTGCGTCTGGGTTAGCCGCTTTGAGCTGTGCTTCCTTTCGGGCTTCCTGGATCTGGGCAGAAGTCCAACCCAGGCGCAGGCCATTGGGTCCATCTTCCAGTTGGACTGTGTTGTGGGTCTGCGTGACGCGGGCCTTCTTGCCCTCGCCGTCCTGGCTCCAATTCTGGATATCGGCCTTGGCGTGGATGGCCTCGGTGCCTTGCAACTTGAGCAAAGTTCCGCGCAGGTCCGCCAGTACATCGGCAGAACAGGGCAGGGTGGCTAGCAGCAAAAAAGAAATCAGCTTGGGCATGGGGGTCGGGGTCTCCATTGAGGTGTATGCGGGTGGCTGCTGTTGGGTTCCACGTTAAGATTGATGTTTGGAGCCACTATGCCGTTCAGGGACGAATGCGGAGTGTTCGGGATCTCTCCCCAGACCGAGGCCGCGCGGCAGACCTATCTTGGACTTTACGCGCTGCAACATCGTGGGCAGGAAGCCGCGGGCATCTGCTCCAGGGATGGGGGGACGCTATTCCTCCATAAAGCCCAAGGCCACGTGGCAGATATTTTCGATCAGCCAACCCTGGATTCGCTCCCCGGTGATACCGCCATCGGTCATACCCGCTACAGCACCACCGGTGGCAACGTGGCGAGCGCGGCCCACCCCTTCCTGATTCACGGGCGTTTTGGGCAGGTGGCTCTCTGCCATAACGGCAATCTCACCAACACCGAAACCCTGCGTGCTGAATTGATTCAGGAAGGTCACACCTTTACCAGCCCCAGTGACTCAGAAGTCATCCTGGCGCTCATCAACCGGGCCCATGCCACGAACGTGGACGATGCGGTGGTAGCAGCCCTGAAGCGATGTGAGGGCGCCTTTTCACTGTTGGTGCTCACGGAGGACGCCATCATGGCGGTCCGGGATCCGCGGGGCTTCCGCCCTCTTGCCATGGGTGAACTGGCGGGTGCGGTAGTCTTTTCATCTGAGACCTGCGCCTTCGATTTATTGGGTGCGACCTACCAGCGGCAGGTCGAGCCCGGAGAGCTGGTCATCGTTCGTGGCACCAGCGTTCAATCCCGGTTTCCGCGACCCAAAGTGCAGCCGAAGCCTTGCTCCTTCGAGCATGTCTATTTCGCACGACCAGATTCCAACGTGTTTGATCGCAGCGTCATGGCCACCCGGCGCGAGATGGGGCGCAGGCTGGCGCGGCGTCATCCGGTAGAGGCCGATCTCGTGGTGCCCGTTCCCGATAGTGGCATGAGCGCCGCCCTGGGTTATGCCGAAGCCAGCGGCATTCCCTTCGAATTCGGGATGATACGAAATCACTACGTGGGCCGAACATTCATTGAGCCTAAACAGAGCATCAGAAGTTTCGGCGTGAAGGTGAAACTCAATCCCGTGAGGGATCTGCTGGTGGGGAAACGCGTGGTGCTGGTGGATGATTCCATCGTGCGTGGAACCACTTCGAAAAAAATCGTAGAGATGGTGCGGGCCGCCGGTGCCAAGGAAGTCCACTTGCGGATCTCGAGCCCACCCACGACCCATTCCTGCTTCTATGGCATTGATACGCCCAGCCGCGACCAGCTCATCGCTTTCAACCGCGATAACGAAGCCATACGCACGTTCGTGAATGCGGACACGCTAGGCTATCTCACCTTGGAAGATCTTCAAGCCTCCGTGCGGGATCCAGATGAAGGTCAAGGTTTCTGCTATGCCTGCTTCACTGGCGAGTATGCAGTGACGCCGGAGTCCAAAGGTGTCTGCTGATAGTTACGCCCGAGGAGCAGCAGGGCCGCACCAAGTGCGCTTCGAGGATGGCCTGCGCTTTCTCGCCACGGCCCTGGCGTTGCAGAGCGATCATCGCAGCAGCGCCGCCACCCTGAGCGCCGCTTGTGATGCCATGAAGTGTTTCCTGTCCATTTTTCAGGTCGCAGCCGAACGGCATCTGGAAGACCGTGACGGTGAAGTGGCGCGGCTGAAAAGTCAGTGCGAAGCCTTGCTTCAACTGGATCAGGATCCTGAATGCCTACTGAAGAGCGCCCTTGAAGCCGCACGATTGAGCCGGGACCAGGCCGCCACGCTACTGCCAAAACTGGGGTATCGGAAATAGGCTGTAGGCGCAGGCTTAAAGTCCAGAGACCCCCAGCTTCGCCGTTCAATCGTGAATCGAAAATCAATAATTGTGAGTCCAAAAACTCCAGGCTCACCTCCACCTCAAGCCGCCCATGGGATAGACCCTCGGTACAGAATTTCCAGCGTACCGTGCGGGCACACCGGCACCTTGTGAAGGCGATGGGACATTGTCTTCCAGGTGTTTTCGCAGATCTGCCAGCAGTGAGGCCCGGAACTCCAGGAAGCGGATTTCCCGCTCGGTGAAAAGAGGCAGGTAATCACTCTCCACGATTACGGTGGCTTCGGGGACTGCCCCCCGCAGGGATTGCAGAGGGAAAATTTGAAGTCCGAAGGGGTTCACCAAAACCCAGGGGTTTTGTTGAAGAGTCCCCACCTGGGCGAAGGCCAAGGAGGGCAAGAGCGCGAGGATCAGGGTTCGGAAGCTCATCGGGGACATTTTAGAGATGGGTGAATCAGGGGAGAGGTTCCGAGCTACCTTGGAACCATGAAGATTGCGATCCTGGGCCCCACGGCCTCCGGCAAGTCCACTCTGGCGGTAGCCGTGGCGCGACGTGTGGGCGGGGCTGTCGTTAATGGCGATCCCTATCAATCCATCGCGGGCTTGGCGATCGGCACGGGCCAACCCTCCGAGACTGAACAAAGGGGTGTGCCTCATTTGGGTTACGGCCTGCTGCCGCTTTCCACGAGGCCCAATCCCGCGCAGTTTGGGGCACAGGTACGGAGGTGGATGGATGGAATTGACGCGCCAGTTCTGGTAACGGGGTCGGGGCTTTATCTGCGGGGTATTTGGGACCAGCTCACGGAGCTTCCAGAGGTTCCAGAAGCCATGGTGTTCAAGGTAAGGCGTTGGTCCGAGGTGTTAGGCGTACCGCGCCTTCATCGCGTGCTTAAGTGTCTGGATTTCAAGCGGGCAGGGGAGCTTCATCCCAATGATGGGTCACGGGTGACCCGGGCCTTGGCGCTCCATTTGGCGACAGGCTTACAGGCTTCGGCACTCCTCACAGGAGGGCGGCTTGGGGCCCCAACGGGTTGGCGGATGCTGGTGGTGCTTTCCACGCGTGATAGGCAGCGCAAACGTGTAGAGCAACGGGTGGCGGAGCAATTGAAGGCGGGCTGGCAGAATGAAGTGGCGGGCCTGTTGGCGGCGGGCCATGGCACCGACCTGGAAGCTTTGAGACCCTTGGGGTACCGGGTTTTGATGGCGAAGGCGGAGGGCAGAGAATCTTCCGGCTTCGAACGGATCATCCAAGAGACCCAAGCCTTTGCCAAGCGTCAGGCAACCTGGTTCCGCAATCAGTTACCGGAGGCGCCCCATTGGGATCCAGACACGGAGTCCGTGGCTGCGGCGTTTGCAAAGCTGGGGGTTTCGTGAAGCCAATCCGGGTCTACTCTGGTCCCACTTCCCTGGATCTGCTGCGCGGCGAGGACTGGGCCTGGGTTGGTCTGGATTCGGCGGATGGTCTCAATCGCTTAGGCGTGGAACTGTTGGATGCCCTGGACCTGCAATTCATTAAACTACGCTGGTCCGGTGTGCGGCGCTTGGCTTTTAGCGACGCGGGTTGGATGCAGGGCCGAGGTCGCAATTTCTGTGCTGGTGCGGATCTCAACGAGGTTTCCAGCCTGAATGCTGGTACCGCCGAAGCCTTCGCCCGGCGCGGCCAGCGGGTGCTGGAGCATCTGCTTTGGCCCGGATGGCGAAGCCTCACACTCGTCAGCGGCGCGGCCATGGGTGGTGGCTGTGATCTCGCGCTTGCAGGCCAGGAACGATGGGGAGTAGAGGTGAAACCTCCTTCGAAGGGCGCTTTCAAACTCGCGCACCCAGCGGCGTTGCATGGCATCCTTACCGGCTTTGGTGGCACGGTGCGGCTGGTGGAAGTGTTGGGTGAAATCGGTGCGGATCGTCTTTTCCAAGGCCTGGAGCGTTGGGACGCCAGGCAAGCCTTGGAGATCGGCGCCATTCATCGAAAACTTGAACCAGAGGTTGCACAGAGTGCAGTTGAGTGCTTTCTGGTCTCATGTTTGCGGGAATAGGCTGAAGGTGTTCGTATTGACTATTGGACCTTAGGAGATGTCATGAGAAAAATTTTACCCGTACTTTTATTCAGTATTGCCAGTGTCCTGTCCGCTCAAAGCTACGAGGAATCCGCCTCTCACCGCTTTGGGCTGAACATTCAGATGATGCTCCCCACGGACACGGCGGGAAGCCTTTATAAAACTGGCTATAACATCGGGATCCCCTTCTATTTCCGCCAGGGTCAGGATGTTGAAGGTCGCTTGCGTGTGGAGATCGGCCATTTTGATGGCAAAACCAGGACTGTTTATGGCGAGCCTCAATCCATCAGTGCGGACACGCGCTATATCGGCTACGACTGGCTGGTCCGGATGGGACCCTCGCGCAATCCTGGTGTGGATTTCCTGATTGGGGTCGGTGGCGCGCATTGGTATCAGACCCTCACCCGCACTCACACGCCAGGCTCTGACATCGTCTACGTTGATGATGGTTATGGAGAAAAAATAGCCTTCGTCCTCTCGGTTGGATTCATTTTTCATATCAATAACCACGTTGGGATTGAGGCTAAGCAGATGCTTACGTCTTTGCCGAACTCACAACGGGATTTTCACGATGCAGATTTAAGCCATACGTCGCTGGGAGTGGCCTTTCGATTCTGACCACCTGCGCCGAACCTTCATTCGGCCTAAAGGCGTCAGCTCCGCGAACGTAGTGAACAGGGAGGCTCGACGACCACGAAATTAGCGAGTGGGAGCAAGCGTTGCGTGCGATAAGCGGAGGCGCACCGCGCTGGATAATTGGAGGGGGCACAACTGTCTGTCCAGAAAAGTGCAGGCCACACTGTAACGGTTCCTGAATCCTCGCAGTGGAATCCAGTGAAACCATCACAGCCAGGCCTATAATCAATCTTTTGGGATCCCTGTTTGAACACTGAACTTCAAACCTTCGGCTCCTACCGCCTTATCGAGCGGTTGGGCGAAGGCGCCATGGGGACAGTGTGGCGGGCCATGGACCTCCGCCTGGAGCGCGAGGTCGCTTTGAAGGTCCTCCGCAACGCCGATGAAGTCAGGCATCGCGCGTTGCTTCAAGAAGCCAAGATGGCGTGCCAGCTCAACCATCCGAACATTGCCCACATCTACGAAGCGGGCGAAGTGGACGGCACGCCCTTCATTGCTATGGAGTTGGTCTCAGGTTCGACACTCAGCCATTATTCAGGAAATCGGGCAGAAGCGACCTGGCTGCGGAGCCTTGCCATGCAGGCCGCTTCCGCTCTTCACTATGCCCATCTGAAAGGGCTCGTGCACCGCGACATCAAGCCCGACAACCTGGTGCTGAATACCGAAGGTGTCCTGAAAATTCTGGATTTCGGCATTGCCCAGCATCAGACGGCAACCCCAGTGAACGGCCCCACGGGCCATCATGCCACGCTCATCGAGCGCACGGCCCCGGGCTATAGCCAAGGTACGCCAGCCTATATGAGTCCCGAGCAGGCTAATGGCTGGGCCGTTGGTCCTCCCAGTGATCAGTTTTCCCTAGGCGTGGTGCTTCACGAGTTGGCTACTGCGGTACATCCGTTCCTCCGGGCATCTTTGGTGGAGACGTTGTTCGCGGTGGTGAAGGATCAACCCACCCCTTTGCGGAACACCCGGCCGGATCTTCCCCTGAATCTCGGATTGGTGATTGAGCGGATGATGGCGAAAGTCCCAGAAGACCGATTTCCCTCGCTTCACTCGGTAGTGGAAGCCTTGCAAGAAGGCCAGGCCACTCAGCTGACACCTTTCCTCTCGGGAGTGCCCACTCAGCTAATGCCCGCGGCTCAGGTTGCAGAAGCAGGTAAGACGCGCCGCATTTGGCTTGTCGCTACCTCCGTGGCGTTGCTGTTGGTTGCTGGCGGAGGTTATGCCTGGTGGCGCACCCGCACACCAGAAAGCGGCCTTGGCATGGCGCGGTTGGCCTCTACAAAAGATTTCGCAAAGGGCCGCCGGGTGGTAGCGATCCTGCCGGTGGAGTTGTTGATGGCCGATGAATCCCAAGCTTGGCTCAGCAGCAGTTTTGCAGACGCCATGGCTTCGGGCCTGGCTGCGCGGGAAGATATTCTCGTGGTGGATCGATTGCGGATCACCGAGGCCATGCACCAGCTCGGCGAGATTCCCGGCAAACCTCTTCGCTCCTTTGGCCAGCTGGCCAAGGTCCTGAATGCCGAATGGGTGATTCAGGGAACCTATCAGGTGGTGGAGGGCCGGGTGCGCATGGGCATCCGCATTCTCGACAGCGCCACTGGTACGGTGCTGAAGCAGTTTTCGGTGGAAAAACCCGAAGCCAAACTGTTGGACATCGAGGATGACCTGCAACGCAGGCTGCCCAGGGAGATGGGCCTCAGTAGTGACGATGGCGGTCTTCGCTACCGGGCCAAGAACCCCCGCACCAGAGAGCTTTTCATCAAGGGTAACGCTCTCTTCACCCAAGGAGGGATGGACTCCCTGGTACTGGCCAAATCCACCCTGCAACAGGCCCTAGAACTCGAACCAGACTATGCGCCAGCCCACGCAGCCATGGCTTGGACCATCGCTGAATTGGCCGGTACGAAATCTTTGAGCCAAGGCAAATTCGACGAGGCGCAGGTGCTCTATACAGATGCAAAGGTGCATGCGGACAAAGCCATCCAGTTGGATCCCCACAACGAGATGGGCTTCCGTGCCCTATCCGCCATCAAACTGCGCCGGGGGGACGTGGATGGTGCCAGCAAAGCCGCCCTGGAGGCCATTCGTTTGGATCCAGGGGACACACGGGCCTACAACGTGCTGGCAGACACTTTCGCGGGGTTGGATGGGGAGGAAAATCATCTCGTTGCCCGGCGTTATTTTGAAAAAGCGCTAGCCCTTGATCCAGACAACCCGCAGGCCCATTACCGTTATGCCGTGCTCTTGCAAAACGATGGGGATCTCGCGGATGCCTTGCGCCACGCGGATCGGACCATCGAATTACATCCCTCCACGGAATTCGCCTACGTCACAGCCGCAGATGCGCTTTTATGGATGGGCCGGACCGCCGAAGCAGGTGCCCGAATCAGCAAAGGATTGAAGGAAGCTCCGGGATCATCGGTGCTGAAAAGCCTCGATGCCTATTGCGGCTATGAGCGGGGCGACCCAGAGACGGTGAGTAGGTATACGGCGGAACTGGTCTCCGCATGGCCTCCTGAACATTCTAATCAAGTACTGCTCCAAGGCCTCGTGAGGGCTGTTTCCAAGGATGCTAAAGGCACTTATAAGATTTATGGTGACTTCTTTACTCGCTGCCAGGCTGTGGACTGGAGCACCCGCAGACACAATGAAAAGCGTGTGACCTCGGTGAACCTGTATTTCATGGCCCGCACCCTGGCGCAACTCGGCCTGAAGACCGAGGCCAAGCCTCTGGTGGACCTGGCAGACCAGTTGCACACGGGCAAGCGCAGGGTGGCGCTGAAGGACCCTGCGTTTAAATAGATTGTGAGCAATGGGGTAAGAGCTATGAGCCTGCTTTGGATGCGACCGAAGGCCGCGACTCTGCTAACGGAGCGCCGGAGGCGCCTCTAGATTAGCTGATAGCCCACCGCCTATTTTTTGGCATCGGCGATCAAGGCCTCGATTCGGGCACGCACTTCCCCCATGAGTTCATCCCGGTTGGTGTAAGAAGCTGTATCTACAGGTTCGCCAAAACTCACCACATAGCGGCCTGGGCGAACAAAGATCGTACCAGGGGGCAGCGTTTGAAATCCCCCTACGGTGGCCATGGGCACGATGGGCACGCCTGCATCCATGGCCAGTTGGAACCCGCCTTTCTTGAAGGGCAACAACTCACCATTACGGGTTCGGGTTCCCTCTACGAAAATGACGACATTGCGGCCGCCACGGATCTTGTTGGCAGCTTCCTTGATGCTCTGAATGGCACGTTCCCGTTTCCCACGATCAATCCAGATCACACCCGCGCACATGGCCGCCCAACCCACAAAGGGAATGAGCTTGACTTCCTTTTTTGCGATGTAAACCGCAGGCACCGGAATGGCGTTGATGAGCAGCGGCGGATCCATCTGACTTTCGTGGTTGCTCATGAAAATCACCGGCTGGCGTGTGCTGCGAATGTCTTCCGGCAAGGCTTCCCAGCCTCGTCGATCCAGCAAAATTCCCGAAACCCAGAACATCTGGCGAGCCCATAGCGGCCCAATGGTGAAAAACGCCTTGCGCGGGCCTAGAAAAGGTGTGGCAAGAAGAATCCCCAGCACCGTGAGGGGTACCGTCAGCAGGGTCCATAAAAAGGTGAAACAACCCCATAAATAGGTTTGCCGCCAGTTGGTCATTTCGTTTCTTGAAGGGACCAGCGGTCGAGGCATCCTTCGCTTTCCACCACGTGGTTGCTATGCCGTGAGCGCAAATCGTGCTGAACATCCTGCATGACTGTGAACAGAGCCTCTGGAATGCCTAGGCGACGCATATCTTCAAGCGTAAACCAGGCTACGCCAGCAGAGTCCTTGCGCGCTTCGTGGTCCGCCAGAATCTTTTCAGTGATGCTCAAAGGGAGCCTCCGTTTTTCATTCAATGTGCCATTCTATTGCCTGGTTCAGGTCCATTGGGTCACTGGCAGATAAATTTTACAATGGTCCTGCATACCGGGTGGCTATCCGCGTGGGGAAGCCGTATTTGCTGTAAAAGCTTGTTGTCCTGAAATTCAAGGAAGGGTTCCTGTGGATCCTCAAAAGGTCGAAAAATTGGTTTCAGAGGTCGTGCGAGAGGTCCTCACCAGGCGCCGCAAGGGCGCCATGGGCCAACGTATCGCCATAGGTTCCGACCACGGCGGATTCGAGCTGAAGGAACACTTGCGTACCCTTCTGGAACTGAACGGCTATGCCGTCACGGATGTAGGTTGCCACAAGAAGGAGGCTTGTGATTACCCGGATTTCGCCAAAGCTGTAGCCCAGTCTGTTTTGCGAGGCGATTGCGTCCAGGGGATCATGATTGACGGGGCAGGAATTGGTTCCACGATGGCGTGCAACCGTTTCCCTGGAATCCGCGCGGCCCTTTGCCACGACCTGAAGACGATTGTGAGTTCCCGGCAACACAACAATGCCAATATCCTGACCCTGGGTGCCACCTCCAATCCCCCGGACGTGGTGGATGCAATGGTGCTGTCTTGGTTGACCACGCCCTTCGAGGGAGGGCGACACCAGAAACGGGTGGACAAGATCGAGCGGGACGTCTGATATCGTGAATGAAATAGAGATGGATGGAATTGGCATGGATGAAAAAAAACTAGTGGATCTGATTACCCAGGAAGTGCTCAAGGCCCTTCAGGACAAGAGCACGGCGCAATCCGCCACTGGATCGGCCCCGGGTGGAATCAATACGGATCTGGCGGGCATGATTGACCACACCCTGCTCAAGCCCGAAGCCACAGCCAATGATGTGGAAAAACTCTGCAAGGAAGCCCGTCAATACGGGTTCTACTCCGTGTGCATCAATACCACCTGGGTGTCCCGCTGCCGCGATCTGCTGCGGGGATCCAAGGTCAAAGTTTGTTGCGTCGTGGGATTCCCCTTGGGTGCTATTGATTCCCGCACCAAAGCCTACGAGACACGGGAAGCTATTGCCAACGGGGCCGAAGAGATTGACATGGTCCTGAATATCGGCGCCCTCAAGTCCGGCGATCTGGCTCTGGTGGAAAAAGATATCCGCGCCGTGATCCAAGCCGCCAGGACCAAGGTCACCAAGGTGATCCTGGAGACGGGGCTGCTCACGGACGAAGAGAAAGTCACGGCCTGCCAACTCGCAAAAAAAGCAGGCGCGACTTTCGTGAAGACCTCCACCGGCTTCGTCAAAGGCAGTGCCGCCACTGAGGCTGATATCGCACTCATGCGCAAGACGGTCGGACCGCGCATGGGTGTGAAAGCATCAGGTGGAGTTCGCTCTGCGGTGGATGCGAAGAAAATGATTGCCGCTGGCGCCACGCGCATCGGGACTAGCTCAGGGATTGCCATCGTCACCGGTGGCGAAGGAAAGGGGTATTGACATGAGCGACGGCCAGCTGACCCTCCGGGCCTACGTATTTATTGATTCCCTGCAGCCGCAACTGGCGGCCTTCGTGGGTCTTGGCTCCCGTGGCTTTCCACCCCTCAAAGAGCAGGCCTCGGTGTATATCGAGGTCGCGCCGGGCATCGCCATCAACAAGATGACGGATGTGGCACTGAAGGCCGCGAATGTACAACCGGCGGCTCAGGTGGTGGAACGCACTTTCGGCATGCTGGAAGTACATGCCTTCGACAAAGGCGAGGTTCGCACCGCGGGCGAAGCCGCCATCGGCAATTTCGGACTTACCGAGCAGGATCGGCTGACCCCCTATGTGGCCACTTGCGAAGTCATTCGCTCCGTGGAACCCATGCACGCCCAGATCATCAACCGCAACCGCTATGGCAACATGATCCTGCCTGGCCAGTCCCTGTTCCTGTTCGAGTGCGATCCCGCCGCCTACGCCGTGCTGGCCGCCAACGAAGCCGAGAAGGCCGCCGACGTCTTCCTCATCGATCTCAAGCCCTACGGGGCGGTGGGGCGCTTAATGATGGCTGGGTCAGAGTCTGAGATTGATAGCGCCATGCAAGCCGCCATCGAAGCCATCAATTCCATTCATGGACGTCCTTATCGGACCAAAGCCTGATTAGAGTCCGTGCATCATCAAGCAGGCCAGTTTATTTTGTTGCAACGACTTTCCAACTTTGTGGCATACCGCCACCAACTCTCTAGGGAGAACTATTATGAGTGAAGCGCTGGGCATGATCGAAACCAAGGGATTTGTGGCCATGACGGAAGCCTGCGACGCCATGTTGAAGGCGGCTAGGGTGCAGTTGGTGGGCTATGAGAAAATTGGTGGTGGCTACGTTACTGCCATTATTCGTGGCGATGTGGCTGCCGTGAAGGCCGCGGTCGAAGCGGGGTCATTGGCCGCGCAAAAGGTCGGTGAGATCGTGTCCGTGCACGTCATTCCCCGTCCCCACGAGAACGTGGACTCGGTCCTTCCCCTGGGCCGTCCAAACGTGATTGCCTGAGCCTCGGAGTTCACTCATGTTGATCGCCAAAGTGGTGGGCGATGTCGTCGCGAGCCAGAAGGTGAGCGGCATTGTCGGCCACAAACTGCTGTTGGTCCAGCCCGTGGATATGCAAGGCGCCGCCAAGGGCAACCCGTTGGTTGCTTCTGATGCCGTTGGCGCGGGTGCTTCCGAATGGGTCATCGTCTGCCAAGGCAGTTCCGCCCGGATGACGCCAGTGAGTGAAGGTCGCCCTGTGGATGCGGTGGTCATCGGGATCGTGGATGCCATCCAGTTCGAGGGCGAAGAAACCTACAAAAAATCATAAAAAGCTACTGCTGTGACGAGGCCCCGTTATGGAAATAGATCGAGCCCTGGTCTCGAGAATCGCTGAACGCGTCCTTCGTGAGCTGGAGGGCGCTGACATGACGGCGCCAGGAACCCCAATGGGGTGCTTTCCTGATATTCCTTCGGCCATTCAAGCCGCTGAGCAAGCTTTCCAGTCCTACCGGTCCATTGGCCTCGAGCGCAGGATGGAGATCATTCTGCGCCTTCGGGAGGGCCTTCGCCTCCATGTTCAGGAACTGGCGAACGTGGCGGTCCAGGAAACAGGCATGGGCCGTCAAGAGGACAAGGTCAAGAAGAACCTGTTGGTCATCAACAAGACGCCCGGTCCCGAAATTCTCCGGGCGGAGGCCGTCTCGGGCCAGCATGGGCTCACCCTTGAAGAGCTGGCTCCCTGGGGTGTCATCGGCGCCATCACACCCTGCACCAACCCTTCCGAGTCCGTCATCAACAACGGGATCGGCATGCTTTCTGGCGGCAATGCAGTAGTCTTCAATGCCCACCCAGCCGCCAAAAAAACCAACGCTTTCACCATTGATCTCATGAACCGCTTGCTGGTGGCGGAGGGGGCACCTGCCAATCTCCTGACCTGTATCGCAGAACCCACCATCGAGTCCGCAAATGAACTGATGCATGCACCCGGCATCAGGCTGGTGGTGGTGACCGGTGGGCCCGCCGTGGTGAAGGCGGCTTTCGCTTCGGGCAAAAAGGTTATCGCTGCCGGGCCGGGCAATCCCCCGGTGGTCGTGGATGAGACCGCAGATCTGGAACAAGCTGGGCGCGGCATCGTCGCAGGCGCCTCCTTCGACAACAACATCGTCTGCATCTGCGAAAAAGAAGTGATCGCGGTGGAGGCCATCGCGGATCGGCTGAAAGCCACCATGGTGGCTGCTGGAGCCTACGAATTGCGGGGTTCAGAAATCGCCGCTGTGGAAAAGCTGGTGGTGGACGGTTGGCACCCGAACAAGGATTTTGTCGGCAAGGACGCGAGCGTCATCCTCCGAGCGGCGGGGATCTCATTCACGGGCGACCCTCGCCTGATCTTCGCGGATGTGCCCTTCGATCACCCTTTCATCCAGGCTGAATTGCTCATGCCCTTGATCGGGTTCACCCGCGCCAAGGATGTCCACGAAGCCATCGAAATGGCGCTGAAGGCCGAGCACGGCTTCCGGCACACTGCGAGCATGTATTCCAAGAACATTGACCATCTCGATGAGATGGCCCGGGCTGTGAACTGCTCAATTTTTATCAAGAATGGACCGAATTACAACGGCCTGGGCTTCGAGGGTCCAGGTTCCACGTCCTTCACCATCGCCTCTCCTACGGGCGAAGGGATGACCAACGCCATTCATTTCACTAGGCGCCGACGCTGTGTCCTAAAGGACCATTTCCGAATCATTTGAGCATCTGCGACTGGATTCTTCCATGGCCAAACCGAAAACGAACACAGTTCCAACCCTCGGCATCATTGAGCTCTCCAGCATCGCCAAGGGGCTGCTGGTCTGCGATCTCATGCTGAAGAAAGCCGAAGTGCGTCTGCTACGGGCGGGGCCGGTGGGCTGCGGAAAGTTCATGATCCACGTCACCGGTGACGAAGCGGATCTGCTGGAGGCCGTTGAGGAGGGACGGGACAAGGCAGAGCCTTACCTCGTGAACTGGACCTTCATCCCAAACCTCCATACCCAGGTCCTTTCAGCCTTGCAGGGTGGGCGCAGCACCAAAGTCCCTTCGGATGCGCTGGGCATTGTCGAGGCTCAGGCTTTGGCTGCGCTGATCCAGGCCGCTGATAAAGCTGTGAAAACCACGGCAGTGCGACTTCTGGAAATCACCTTCGACCTGGACATGGGGGGGAAAGGTTACTTCACCCTCACCGGGGATCTGGCAGAAGTGGAAGCTGCCCTCGCCGCCGCCGAAGGCCTCCTCCGGAAAGAGGGCGCCTTCATCCAGAGTGAGATCCTGGCACGTCCCCATGAGCGGATTCAGACACTTGTGCATGAAGGATTGGAGAGCCAATGCTTCTCGCGCGAGTGAAGGGACTGGTGGTTGCCACCCAGAAAGTAGAGTCGCTGAAAAGCTTCACCCTGAGGTTGATCCAGCCCGTTGATGGCGCCGACCGAGTGTTGGGAGACCCCCTGGCCGCGGTGGACTTGGTGGCCTCCCGCGATGGCGATCTGGTGATGTATATTGATGCGCGTGAAGCCCCCAAGGCCCTTCCTGGTGCCTATGGGCCTATTGATGCCTGCATTGTGGGGCTCGTGGATTCGGCCATCTGAAGGGGACCTACCATGTTCATCGCCGAAGTGCTCGCCCCAGTGGTCGCCACAGAAAAGCACGCCTTTTTCGCGGGCCGCAAGCTATTATTGGTGCGCGAAATTCTAGCGGAAGGCCAGGCTGGAGGGCGCACCATGGTGGCCCTGGATGGTGTTCAGGCCGGCCCCGGAGACCGGGTACTGGTGGCCCGGAACGGTGGCGCTGTGGATGATGTCCTCGGGCAGAAGGATTGCCCCGCCAATGTCATCATCATCGCCCACGTGGATGCCATCCAACGTTGCGACGAATAGGTTTTATATCCTAAGGTTCACGCAGTGATATTTTTCTAAGGGATACGATACAGGCCGATGCTTCTGGGCGCTTGCTGACAGTTTCCGAGCTTCCCCGTAACTGCTGAGCTTACTTCAATGGTTTCTGTTGGATCTGACCGGCCAGTTTCTTCACCTGGATCGAGCCGCCCGTGCCAAGCGCCCGCCAGTTCGGCTTGAACGTGATCTGGTCGCCCTTCTCCACAGTGGCCGGGGCGGTCTGGAGCGTCTCCAGCTTATTGCCCAAACCGGGGGCGGACAGCTTCAGGGTGAAGGTGACCGGCTGTCCCTCATGCCGGTAGACCACGCTCTCGCGCTGGGCATCGAAGGCGAGGTGGACGAGCGCGTTGGCGTGTCCGGTGGTGGCAAGCACCGCAGTGCGCATCTGTCCATCAGCGGCGCGGGCGTGAAGGTGGAGTGTGACCTGTTTGCTTGGCGCCATCGTCTTGAACTGCACGCTGCCAGCGCCGTGGTCGATGGTGACTTCGTCGTGCAAGGCGCCGCTGGCCACCGTATTTTCAAGGTTCACAGCGAAGCCGCTGCCGACGGTCTGCAGGGAATAGGTGCCGCCCCCCTTGCCGGTGACTATGTACTGGTGGGGGCCCTTGCCGGCCAACAGGTAGAGCGGTGGCCCTTGCTTGCCGCGCAGCCCGCCCATCGGCACGAAGACGGCGGATCCTGGTATGCGGCTGCCCTGATCGACGTTGGTGGTTCCATCCCGGGAGAGCAGCTTCCTGCCGGCGGAGTCGGTGATCTGGGTGACCTGCGCGGCGTCACCGAACAGGTGGCCGATGGCGCTGATGGCGCCCTGGATGGTGGGGAGGTGCGGATTGGGCGGTGCCGCGCTCAGCGGCAGCGCTCGCAGGTCAGAGAGCCCACCGGAGCAATTCTCCCCAGCCCCATCATTGAACACGTACCTGCCCGACGCGCTGACGGTGATGCGGCTGGCGCGGGTGCGGCTGCCGTCCGCCTCGCCCGGCAGGAAGGGCACGTTGGGATCGTAGAGCCAGACATCGAAGCTGCCATCGGAATGGTCCTCGAGATTGTAGACCTGCACGACGTGGTTGCAGCCTCCGCCGTTGACCGTGACGATGCCGCCGTGCCCCTCGCTGAGTGCGGCGCGCACCTGGGTGTGGAACACGTCCTTGTTCCCGGAGATGTTCCAATGCCCGATCCAGGAGCCCAGAAACTCGGCGCTGAACTGCTGGATGTGCGTCAGGTGGACGAAGTGCGAGAGGGGGGCCGAGACATTCGTTCCGTTCGACATCTGCGGACCCTTGAGATGCCAGACGTCCCGCGTGCTGCCGGGCA
>JANYBM010000167.1 GCA_025361125.1 Holophagaceae bacterium | reverse complement strand
CCTGAGCGGGTTTTGGGCAGGCTGGCGCGGATCTCGATGTCGCTGGGGCTGGCGATGCCGCCCAGGTCCTCGCGCACATGGTCCTTCAGGCTGGCGATGAGGCCGGGGCCGGCCGTGAAGCCCGGCTTCAGCACCACGAAGGCCTTGATGCACTCGCCCTTGATTGGGTCCGGCAGGCCCACCACGGCGCTTTCGGCCACGGCCGGATGGCCGATGAGGGAGCCTTCCACATCGGCGGTGCCGATGCGGTGCCCGGCTACATTCAGCACATCATCAGCGCGACCAAGCACGGCCACGTAGCCGTCCTTGTCCATCACCGCCACATCCCCTGCGGCATAACAACCTGGGATTTCGCTCCAGTAGTCCTCGTAGCGCGCATGGTCATTCCACACAGTGCGCAGCATGTAGGGCAGAGGGTATTTGATCACCAACAGGCCACCCTGACCGTCGGGCACCGGAGAACCATCGCGGTTCACCACGGCCAGCCGAACGCCAGGCAGTGCCTTGCCGGCCTTGCCAGGACGGGCTTCAAACGTCGGCAACGTGCCGATAACGGGCCCGGCGATCTCCGTCTGCCACCAATTGTCCACCACCATGCCGTTGCCCTGGCCCACCAGGTGTTGCTGGGCCCAGCGGTGGGCTTCGGGATTCAGCGGCTCCCCAGCGCAAGCCATGAGACGCAGTTTAGAGAGATCAAACTTGCCAGGAGCTTCGGCCCCATGGCTCATCCACATGCGGACCGCGGTGGGGGCCGTAAACATCACGTTCACGCCAAAGCGCTCGCAGATTTCCCAGGTGACTTCCGGGGTCGGATAATCCGGTGCGCCTTCGCGACAGAGGACTGTGGCGCCAATGCTCATGGGGCCATACACGATGAAACTATGGCCCACCACCCAGCCAATGTCGGAAGTACTCCAGTAGATGTCCCGCTCCTGAATCTGGAAAAACGCTTTGCTCAGGTAATTGACACCCACCAGATAGCCGCCGGTGGCATGTACCACGCCTTTGGGTTTACCGGTGGTTCCGCTGGTGTAGAGGATGAACAGCGGATGCTCGGCATCCACCATTTCTGGTGCGCAATGGATGTCGCGGCCCTGCTGGATGTCGTAGAAATCCTTCTCGCGTTCGCTGGCGAAAGTCACGGGCGCGTCGCCGGGGCGGGAACCCCGCCGATGGACGATGACATGATCCACGAAGGACAAATCGCGGACTGCTTCGTCCACGATGGGTTTCAGGGATGTGGTTTTGCCCCTTCGATAGGTGAAATCGGAGCAGACCACCACCTTGGCGCCAGCGTCTTCAATGCGCGTGCGCAGGGCCGCGTGACCCATGCCCGCGTAAACCACGCTGTGGATGGCGCCGATGCGGGCGCAGGCTAGCATGGAAATGATGCCTTCGGGCGTAAGCGGCATGTAGAGGATCACGCGATCGCCCTTGTTCACGCCCAAGCGCTTGAGGGCATTCGCGAAGCGGTTCATTTCCCGGTACATGCGGTTGTAGGTGTAGGCGCGCTCTTCACCGTCCTCACCCACCCATAACAGGGCCGCCTTATTGCGGCGATCACTGTGGACATGGCGATCAATGCAGTTGACGGTGACATTCAGCTTGCCACCCAGAAACCACTGGTGATTGGGGGGCTCGAAGCGCACGACTTCCGTCCACGGTTCATGCCAGTCCAGAGCTAGCGCCTTTTCACCCCAGAACGCAGCGGGGTCCTCCTCAGCTAGGGCGCGCTCCACCTCGTAGTTGATGGCCGCTTGCTTGGCCAGCCAGCCCCGCATGGGGATCGCGGCCTCGCCCTTCTGAAGGGCACTGATGGTGGCTTGTTGGGTAAGGCTGATTTCTACATCACTCACGGGCCTCTCCAAAAAATGCTGCCGGGATGGATCAATTGAAAGGAATTGTTGCGAGGAAGGTATCACAACGCGCTTTCCTCTGGGGTGCATACCGTGATGATTTCGATCACAGGTTGCAGACTGGAGATATATCCAAGAGCGGTCCAAGCAAACACGCTCTGCCCTTCGCAGAAGTCGCCTCACAAATAACCAGGTCTTTGGGCTCCACATTCAGCCATTGCCCCTGGTGCCCCTTGCCTGCATGGAATTCACCGCCAATGGGCAAATGGCATGCGTGCTGACCATGCTTCAGATCACCCCATTCCCGGGTTGATCAACACCTGCCTTTAGGTGAACCACCCCTCGCCCATCGGTCAGGTCTGGGCCAATGACCTATCTTGATTTAATCAGCGCTAGCCACTTAGCTCTGGCTAGTTAGCTGATTTCACAGCTTTTTCGAACAAGAATTCTCGCCAAGGAAGGGAGTCATGAAATTGTGGATTTTCCGCTCTATTCGAATCATGAAATTCGTTTTACTCGTCCTCCTGATGACGCCCGGGGGGCTTAGGAGCGACTCTTCCGTCACCAAGGAACGGACTGTGACGACCCTGGCCAAAGACATCTACGTCATCCGCCACAAGGATGCCCCCGATGGCTTCCCCCAAGGCAACACCACGGTGATCATCGGCGACCGCGAGATCTTTGTCGTGGATTCCTGCTACCTGCCTTCCAGCGCACGTGAAGATATCGCCCAGATCCGAACCTGGACCGACAAGCCAATCCGCTACCTGCTCAACACCCATTGGCATTACGACCACACCATGGGGAACGGCTCCTATGCAGAAGCCTTCCCAACCCTATCAATCCTCGCCCACCGGGAGACCAAACAGCAGATCGAGGGTTACAACCCCGGCTGGTTTGCCCGCTATCCCCAGATCACCGCCGCATTAAAAAAGAAGCTGGAGACCGGCGAGGACGAGAAATCCGTAAAACTTACGCCAGCCCAGCTTAAGGAAACCCGGGAGGCCCTGAAGGGGCGGGACCAAGTCGGGGCCGAATTCAGGACCCTCCATGATCAGATTCCCGGCACGACCTTTGACGAGGCGCTGAACATAGACCTGGGGAACCGGCAGGTGGAGGTGCGCTTCCTCGGCAAGGGAAACACTGCGGGCGATACCATCGTCTACCTTCCGAAGGAGCGGATCCTGATCACGGGCGATCTGCTGGATCACCCAGTCCCCTACTTGGGGGGAGGATTCCCAGTGGACCTGGTCAAGACGCTTCGCGCCCTGGAGCGGTTGGACGCTCAAACTCTGGTGCCTGGTCATGGCGAGGTATTGCATGACAAGGTCTACCTTCGACAGGTGATCGAGTTCATCGACTCCATCGTTAAAGCCGTCAGCCACCAGATCTTCCAACTTGGAAATGGCTCCAGGCGGCTGGCGGAGATACGGGCGGCGGTGATGAAAGAGGTTGATATTGAGGGGTGGCGAAAAATTTTCGGGGCTGCGGGCAAAGACGACTTGGATTTCTTCAATGACTTTTCTCTGGCCGGAGTCATTACTTCAGCTCACGCGCAGTTATGTGGCCGATGATTCCATGTCTGGGCTCCCGCAAGGGGAAGGTGCCTGAACAGAAAGAGTTGGAGAAAGCCCTCAGGGCAGATAGCGGGCGGATCGAAGCTGAACCTTGGCGCTGAAATGATTGAAAAGACGGGTTGCACAGAACCAGGAAGTGCATGTCTTCTTGAAGAGAACTCATCTCTACCAAGGACACCCCATGCCCGCGGACGCTTCCCTCCTCACCAACCTGCCCCTGTTCTCGGCCCTGGACGCCGACGAGTGCGCGCTGCTTGCCGACGCTGTGGATACCCGGACCCTGGCGGCGGGAGCTGTCATCTTCAAGGCCGGGGACCCTGGGCAGGCCATGTATGTGGTGGGCAAGGGCGCCATGGAGATCTTCATCACCGACTTGGCTGGCCAGAAAATTGTGCTTACGGAGTGTGGCCCTGGAGAGGTTTTCGGCGAGCTGGCCATGTTGGGGACCGGCCCCCGCACCGCTACCGCCGTGGCTCTGGAGGACACCGAACTGCTTGAGCTGGATCGCGATGACTTGCTGCTGCTGGTGAGCCGGAAACCCGAAGCCGCGCTGCACCTGTTGGGAGCCATGGGCGCCATGACGCGAAAGGCCGATCTGCTTTTAAGGGCCAGGGTGGCACGAAATCCCAGCGAAGAGATCAAGGAACAGATGACCTTCGTACAACGGCTGGCGGACTGGATCGCGGCCTTTTCCGGCAGCATCTCCTTCCTCGCGCTGAATGCGCTCTGGTTCGCCCTATGGATCTGGCTCAACGAATCAGGCACGTGGCGCTTTGATCCCTTCCCCTTTGGCCTACTCACGATGATCGTGTCCCTGCAGGCCATCTTCCTGTCCATCTTCGTACTGCTGGCGCAGAACCGACATGCCGCCAAAGACCGCGTGCGGGATGACATTGAATACGAAATCAACGTAAAAGCCGAGCTGGAGATCGCCCATCTGCACGAGAAAGTGGAGGAGATCCGCGAAGGCGTGCTGGAACGCCTGGAGCGGATTGAAGCTCTCATCGCCGGGAACGGGAAGTCGTGAAACCCCACCACCTGGCCATCGAGCTCGCCCGTAGACTCACCGAAGCTGGGAATCCGGCTAGGGCCAAGGGCGCCCAGGCCTACCTGAAGACCTCGGATCCCTTCTTTGGGGTGGACGCTTCCACGATGCGCCGTGAAGTGAAGGTCCTCGGGAAAACCCATCCTCCACACGATCAAGCCGAATATTTAGCGCAGATCCAGGCGCTCTGGTCCCTGCCCCAGCGGGAGGCCCATTACGCCGCAGTGGAATGGGCCAAGCTATTTCCCGCCTTCCAGACCATGGAAGCCCTGCCCCTCTTCGAGCGCATGATCCGGGAAGGGGCTTGGTGGGACACCGTGGACGAGCTCGCCCGTTTTCTCGTCGGCTCCCTGCTATTGAACGAGCGCGCGGTGATGAAACCCGAGATGGAGCGCTGGATCCGCGACGAAAACCTCTGGATCCGCCGTGCCGCTTTGGTCGCCCACCAGAAGCACAAGGAGCGCACCGATGAAGCGCAGCTCTTCGACCACTGCCTACGCCTTGCTCCCGAGAGGGACTTCTTCCTCCGCAAAGCCATCGGTTGGGCCTTGCGGGAGCACAGCAAGACAAGGCCGGGGGCAGTTGAAACCTTCATCGCCGCCCATCTTGGTGAACTCTCCGGCCTCAGCATCCGGGAAGGCCTGAAGCGCATCACCCGCGCCCACTGAACCCGAACCGGCAAGTCTAGTCCAGGCACGGGAAAGTGCGTGCTTTAATTCGCCACCGATTGGATTAAAGATAGATATCAAGGAGTCCCATATGTCGCTTACCAAAGCCTTTGCCGCTGCTTCCGCCACCTCTGCCCTGGCGCCCTTCGAG